>CAZWQB010000008.1:0-37254 GCA_964636035.1 uncultured Roseivirgaceae bacterium
GTCTCTAAAGGGATTACTTCGTTGGGGGCAATATTTCCCAGGTTTACATTGGCACCTAATAATTTGATAAACCAAACTTGTTGCGACTTCTGAGGGGCTTCCCAAATAATTTTCTCGAATGGTATTTTAGTCAATATTTCTTCAACCAAGCCGGATCTTACCTCTCCTGTAGCACGGAACAGGCCCACGTTCCCTCCTTCTCTTGCTTCTCCTATTACCTTCCAGGCTCCAGCATCCAATTCTGCCTGCATCAGCTTGATCCACTTGTAGGGAGGAATGATTTTTTCTGCATCTTTTGAACCAACCTCAGATAGCACAGTTACCTGTTCGGATAGCTTCGTAATATAAGAGCATTTCGTTTCATGATTTAGCTCTATAGACCCGTCTGAAACCTCGGCAAAGGTCATCTCGTACTTGTCGAGCACCCGTCTGTAATCATCAAACTGGTTTCGAACAACAAAGGCTTCAAAGAGGGTACCTCCAAAGTAGGTGGGAATACCGGCGTCCCTGTAAAGCTTCAATTTTTCTTTTAAGTGCGGCGTCACATAAGAAGTAGCCCATCCCAGTTTTACGATGTCGATATAAGAGGCACTTACACTAAGAAAATCTTCCACTTCTCGAAGGCTTAAGCCTTTATCCATTGCCATGGTATATCCTGATTGTCGCGGCTTGCTCGTCCTTTCCGGGATATCTTTTAAAATATAATTCATAAGCTTGTTAGGTGATTTTCCATTGGCCTTTTTTGCTAGTTTGTAGACTCAAGACCTATGGACTAGGAATTCTCTTTTCTATATTGATCAATAATTTTAAACAAGGCTTTTTGCGTTTCCAGACGCGGGAAGAAATCAAAAAGCATTTGATGGTTATCAAAGTTCAAAATTAGTGCATTTTCTAAATATTTGAAGGCTTCTTTGTATTTACCTGCGGCAATCAGGTAGGCCGTAGCGCGGTAATAAAGCTCTGAGGCTTCGGGCAACTCTTCTATACCATTGAAAATCAGTTCAATGGCCTTTTCAAAATGGCCCTGATCATAAGGTATAAATGACCAGTCGAGCCAGATATTAATATTTCCAGGATCCAAAGCGCAGGCTTCTTCATAGGCATCAAGACTCGATAATATATTGCCGGTTTTAAACTCTGCTTCTGCAACCGCCTGCCAATAGAAGTGGTTTTCCGGATCCAGCTTTAAGGCTTTGTTCAGAAAATGAATAGATTCATACCACTTGTCCTGCTTGTTTAAACACATGCCAATACCAAATAATGCTTCGTCATACATGGTATCGAGCTTCACCGCTTTCCTGTAGTATTTAATGGCCAGTTCAAACTGCTCTATTTTTTCATAAACAGCACCCAGGCAAAAGTAAATTTCTGCACTTGGCCCTTCCTGTTCCAGCGTCTGCTTATACGAGTTCAATGCTTCCTGAAACTTTTCAAGTTCCATATATGAATTCCCCATATTGAAATGGGCAGACGCAAATCCTTCCTCTATCAAAATGGCATATTCATAAGCATGAATGGCCTCTTCGTATTTTTCAAGCTTATTATACACAATGCCCAAATTATACCATGCAAAATGGGAATATGGATCGGCATCTATGAATTTTTTGTAGTAGGATATACTTCCTTCCAGCTCTCCAATGGTATCAAGGCAATAAGCAAGTTCATAAAGCGCATTTTCATTGTTAAGGTTGAGCTCTATCGCTTGCTTATAAGCTTTTATCGCATCCTCATACTGCGTTAAACTTTGGTAGGTAAGACCAATATGATAATAGATTTCATCTTTTTCTTCTGTAAGCGGCAGGGCACTTTCATAAATTTCTATTGCCTCCGTATAATTTCCAGTGAGTGATAGGATATTCGCTTTTAGGAGCAGTATTTCTACATCGTTGGGTTGCAAATTAGAAGCCTTGTCCAGGTAGATCATGGCCTCCTCGTACTCTTCTATGTTTATCAGAATTTGTGCTTTATCCAGCAGCAGATCTATAGAAAAAGGATATTGTTCTATAGCCATGTTGCATATTTTCAGCGCCTTGTTCAACTTCCCTCCCTGCAGGTAATGATCTATTATAAAGATAAAGTCATCCAGTTCAAAAAAGCTAAATTTCTTGTTTTTGAGATAGTCATCAAATCTTTTGATCAGCTCCTTCTCCTCCTCTCTTTTATAATCTCTCGCCATATGATTTTATATCATTTAGGGTCAATAACAATCCCAAGGTAACGAAATGATAAGTAACTATTGCAATCCGATTCACAAAATTTTCAGGTCTGAAAATCAGGTTCTGATATAAAATCTTCAATCTCATTGTAGTTCCCACAGATCCAGTTTAAGGTATTCTCAAGAGAACGATACTTATGATTTAATATTTTATTGGATTTGTAGTTATCATATCTTGACTTGGTAAAAGATAAGCGGGTTGTTTCCTTTGTTACCAACGTCTCCCTTCCTGCTATTGTACTCCTAATATTTTCAAACATCCACCCCATCCATGCCAGGGGCAAAGATAACCTTATTCCCGGTGCGCGCTTGTTAAATTTGGAAGCTACTCTCTGGAACAGCTCCTTATAACTCACACTACCCGCATTCACTATAAATCGTTCCCCTGCTATACCATCATCCAACAATTTCATCACGATTTCCCCCACATCCCTGATGTCAACATAATTCAAATTGCCCGACGGGTAAAATGGAAACTCCTGGTTTACCAGATCAAATAATTTTGTACTGCTCCTTTCCCAGCCATAAGGTGCAAGAATTACAGATGGGTTAATTATTTTTACATTTAAACCCTCGCTTCCCGCCCGCCAAACTTCCAATTCTCCCAGATATTTGCTCTTCGCATATTCTGTATTGAGGTGGGAGTTTTCCCATTTGGTAGTTTCTCTCACCACCGCATTTTTCTTATTTCGTCCAATAGCCGCGATGGAACTCACATGAATGAAGTTTTGCGTGTTGGTGGAGAGGCAGGCGTTTACAATATTTTTAGTTCCTTCTACATTGGTTTGAAAAAGCGCTTTTTTATCCTTCTCATTGTAGGAAACAAAGCCTGCGCAATGGATTACCGTAGTAATTCCCTGCAGTATAGATTCCAGGTGCAGGACATCAAAAAGGTCACCTTCTACTATCAGCTTCGATGGAATATTTTTTAACAGGCGTAAGTCACTGGTTTTTCTAACCATCGCTTTAAATGACATGTCTGCCCTGTGCAAGACATCGCAAATAAAACTGCCCAGCAGGCCGTTGGCTCCGGTAACCAGTATCATATTAGATCTTTTATAGAAAATTATTTTGCAAACCCCCGGCTATCGCCTTTTGGATGTACCTATGCGAAATTGCCTGCTTTGTTATAAGTGCATGTTTCATATTATGACAGTCACTGCCCAAAAAGCTCACCATATTTTTTTTAATCATCTGCTTGGTAATTTTTTTTGCCGTTCCTGAATAATAGCCCTCTATGGCATTGATATTACATTGGAATAACAAATTTCGCTCAGCGAGCTGCTCAAGCAACCTAAAATTAGATTGTACATACATATACCTTTCCGGATGCGCCATTACAGGCTGCAAACCTAGGGAATTTATTTTAAACACCGCCTCTTTTAAAAATACCGGTTCATTAATGAAGGAAGTTTCAAACAACAAGTAATTCTTTCCAAACACCATTAATTCTTCGGGCGTATCAAGTAAAGCAAGGAATGATTCATCCAGGTAATATTCTGCAGCCGCTTCTACCACCATATCCAATTCCGCCTGCTGCATCGCTTCTTTTAGCTGGAGCAACTTGTCCAGAATGATCGCCCGGGTGTTTGGATAATATTCTGTCATTACATGCGGTGTGGTTATTACCTTCCTGTACCCAATCCCTTTTAACAATTGCAGTATTTCAATCGCTTCCTCAAATGTCTCCACACCATCGTCTATTCCGGGCAACAAGTGAGAATGTACGTCCACTTCAAGTGGGTGCGGATCATCAGTCTTAGGCTTTCTTGAGAATAAATCAATCATCTTGCTTGCTTATATCTAAACTTCAGGAGGTTTGTATTACTTGAAGTAGCTTTTTAAAGCTGAGAACGTACTTTTTTGCCTAGTAGTTTCTTCATAGTAATGATTGCCATAACCATAGCCATAGCCGTATCCCTGGCCACTGCTCAGTGAGTTCAATACCAAAGCAAGGTTCTGAAACTTATTCACCGTGACTAACTTATTTATACTTTTCAGGAAAGCTTTTTTAGAATAATCTGCACGAACCACGTACATTGAAATATCTGATTTTCTCATTACCAAAATACCATCTGTAACCAGTCCTACAGGGGGAGTATCCAATATTATTACATCATATGATTCTTTCAGCGTACCCAGCAATATGTCCAGTTCATCATTTAATATCAATTCACTCGGATTGGGCGGGGTAGGGCCTGACGGGATATAATCCAGTCCCGGTATAGTAGTTTTGCGGATGCATTCGCTCACTACATGCCTGTCAATCAGAATGGTACTAATACCTTTATTAGAATTCTCCTCAGAAAAAGCCTGATGCACTTTCGGTTTCCGCATGTCCATGTCTACAATGACTACTCTTTGTTTGGATAGTGCAATAATGGCTCCAATATTCACCGAAATAAATGTCTTTCCTTCTCCGCTCACAGTAGAAGTAACCGCAATCACCTTCTTATCCTTTTTACTGCTCATGAAATCCATGTTCGTTCGGATGGAACGAAGAGATTCACTCATGGCAGATTTTGGATTCTTATCCACTACCATCTTGGAGACCTTCATTTTCTCGCTGTTGTAAAAAGGCACTACCCCCAAAACTGGCGCTTTACTCAAGCTTTCTAGTTCCGGCAAACTACTAATTTTGTTGTGAAGCATGTACCTGACCCCCAAAAACAAGAGTGATAAAATAATGCCGGACACCGCACCAATGCCATAGATGATGAGCACATTGGGAAAAATAGGTGATGCAGGCACTGTGGCCGAGGATAAAATTTTGAAATCCGTAACAGTACCTGCCCTGGCAATTTCAAATTCTGCCTTGCTCTGCATTAGGGAAAGCAAAAATTCTTCATACAGAGAGAAATTCCGCTGTACCTTGGTGAATTCTGTGCTCTTGGAAGGCAATGATTCAAAACTCTCCTGCAAGATTTGTGACCGCTTTTGAAGCCGATCCAGTTCACGCAATGCCATTGTTTTATACCTGGATACATTCTCGCTAATGCTTTGTGTGGCCTGATCTATGGCCTGGTTCTTCCTGGCTACGGCATAGGTGTTTTGGTTATAAGACGAAAGTAAAATTGCCCTTTCGTTTAATAGTGTGTTTAGCTCCTCAACGGCTGTGTTGACCACATCAGCGTTTGGAAGACTTTCAGGCATTCTTATCAGTAGCGTCTGATCCGTACCCAATCTGTTTTCAAGGCTGCTTAAGTATTCAATCTCCCGTCTAACCAACACCTTTTGGGAGTCAATTTCTTCCATCATCATAATGGATCTCCCCATATCCTGTTTCAGGTCCAAAGATTTGTTGGAGATGGTAAAATCTTCAATATAATCCTCGTAGGCTTCCAACCGAATTTCAGTTTGAGCAAGCTGCTGGTCCAGGAATTCTATTCTCTGTTTGTTGGCTTTATTTTTCTCTTCCTGCGTGTAGTTCAGGTATAACGTATCAATGGCATTTACAAGATCACGCGCTTTGTACCTGTTGTAATCGGTAAAAGAAATCCGAATGGTGTTGGCATTCAAATTTAAAGGCTCCACCACCAGGTTACTGCTTACATAATCCAACAAGGCGCGGTCGCTGTTGATGATAAAATAATAACTTGCATTGCCTGTTGCAGGATCATAATTCGACGTGAGGTAAATACTGAAGTCGAACCAGGCATTGTTAATTTTTTGTCCAAAACGGTAGGTCTCTACAATTTCATCATCGCCAATCACATACTTCAACTGAAATTGAGTGGGATTTAGAATTTCTACTTTTATCTGACGGTCCAGAAAACTCTGGTCTTTTAGATTTCCCCTCACTTCGAAAGGAGAATTCTGGTACCGTTCCTCATCATTAATTTTACCTTCGGCGTAATAAGTGATGTTAAGGTCTACAGCCTCTATTACTTTATTAAAGAATAACCTGGATTTGATGAGTTCAATCTCTCCCGAGATATTATTTAGATTCTGATTTTCCTTTAATGCATTAAAGCCCAAGAGGTTGGCTTCGCTTTTTACGTCTAACTTCAGGTCTGAGTAGGACTCATACACCGGCTTGGTGTACCTAATGTATATATAGGCAATGGTGTTGGTAAACAGAAGAATGAAAAAAATCCACAGGATACTTCTTCTGAATACGGAGGCCAGTTTTTGAAAATCTAGTTTTTCAAGACCATCGCTCCCCGATTCTTCTAAGCTGTGCAGGTGGTTATCATCATTATGCTTTTCCAAATCCTTTAAAATCTTCGAATTAATACTATTAGCGTTACCATGCTGGTTATCACACTCAAAATGGGTGATATATCTCTCAAAGATTCAGAAACGATTTTTCTGACCGGTTCAATATAGATGATATCCCCAGATTCTACCTTCAGTTCCGCTTTTCTCAAGCCTTGAATGGTGGTCAGATCTATTACCTGCACGGTAGGGTTTTTCAGATCGCCTCTGATCAACCTGATATTATGCCCCCTGGCGTCGTTGGGAATACCTCCGGCGAGCGCCAACACCTCTATTACGCTCATTTGCTCATTTACGAGTGGGATAACCTGCCCACCCGTGGCCCCCAATACAATCACACGTTTATTGGTGTACGTGGTGATTACATAAGGCTCTTTGTAGTAGTTGCTGTATTCTTTTCTAAGGACGCTATCAGCAGCCGGAAGGGTCAATCCGGCAAGGTGTATCTCTCCAATGATCGGGAACATTACCCTTCCGTTTTCCTGCACCAGAAATTTAGGTTGCGGACGGCTCTGATTTCTGTTGTTGAGGTTCTCTTCTACAAGCTCAAAATTGGGGTCGATAATCCGCTCTCCTTTGTTGGTAAATACTTCAATCTGGAGATAGTCTTGTGGTTTGATAATGTAACTGCTCTCTGCCTCATGAATTGCGGTTTCCGCAGCAGATGTCATCAGTTCATCATCGGTGGTGAACAATATATTTTGCCTGTATACTTTACAAGAAGACAGGCAAAAAAATGATATTATAACAAATACACAAATTCTGTATACGATTGTCAAACTAAGATTGAATTAGATAAACAGGCATAATGTAATACAAAATTATCACAATTACCTGACTTAAAGGCTATTTTTAAACTCATTAAAGGTTGGCAGGTCACGGTCTTTTTCAGAAACCAGCGGCGATTCATACCCCCAGTCAATTCCAAGAGTTGGATCATTCCAAATAATGCCCCCCTCTGATTCCCGGTGATAATAGCTCGTACATTTATAAAAGAAAACCGACGCCTCAAGGGCTACAAAACCATGTGCAAACCCTTCAGGTATGTAAAGCATGTTATTTCTTTCGCCGTCGAGCGTCACCGTATAATGTTTCCCAAATGTAGGAGAATCTAATCGAAGATCTACCGCTACGTCGAGCACTTTGCCCGAAACCACCCGTACCAACTTACCCTGCGCATAAGGCGCATTCTGAAAGTGCAAGCCCCTCAAAACACCTTTTGAAGAAAAAGATTGATTGTCCTGAACAAAATTTGCATCAATGCCATGCTCACGAAGTGCTTTTTCCTGAAATGACTCGAAGAAAAAGCCTCGCTCATCTTTGAATACCCTCGGATAAATTTCAATCAATCCCTTAATAGGTGTTTCTTTAAATTCCATGTAAGAATATGTTAGTTTGTTAGCAAATTAATGCAAAGCTAAACAAACCTGCTATTAAAAAAAGAACCGGAAAACGAAATCAGGCACAAATTATCCGGATGGATTCCAGGTATTTGTCAACCACAAATTTTTCATCAAACTGCATCTCCACCTTTCTTCTACCATTCCGGCCCATCAGTTCTCGGGCTTCTTCCTTCAGCAGCAGCATGTTGTACATTTTCACTGCCAGATCTTCCGCATCTTTCAAATTGCATAAAAAACCATTGTAGTTATTCTCTACCACATGGTTACAACCAGGTACATCCGTGGCAACAATGGGTTTCCCTGAACTGGCAGCTTCAAGTAAGGTTCTTGGCGTTCCTTCTCTGTACGACGGCAATACGATGCAATCAGCTTCATCAATAAATTGCCTGACGTCATCTGTAGTACCCAGGTATTCTATGATATCACTGCTAATCCACTGCTCAAGCATTTTGGTAGTAATTCCCCGCTTATGGCTGGGGTCGGGGGCGCCCAACAATTGAAATCTCGCCGATACCCCTTTCGACTTCAACGATTTAATGGCTTCTACGTATTCTACAATCCCTTTGTCATAAAGAAGTCTTGAAATTAGTAAAAAGGTAAATTCCTTGTTTTTCTTGAATTCTTTGGGAATAAATTTTGCCAAATCTATACCAGAACCCGGCACCAGCTCAGTAATATCCTCTTTAATCAGCTTTTGTTTGACAAACAACTCCCGGTCGTTTCCATTTTGAAAGAAAACTTTTCGCGGATATCTGAACGCTACTTTGTACATAAACTTCGCCAGGCTGTTGACCAAATTCTTTTTCATGAAGATGGTTCCGAGACCACATACGTTGTTGATCACCGGAATTTTCAGCAGGGTAGCAGCGGCGGTCCCGTAGATGTTTGGCTTTATGGTAAAATGTAAAATAAGATCGGGCTTGATCTTTTTGTAAATTTTATATAAACTGTAGGTAAGCTTGAGGTCGTTGAGGGGATTGGTGCCGGTGTTATCCATAGACACCGGCGTATAGTTACAATCGTTTTCTACAAGAAGCGCACTGAACTCATCCTCTGGCGCAATCGTATATACCTGGATGCCATTGGCTTTTAACGAATTAATCAATCCCATTCTGAAATTAAAAATATTCCAGGAGGTATTGATCACAATAGCTATCTTCATATATACGCTGTTATTGTTGATTCACTTTAACTAAAATCAGCTAAGTTTAGTTGCATGAGAATCAGCCTTCATTAAATTCAGGATTAAATATATGAAAAACATTAATATCTGCACCATTTTAGAAATGTGATGTAATAAAAATGACAATATTCCTATATGGAGTTCGAAATAAACAATAGTTTGGCCTGATTAAGATTTAATTTAATTAATTTTACGTTTTACTTAATGGGTGATTTCATGGCAGACAAAATGCTTTTTTTACATGTAACTGTCGTTACATTATTTTTAGTGTTCTTCATTTTTAAAATTTTCTTACTGCTCATAAACCAAACCCAAATACTTGCTAGTATCCGCAACAGGACCAAATCGATTGACATTGTTTTGGGTGGATTGGTGTTCATTTCCGGCATATACCTCATACTGGTTATTGGGAATACCAACCTTTACATGATCACAAAAGTTGTGTTGGTGTTGATTGCCATTCCCCTGGGGATTGTGGGGTTAAAAAAGAACAACAAGTTGCTGTCAATGCTTGCAGTGGTAATTTTTATTTATGTATACGGGATTGCTGAGACAAAAAATCTAGCGCTAAAGAAGCAAGATTATGATTTGGACAACTTCACTTTCGGAGGTGATCAGGCTGATGATATTTTGAAGGCGGCGGAAAGTGCCAGCCTTCAGCAGGGAAAAGTCATCTATAAAGTGCTGTGCGTGGAATGCCACGGGGAAGACGGTAAAAATCAATTGTCCGGGACAGCCAATCTGGCTGCTACCAAACTTAAAATGGAGGAAAAAATTGCGGTAATTGCCGAAGGAAGAGGGGAAATGAAAGGGTTTGATGCGGAACTGTCAGAACATGAAATTGAACTGGTAGCTGCTTACACCGAAACACTGCAGCAATAAGCGAGTATAATTAAGACTTAGATGAATAGAAATATGGCAGATACTTTTTCAACTGCACCAGTTCAGGAAACGGCTGTATTGGTAGCCCTCATCAACCAGGATCAAAAAGAGGAAACCACGAAGGAATATTTGGATGAACTTGCCTTTCTGGCCGAAACCCTCGGAGCAGAGACTACCAAAATGTTTACGCAGCGATTGGCGAAACCTGATATCAGAACCTTTGTAGGTAAGGGTAAACTTGAGGAAATCAATGCATATGTAAAAGCAAACAATACAGATATGGTCATTTTTGATGATGACCTTTCCCCATCTCAACTCCGGAACCTGGAAAAGGAATTACAATGTAAAATCTACGACCGAAGTCTGCTGATTCTGGATATATTTTTGAATAGGGCCCAGACTGCCCAGGCTAAAACTCAGGTAGAACTGGCAAGATTCCAGTACTTACTGCCCAGGCTTACGCGGATGTGGACGCACCTTGAAAGACAGCGTGGAGGAACGGGAACCAGAGGTGGTGCAGGTGAAAAGGAAATTGAAACCGATAGAAGGGCCATTCGCAACCAAATCACTTTGTTGAAGGAGAAACTGGTTAAGATCGAAAAGCAAAGTCAGACGCAAAGAAAATCACGCGGTACGATTGTAAGGATAGCATTGGTTGGCTACACCAACGTAGGCAAATCCACCATCATGACGCTGCTTTCCAAATCTGATATCTATGCTGAAAACAAGCTTTTTGCTACGGTAGATGCAACAGTAAGGAAAGTAACCTTGAACAATGTACCCTTTTTGCTGTCAGACACGGTAGGTTTTATCAGAAAACTGCCAACGCATCTCATTGAGTCTTTTAAGTCTACACTTGATGAAATCCGGGAGGCAGATATCCTTCTGCATGTAGTAGACATTTCTAACCCTGCTTATGAAGATCAGATGGCCGTGGTCAATAAGACGCTTTCTGATATTGGCGCCATAGATAAGCCTATAATAATCGTATTTAACAAGATTGACCTCTACAGGGAGCTCCATGATGGCGAACAGTATTCTGAAGATAATATTGATGAAAGCCATAAACCCGGTCTGGAGGATCTTAAAAAAATGTTCATCGGCAAAGGCGACCACCGCGCCGTATTCATTTCAGCAGAAAATAAAGAGAATATTGATGAACTGAGGAAAGTAATTTACGAAGAGGCTCAGCAAAAGCACATGACCATTTTTCCAAATTACCTAAAACAGGACTATTTTAATCTCGAATAAGCTGTTTCAGACCGGCCAATACTTTCAAAGGTCTTAGCTAAGGTAGTCCCGTACCATCCAATGGATTTCTTTAAAACATAGAATTTTAAACATGTGCCATCTTCGCATGTTAGGAATACGGAACCTGAAAATCAAGCTAGAGATGAAAGACCGGACCAAACTTCAACTTATTGCTGGGGCGGCAGCCTTTTTGACCTTCCAAATCCTCAAGAGCGCCCGTCGCGAGTCATTAGAAAACAAGGGCATCCTCATTACTGGTGGCTCACGCGGACTTGGTTTGGTTTTAGCCAGGCAACTCGCCCGGAAAGGTGCCAAAGTAGCCATCTGTGCCCGCGATAAACATGAACTTGACCAGGCGGTGAGCCAGATCCGCGCGTTTGGCGGTGATATCTCTGCCTACGTCTGCGATGTCTCAGATCGTGAGGCGGTAGCGACTATGGTACGGGAGGCCACCATCGAACTGGACGGTATCGACATCCTCATCAATAATGCAGGGATTATTCAGGTAGGACCTGCTAACTCCATGAAAATTGAGGAATATGAAGAGGCTATGAATATCAACTTCTGGGGCGCGGCGCACACCACATTGGCGGTTCTGCCCCAAATGAAAAATCGAAAGAGGGGCAATATTGTTAACATTACATCTATTGGAGGCAAAGTGGCCATTCCACATTTGTTGCCCTACTCTGTGAGCAAATTTGCCTTTGTTGGATTTTCAGAAGGACTGCATGCGGAACTGAAAAAAGATGGGGTGCATGTTACCACTATCTACCCGGGATTAATGCGGACTGGCAGTCATCATAATATCGATGTATTGGGAAAGAATAAACTGGAGTTTAGCTTATTCAGTATTGTCGGAACAAATCCACTGGTCTCGGTGAATGCCGAAAAGGCAGCGCGAAAAATCATCAATGCTTTCAGAGACAAAAAGACCAGCTATATCTTAAGCCTGCCGGCAACATTATTGGCCAAAACACATGGCTTGTTTCCCGGCTTTACCTCAGATCTTTTAGCCTATGTGAACTACGCTTTACCTGCTTCACCGAAAGGAGATGAAGATAAATTGAAGGGATATGAAAGCTACTCCGCAGTATCACCTTCTTTTCTTACAAGACTTGGTGACAAAGCAGCCGTAAAGAACAATGAATTTTAACCCTTAGTCAGGCTTGGTTAATAGAGAAAAGAACGGCCTGCTGAGTATTTCAGCGGGCCGTATTAATTTTAAGCTTTATTTCAAATCTGATAATGAATTGTTCAGGGTGTAATTGGATATTTTCAAAATCTGTTTCTACAAAAACTCCTGCCCCTTTTTAGATTTTACGTCACTCACAAATTCGCGGAATTTTTGCTCTTCATCTTTGTTGCAAATAAGCAATACATTATCACAATCAGCAACCAGATATCCCTGCAAATTATGGATGATGATCAGTTTATCCTTTGGACCTTTTACAATACATTCGGTAGCATCATACGCAAGGAGGTTTCCTTCGACTACATTGTTGTTTTCGTCTTTTTCCCTGATCTCAAACAAGGAATTCCAGGATCCAAGGTCTGACCAACCGAATTCGCCCAGTACCACATAAACATTGGAAGCCTTCTCCATAATGGCATAATCTATGGAAATATTTTTGCACTGGTAGTAGGCGTTTTTTACAAAATCATCCTCCTTAGCCGTATAAAAGGTTTTCTTACCTTCTTCAAATATTTCCGAAATTTCAGGTAAATGCTTTTCGAAAGCATCGATGATGGCATCAACATGCCATATAAAAATGCCCGAATTCCACACAAAATCACCACTTTCAATAAATTTCTTAGCCAATTCCAGTTGGGGCTTTTCTGTAAAGGTTTTTACCTTGTTAATGGGATTCTTCTCATCCGTATGATATTGGATGTACCCATAACCGGTTTCCGGCCTGTTCGGCTTAATTCCGATGGTAATCAGCTTATCTCCTGCATCCGCGGCTGATAAAGCAGTACTTACGGTTTCCACAAAAGCCCCCACCTTAAAAATAGCGTGATCAGACGGAGAAACAATAATTTTTGCGTTGCTGTTTTTTTCTCTGATCTTGTAGGAGGCGAAGGCTATACAAGGAGCAGTATTTCTCCTCTGCGGCTCCAGCAGAACCTGTTCAGCGTCAATCTCAGGAAGTTGCTCCTTTACAAGCTTTTCATACGAATCATTGGTTACAATATAGATGTTTTCTTTGGGACAGACTGCCTGAAAGCGATCATAGGTCATTTGCAGTAAAGAAGTTCCGGTTCCTAAAATATCCAGAAATTGTTTAGGATAATCATTTCTACTATAAGGCCAGAACCTGCTGCCAATACCTCCTGCCATTATTACTACAAAAACGTCGTTATTTTGCATGTCAATGATTTGTAAATGTGTGAATACCTTTTTAAATATTATACTATTCCTTCTCTCAGTATGTCGTGCAAATGAATAAAACCTACTACCTGCCGCTCGCGGGTTACTATTAACTGCGCAATGTTGTTGGCTTGCATCATATTCAGCGCTTTTACAGCAAATTCGCCGGCTTCAATCGTTTTAGGGCTCCGGTTCATAATGTCCCCTGCCCTGAGTTTTCCGATCTCATCATGGTTTTCCATCATCCGCCTTAAATCGCCGTCGGTAATTACCCCCAACAGCTCGCCATGCTCATTTTCAACGGCTGCGGCACCCAATCTCTTGGAAGATATCTCCAGTATTGTATCTTTAATGGAAGCTTCTTCCCTTACTTTCGGGAGTTCGTTCTGGGGGTAGAGGTCACTTACTTTGAGGTACAATTGTTTGCCTAAACTACCACCCGGATGGTACAAAGCAAAATCGCTGCTGGTAAATCCTCTGGATTCTAACAGGCAGATTGCCAGGGCATCGCCCAAAGCCAGATGTACCGTGGTGCTGGTGGTAGGAGCCAGATTATTGGGGCAGGCCTCCTGATCTATAGAAGCATTTAATACGAAATCTGCATTGCTGGCCAGATATGAATTCGTATTGCACACCATAGCTATCAACTTAGCTCCGGTGCGTTTTAAAAGAGGGATTAATACTTTAACCTCCGGCGTATTTCCACTTTTGGAGATACAAATTACGATGTCGCTGGGCTGAACCATTCCCAAATCTCCATGGATGGCATCGGCGGCATGCATAAAAAGAGCCGGAGTACCTGTGGAGTTGAGCGTTGCCACAATTTTGTTTGCTATAATAGCGCTTTTGCCAACGCCGGTTATCACCACCCGTCCTTCAATTTGTAGTATTTCCCGAACACAATTTTCAAATTCCCCGTCCACCAGATCAGCAACCTTATTAATGGCCTCAGCTTCGTTTCTAAGTACTTCTCTGGCTATTTGTTGAATATTTTTTGTTAAATTCAAATTATAAATGGGTTATTCATTAAATTTGAACAAAGATACATAAATCATTCAAAAAGTAATTTTAAAAGATTAAATGAAGCGCGTTCTAAGCATATTTTAGAATGGCTTTTTCATTATATTATTATTAACTAAAGATGTACGTAGATAAAGTTGATCAGGTAAAAGATAAACTTAAAGAGATTTTTGGGTATGGACAGTTTAGGGGAAGCCAGGAAGCCATAATTCAAAACATAATGGATGGCAAAAATACGTTTGTAATTATGCCTACTGGAGCAGGAAAATCGCTTTGTTATCAGTTGCCGGCCGTGATGAAAGAAGGTACTGCCATTGTGATCTCACCCTTGATTGCCCTTATGAAAAACCAGGTAGATCAACTGACTGCCATCGGGGTAAATGCACAATTTCTAAACTCGTCTTTAACAAAAACAGAAATTAATCGCGTTAAAAAGCAAACTTTGGATGGGGAAGTAAAGCTGCTTTACGTAGCTCCCGAATCGCTTACCAAAGAGGAAAACGTAGCCTTTCTGCAGAAGGCCAATATTTCTTTTGTAGCCATTGATGAAGCCCACTGCATTTCAGAATGGGGACACGATTTTAGGCCGGAGTACAGGAGAATCAAATCCATCATAGCGCAAATTGGGAACCTGCCCATTATCGCACTTACTGCAACTGCTACCCCGAAAGTTCAACTGGACATACAGAAAAACCTGCAGATGGAAGCCGCAGATGTGTTTAAGTCGTCATTTAACCGTACCAACTTATATTATGAGGTAAGACCAAAACACCATACCAAAAAGCAACTGATCAAATATATAAAAGGTCACAAGGGGAAATCAGGCATCATTTACTGCCTGAGCAGAAAGAAAGTAGAGGAAATTGCCGAACTGCTCAAGGTCAACGATATAAAAGCAGCTCCTTATCATGCCGGACTTGACGGGCCGGTAAGAATGAAAAACCAGGACGACTTTTTGAATGAAGAGGTAGATGTAATTGTGGCAACCATTGCTTTCGGAATGGGAATAGACAAGCCTGACGTCAGATTTGTAATTCATTATGATACACCCAAGTCTTTAGAAGGGTATTATCAGGAAACCGGACGTGGCGGAAGAGACGGTCTGGAAGGAAACTGCCTGATGTTTTATAGTTATAATGACATTCTGAAGCTTGAAAAATTTACAAAAGACAAATCGGTAACCGAACGTGATAACGCTAAGGTATTGCTCCAGGAAATTTCTGCTTATGCTGAATCATCTGTTTGTAGAAGAAAGCAACTATTGCATTACTTTGGTGAAAAATTTGAAAAGGACTGCGGGTTTTGCGATAACTGCCTTAAACCAAAGGAAAAGTTCGAAGGGCAGGAGTTCGTTGAAGTTGTTCTGAAAGCGGTTGAGCAGACAGGCGAAAGATTTGGCATTGCTCATCTCACAAGCGTGATCAGAGGTGTGGAAAACCAGTATACCAAGAGCTATTCACATGACGAGCTCGAAATATACGGAGCAGGTAATGATCAAACAGATGACTTTTGGAATTCTGTTAGCAGACAGGCGCTTCTTCTGGAATACCTGGAAAAGGACATTGATAACGTAGGAGTCTTAAAGCTTTCCGAAAAAGGAAAGCAATTTTTGAAAAATCCGGTTTCAGTAACGCTCTCAAAGAACCATGACTTTGAAAACATGGCGGAAGAGGCGTCGCCCGAGAAAGAATTCGGTGCTGAAAAATCATACGACAAGAACCTGTTTGAGATTTTAAAAGCACTGAGAAAGAAAATTGCCAAGCAAAAATCACTGCCTCCATACGTAATCTTCCAGGACCCTTCTTTGGAGGAAATGGCCACTACCTATCCCACCAATAAAGAAGAGTTGGCGCAGATCAATGGCGTAGGCATGGGAAAAGTGCTGAAATTTGGCAAGCCATTCATTGATGCCATTAATGCCTACGTGGAAGAAAATGACATTACAACAGCCGCTGATGTAGTAGTTAAGTCTGCCGTAAACAAATCAAAAATTAAAATTTTTATTATTCAACAAATAGACCGGAAGATTGATCTGGAAGAGATTGCCGAGGCAAAAGAACTTTCTCTTTCCGAACTGCTTGATGAGATCGAACACATTTGCTACTCAGGAACCAAATTAAACCTGAACTATTACATCAATCAGGTCATGGATGATGAAAAACAGGAAGAAATTTTCGATTATTTCATGAATGCGGAAACAGATAATATCCGGACTGCACTTGCTGAATTCGAAAATGATGAAGTGAGCGAAGAAGAGTTAAGGTTGATGCGTATCAAGTTCCTTTCAGAAGTTGCTAATTAATTTTTCAAACAAAGACATAAACCTTTCAATAGGCCAATATAAATAATGAACATTCTAATAGTCGGATCCGGAGGAAGAGAACATGCCCTCGCATGGGGAATTAAGAAAAGCAACAAATGCAAAAATCTATATCTGGCACCGGGAAACGCCGGAACAGAAACTATCGCAAAGAACATTCCGGTTGCTGTCGATGATTTTGAGGCCATCGGTAAGATTGTTATTGAAAAGAACATCGACCTACTCGTAGTGGGTCCTGAAGACCCGCTGGTGAAAGGGATCAGAGACTATTTTGAATGTTCACCACAATTTAAAAATCTCCTGATTGTAGGCCCTGGAAAAGCTGGTGCTGCGCTGGAAGGCAGCAAGGACTTTTCCAAGCAATTTATGGAGCGCCACCAGATCCCTACGGCAAAATACAAGACCTTTTCAAAAAATGAACTGGAAGAGGGCATAGCATATATCAGAGAGATGCGGCCACCGATAGTTCTGAAGGCCGACGGCCTGGCAGCAGGAAAGGGCGTGATTATTCATGAAAATAAGGAAGATGCTGTTAGTACCCTTAAGGAAATGATACTGGACGAAAAGTTTGGGCTGGCAAGCCACAAAGTGGTCATAGAAGAATTTCTTTCGGGCATCGAGTTATCTGTGTTTGTTTTAACAGATGGCGTAAACTACAAAATATTGCCGGAAGCCAAAGACTATAAGCGTATTGGAGAAGGTGATACGGGGCCAAACACTGGAGGAATGGGTGCCATTTCACCAGTGAGTTTTGCGAACGCGGCCTTTATGGAGAAAGTGGAAGAAAAGATCATCAAAAGGACAATCAATGGCCTGAAAGAAGACAAAATTCCTTACTCCGGATTTATCTTTATTGGGCTCATGAACATAAAAGGAGAGCCTTACGTGATTGAGTACAATGTGAGGATGGGTGATCCTGAAACAGAGGCTGTAGTGCCAAGGATAAAAAGCGATCTGGTAGATCTTTTGCTAGCCAGTGCTTCAGGAACCCTGGAAGAACAGGTTCTGGAAATTTCTGATGATTGTGCAGCAACAGTGGTGTTGGTTTCGGGAGGCTACCCCGGGCCTTATCCCAAAGGAAAGGTTATTTCAGGGTTAAAAAATGCCACTGACGCACTGGTGTTTCATGCAGGCACCACGCACAAGGAACAGGAAGTTGTTACCAACGGAGGCAGAGTAATTGCTGTGACAGGCATGGGTGAAGATATCCACAAAGCCGTTGCAAATGCTTATAAAGCCATTGACAATATTGTGTGGGAAGGAAAAAGCTTTAGGAAGGACATAGGCGTTGATTTGATAAAAATTCTCTGATCTGTTACACAAATTGATCGGCCAGAACCAATTTAAGAAGGCTGTTTATATAGATAATAATTTACACACAATGCAAGCGTATGGGCTGCCTGTGTAAAACTCAGGAATTAAGTTGTAATTTGAGACACATTAGGCCACGGAACGGTGGAAAATTGTCTTTCTATTTACAATTTAGATATAGTTCAATAAGGTTTAATTCGCTTCGTACCTATAGTAAAAAGGAGCATTAGATATAGATAAACAAAGGAAGCAATGGCGGGATGTAAATCATGCGGCACCAAGAGTATTGATGGTGCGGTGGCAGGATGCAACAATAATGGAGGCTGCCTTACAGGAGGCTGCAACAAAATGAATGTTTTTGACTGGCTCTCCAACATGGATTTGCCTGCAATAGATAAATTTAACCTGGTAGAAGTAAGGTTCAAAGGAGGTCGGAAGGAATTCTTCAGAAATATCAACGGACTTGACCTGACGACGGGAGACCCGGTGATCATCGATGTGCCAAATGGGCATCATTTGGGCTATGTTTCGCTACAGGGGGAGTTGGTTCGCCTGCAAATGCAAAAGAAGAAAATAAAGGATGATGACAATATCAGGAGCATTTACAGAATAGCAAACCAAAAAGACCTTGAAAAATACGAAGAAGTAAAGCAAAGAGAACTTCCTACCTTGTTCAGAACCCGACAAATCATCAACGACATGAAATTGGACATGAAGCTGTCCGATGTTGAGTATCAGGCCGACAACTCCAAGGCTACCTTTTATTACTCTGCCGATGATCGGGTAGATTTCAGAGAATTGATCAAAATGCTGGCAGGTGAATTTAAGATAAGGGTAGAGATGCGCCAGATCAGTTTAAGACAGGAAGCAGGCAGGCTCGGTGGCATTGGCTCGTGCGGCAGGGAATTATGCTGTTCAACCTGGCTTTCCGACTTCAAAAGCGTATCCACTACAGCGGCCCGCTACCAGAATTTATCGCTCAACCCGAGTAAACTTTCCGGCCAGTGCGGGCGCCTAAAATGCTGCCTCAACTACGAACTGGAAACATATATGGATGCTTTGAAAGAAATTCCAAATGTAGACAAGCCGCTGGTAACAGAAAAAGGGGAAGCTAAACTTCAAAAGACCGACATTTTCAGAAAAATCATGTGGTTTGGGTACGATAAGGAAAACTCCTGGTATCCGGTGAATGTGGACAGGGTCAGTGAGATTCTGGAGTTGAATAAAAAAGGAACCATCCCAAGTTCACTATTGGAAAATACCATAGTTGTTACCGAAGAGAGTACTTCTGCGAACAGCGACCTGGAAAGAATGGACAAAAAATATGCAAACAAGGCAAAAGGAAATAAAAGACGAAAGTCAAAAAAGAAGGGAAAATTCAGAAAGCCAAACAACCAGTCTGCGGGCGATAAAAACAAGAAGAATTAGTTACTAAAGCCACAGCAATCCTTCAGGGGTTGTAAAAAATACTTTATTGAAATTATGTCTATTATAGCAAATATTTTTCCTTTCACTAATAAGCTTCAAATCCTAATACTGGCCATCTGCATGCTTTGCCTATTGGCCTGCGATAGCGGAAGCGTATATGAAGAAAATGTCGATATTCACAATAAAACCTGGCTCGCCGGTGATAGTATTCAGTTCTCGTTTAGAATCGATGAGCCTGACAAGAAATATGACATCTACTATAATGTTCGAAATACCATTACCTATCCCTTTCAGAACCTTTATGTCACCTATGATTTAACGGATCTCCAGGGGGATTCACTCCGGGCAGACTTGGTGAACATTTTGCTTTTTGATCCTAAAACCGGCAAGCCCCACGGAAATGGATTGGGAGATATTTTCAGCCACCAGCATAAAATTCTACCGGAATTTCAATTTCCAGATACTGGCGTTTACACCCTTCACCTGAAGCAAGCCATGAGGATAGATTCTCTTCAGGAAATTTTATCAACAGGAATTTCAGTAAAGGAGGCGGTTCATGCATCGGAGTAAGTCGCAGGTATCGCAGCACAATTCGTGTTATTTGATTTGCCCACAGAAGTTGGAAAAAAGCAGCTCAGACAAAGTATGGAAATAAACTCTGGCTGCTAGCAGAGAAGCGCCCTCTTGAACTATTTTCCTTTTTTATCTGGTAACTGCTCTTCAACTTCCTCATCCTGCCCTAAAAAGATCATTAGCTTTTCTTCCATTTGCTCTCTGTTGTTCCAGTATTCTCTGCTGAAAAAGCCCTTAAATCTCCAGTTTTTATGTTTCAACAAAAATGGTGTGTACACATGAGGATCTTTAACGGAGATAGCCTGATGATAAAGTTGATCGTCGGTCATTACCAGCGCCTTATAGTCTCGCCCCTTCTTAACCGTAACGTCAGCAAATGGCAGTTCTTCAGAAGTTTTATATTTAGGATGATTCCGTTGGATAGTTTCGGAAATCTTATTTTTAAGATACCACGTGTCGTTGTTGAGTTCCTTTTCGCGCGACGCTGGCTTAAAGCGCCCATCAGATACCGACTTCGCATACTCAAGATACTTTTTAAATAGCTTTGGTCCTTCGTTTTTACTATTTTCAACCTTGAGATCTGACGGAGCAAAGCTGCTGACAACATAAATTTTCTCCTTTGCACGGGTTATAGCTACATTCAGTCTGTTTTCCCCTTTTTGCCCGTTAAGGGGTCCGAAATTCATGACCATGCTGCCTTTTTTGTCAAACCCGTAGCCTGTAGAAAAAATGATAATGTCTTTCTCGTCGCCCTGTATATTCTCAATGTTCTTCACAATAAGCGATGCAGGAATAGTAAAATCCTTCTCCTGCGCTTTTTTCTCCAGGCACTCAATAATCTCATTGGCCTGGGTATAATTGAATGTTACCACACCAATGCTTTTTTCCGGCGATTCGCTGCTTATTTTTCTGATCAATGAAGCTACCGCTTCCGCCTCTTTGGCATTGGCATTATTCTCCCAGATTCCATCTACGTGCAAATAGGAAATTGCAGGCGCTTCTGTATTAATATCTTCATAATCCGGCAGCATCCGCAACTTATTATTATAAAAGTTGCGGTTGGAAAAATCAATCAGGCTGAGCGATTTGCTCCTGTAATGTTCCTGTAATTGAACCTGCATCAGGTGTTGTTTGCATAGGTCCAAAAGTGAATCTACCTCCAAAGCGGCTTCAGAATATTCCGCTTCCTCTTCCTGCCACCTTACCTGATAAAGGTCGTTTGGGCTTAACTGCTTATCGTCACCTGTCACCACTATTTGTCTCCCCCGATACATGGCAGGAATTCCGCGTTCAGAAAAGCACTGCGAAGCCTCATCAAAAATAACCAGATCAAACAGTTGTTTCATAGGAAAAATAGCAGAAACAGATTCCGGAGAAGCCATCCAACAGGGAATAAGGTTGAACAAAGCCTCCTCCTGCTCACCTATCAATTTTCTAATGGGCCAGATTCGCTTCTTTTTATTCACCTGGTGCTGTAGGTCACGGTAGGTAACTATGTTGTTGAGCCGGTTTATTTCTACATCATGAAAAGTTCGCTCTCTTACCTTCAGTAGCATAATTTCCTTACTGATCGCAAGCTTCTCTTTCACGCAATCTGTCAGCTCTTTTTCAAGCATACCAAACTTCAACGAGGTTACTGTCCGAAGCACCGGATACTTGATTTCAATATGCTCTATCCAGGCGAGCCTAAGACTATTTTGGAATATCTTCTCAGCGTTTTCTGCACTCATATCTTCCACCTCCTCGCTGAGCTTCTTAATCACCTGCGATTCATGCGGCTTAAAATTGTCTTTTAACTTGTCAAATTCACACAAGTCCTCGAAATCAGCTTTCAGCTCTTTTTGAAATATTCTGGTTTGAAATGGATCTTCTAGAAGGATGGTGAGTTGAGCCGGGGTTAAGTAGTTTAACCATTCGTTTTTCTTTTCCGGAATCTTCCTTATGATGTCCAGCAACCTGTTCAACCTGGATTTGAGCTCAGAGTTAGAGAGTGCTGAAAGGGTAAAATAATCTTTAAAGTTTCGCAGTGAGTTGAATATCAATGCAGCGATGAGCGCCTTCTTCTGTACATAAAACCACGATTGAAAATCGAGCTTCGTGAAAGTGACGGGGATATCCTTAAGCCATTTAACTGCTCTTAATTTGGTAATGTTATGTTCCAGATTTAAACGGCTGTCTATCTTATTGATAAGTATAGCAAGGCCTTTTTTGTTCAGGGGAAGGCCGTTTGCCTGCATCACCCTACTAAAAATATATCTCCGGCGGGAAAAAGACTTCCACCAGGCCCATTTGATAAAATTGCTTTGCGCTTCTATTGCTTCCTGCAAAATTTCCTGAAACTCCCCCAGATCAGAAGTATCCAGGCTCATCTCAGGACCCTCTCCTTTAAAGCAGTCCATTAGTACCCGTTCTGTGTTTGTCAGCCAAAGCGGATCCATGTTTTTTCCTCCCACTTCCACCATTTGCGCAAAATACATGTAAACACCTGGGTCTTCAATTAAAGCGCTCAGTTCCCTGATCTTGTTTTCCTGGGCGAGGTATTCTTCGCACTGGTTAAAGCTCACCGTAGCATTTAACACCCCCTTCACATCCCCAACTAAGCTTTCATTATAAACAGGAATTTCATCCAATAGCGATTGTATCCGCTGTAGGTCAGATATTTGAAAATCCTTGAAGGATTTCCGATCACTCCACGAATGCTTTTTTTGCTGAAATCTGGCGTTGTAAAGCATGTAGTATCTGAACTTCTGTAAAAAGGGTTCCAGATCATCAAATCTAAAATACTTATATTCGTGGTTTAAGCTGATGTAGAGAGCCTCCATGTTGGAAGTTAAATAAAGCTCCTTTACAGAAAGGCCGCATTCCGATTGGTCAAAAAGTGCGAACTTAAACTCCTCGAGTTCTTCAGTTATCTGGTCTATTCTTCTGCTCGCAAGCAGGAATTTCCGCTCCATCTGCACAGCATCCAGGCTATTGTTTTTTAATTTGTACTCGTACAGCCGTTCAATCTGCTCACCTATCTGCTTATAAAGCTGCTTCCGATCGTTTTTGAAATCATGAATTAGAGCGATGAATTCTTTCGCATCCTGTTCTTCCATCCGCGAATACACCACGTCTAAAGCCGCCCTTTTTTGACAAACCAGCAGTACTCTTTTTCCACGCGCTATAAAATCAGAAATGAGATTACTAATGAGTTGCGATTTTCCTGTTCCGGGAGGACCGTGCACCACCACCGAATTTCCTCGCTTCACAGCCTTCAGCGCATTTTCCTGGAAAGCATCCATCTTGAATGGCGTAAATGCTTGTTCTTCCTTTACTTTATGGATAAAGGAGCTATGATAACCGACCGAGCTTAAGTTCAATTTATCCTCTTCATGCGAACGAGCTTCAAAAAAAGCCTCTAAATCCTGGAAATTACTGTTCTCCAGGAGTGAAAGGTAATCGGGAACAAGATAAGAACCGGCCTGCGGAAAAATTCCTATGACGGCCTCAGGATACAACTTCAATTCTCCTTCCTTTTCCTGCTCCGTTAGTTCTTTCTTTGTTGTGGGTTTGAAAGCCTCAAGTCTGTCTATAAAATTCTCCTGGTTAAAATTAATTTCAACAGGGCTTTCCTTAAACAACTGATACAGCGCAGTTCTGAACACACGGCTGTCCTTATCAAATTCATCAAGATTTTTTTCAATCAGCGACTCGTCAAGTTTCATCTGATTAAAGTAAGCGTATGCCAGCAAAAAAGATTTATTTAACGAAATCAATACATCCTCTCTTGCTTTTATTACCCATTCATTGCGATCGTTTTCCAGTTCAACGGGAAAGAATATCAACGGACACCTGATGAGCGTACCATCGGACAACTTTCCTTTAACAAAGGGCCAGCCCACGTAAAGATCTTTAGAACCACGCTCTTCAAATATGAATTTCTCAGTCCTTTGAAGGCTTTTTAGCTTTTTGCTGATGATGTTTACCTGATGGTCCCGGCTATCAGAAGCTTCGGAAATTACAATTCTTTTCTTTTGGGCTATCAATTGCTCAATTATCCAAAACGAAGGCTTGTTATTGATAAGTTCGAAATCATGGATGTCAATAAATTGATCTGCCAATAACCGCATCAGAAGCAATGAACGATTGTTTCCGGTCAGGTTGGTAAGTCTACGTAGGTATGATTGAAGTATCTGTTGCATAGCAGGGCGAAAAATTAGAAAAAATATCCCATGATACGGGCATAGATATCTGCTAAATATTACATGCCGCTATAAATCGATATACGGACGGATATTCTCCAATAAAACCGAATCGAAAAGATGGATCTGCAGTAGATCATTTGTTGATTGATACGGCCCATGCTGTAACCTATAATTGTAAATCGTTTTTGCCAGGTTATAAGAAACATAAGGATGAGCGGCCAGGTGCTTTACAGAATCCTGGTTAATGTTGATTCGTTTTGGAATATATTTTGATTCGATGAAAATTTGTTCCGCCAGGGTATTATACACCTCTTCCTTGATGCCATATACTTCCTTTAGCTGTTCCTTCTTTATAAATCCTCCCAAAAGATCCCGGTACTTGATGATTCTTGTAGACAATACAGACCCAATTCCGTAAATACGTTTTAACTGCGTGGTATCTGCCTGGTTGATGTCAAAAATCATTGGGCTGTTATCGAAAGGAATATGCTCATCAGGAACTTCAATGTTTATCTTTGCTAGTTCCTTATCGCGATCTTCATATTTCCTTTTTTCAGGAAGTTCGATCAGCGCGGCAAGCTCATCATATTTCCCAGGATCCAGCCCATAGATTTTTTTCAGATCCTGTCTTGATTTAAAACTCCCTCCGGCCTTTCTGTAATTGATGATTCTCCGGGCAATAGGCTCCTCCAGGCCCAGCAGAAGCAAAGAATCTAAAACAATGGTATTAGGATCAAATTGAAAGCGAAGTGCTGGCCTATCTTCAGGCTCAGTCGGTGCAGTTGGTGTATTTAGTTGAGCAATAATGCTGTCCAGAATTTGTTTGTCCGCCGCCGATGCCGTATATGTGCTGGAAACGTACTTCTTAAACAACAGCGGTGCCAAAAAGAAAGCAATCACAATTAAAATCAATACCGGCAAGCCGTTTGTCTCGGTTTTAGAGAACCCCAGAACGTTTCTGATCCAGTACCTTATGAATTTAATCATAATTGCAAAGTCATTTTTTCACATAGCTGATGATGTCCTTTATTTGAGCGCTTGATCCTCGGGCTCATCGTCATTTTCAACGTATGAATCCGGCTCGGCTCTTTTAGGTGCTCGTAAAACTTTTATAAAGAAATAAATGGTGATGATCGTCACACTCAGTTGTACGGAAACCATCATTATAATTGCGCTTGTTGTCATTATATCCTCCCCGTTTTTTCTCTTATAGATGTAGCAGCAAACACCAGATAACAAATAAATAAAAATAACGCCAGAAGCAGGAGTCGCGACATATCTATATAAAAAATATTATTTACAAAATCTCCCTCAGCTATTACTGTTCCAATTTCAACCTGGTCCTGCTCCTTTACCAGAACGGTTTCCTTCGCTTTAAAGGTATAGGTTTTTAGGATTGTAACAGAGTCAAAGGTTACTAATTCGCCCATGGCACTTTGCTGTTCATCAAATAATTTTACCCGGTTGTTCTCATTTCGATAGTAAGTCAACTCTCTGGCTATCTCTACTGTTTGCTTGCCATCCGGCAGTTCTTCAACATTCAGTACCTGGCCGTTTACTTCTGATTCAAAATGCTCAGCAAAATAGTCACGGTTCACAATTACGCCTTTGTTTTGAATTTTACCTATGATACTGGTAGCATCAAGTTTCCACTCACCTTTAATTGCCGCCTCCCAGTCATTATTGACCGGGGTGATCAAAGAGCTAAGAAATACTACCAGCAACAATAGTGGCGTCACGTACTTAATGATCGGCTTGAAAATACCAGGAATCTTCATGTCGGAGCCTCTTTTCAATTCTTCCCATCCATTATCGATTCCAAACCGATAGGAAAAGATGATACTTTCAGCCAATGCGAACACAACCAGCGACACGGTACCTGCCCAATAATCGTATTCATCAAACACGCCTTTGTTAAAGAAGAAAACGGTAGGCAATCCCATTAAAAGAACAATTCCACCGAAAGACCATGCGGCTTTGTTCCTGGAGAAATTAAATTCATCTTTCATGAATCCCATCCAGGGAGTCCCCATGGCGAGCGAAGAAGTAATACCGGCGAAAAACAACAGTCCAAACCAGCAAACTCCCGCAAAAGTAGCAAGCACAGGACCCCATTGACCAAACAGGTAAGGCATGGTCTGGAATGCCATGGCAAACCCTACGTTTTCCTTTACCCAGTCCAGTCCCAAATAACCAACTGCTATTGGAACAACAATGGAAGCTCCCAAAACTACTTCCACAAAAGCATTCATCCATCCTGCCGACATGGCATTCAAAGCAATATCATCCTTTGAATCTATATAGGAAGCGTAGCAATGTACGGTTCCCATCCCCACTGACAAGGTAAAGAAAATCTGGCCCGCGGCTGCCAGCCAAACTTTGGGATTCATAAGACTGTCGTACTGCGGTTCCCATAGAAAATTCAATCCCAGAAAAGAATTACAATCCGTACATCCCTCCGGTGCACCTGAGCTCCCCAGCGTTACTCCTTTATACGCCAGAAAGGCACCAAAAAGGATCAGCAACGGCATCCCGATTTTGGCCACCTTCTCTACTCCGCCTTTTAATCCCCGTGATAAGATATAGGTATTTAATACCAGACACAAGATGTAAAACACCACCGCTTCGTAAGGAATACCTGTGGTTGAATATTGGACATTCACATACTGACTGAAGAAGTTGGCCACTTCCCCCTGGTCCTTTCCGGAAAAAGTCTGCGCTATAGAATGAAATACATAGGAGAGGGTCCATGACTCTATATAACAGTAATAAGCGGCAACGGCAATGTTGGTAAAAATCCCAAAAACCCCAAAATATTTCCAAAACCTCAGTTTGGTCATATTATCCAGAATAAAGGGTGTGGAATGGTTTCCAAAACGCCCCCCATAGCGTCCCATGGTCCATTCTATCCACACTATCGGGATTCCCATGACAAGAAAACAAACTATATAAGGAATGATGAACGAACCCCCGCCATTCTGAACTGCCTGAACAGGAAATCTCAAAAAATTACCCAGGCCTACCGCATTTCCTGCCATGGCCAATATAAGGCCAACACGGGTTCCCCACGCTTCTTTAGTTGCACTCATCGGGCTAAATTACTGAAGTGAAATAATTTAATTTAATATTCAGAGGCGGAAATTAAACAATCTTATTCAAATATTCCAACATGAGCGATTATTGCTGAAAAACTTGTTAGAGGCGTCAATAAAATTCAGCTATTGATACAAATCATCTAACACAGGAGAGAATTTCGTGTTAAAGGTTTCAGGCGAGGAGTAGAATTCGCAAAAAGGCTTTTTAACACGAATATTACAGAAAAAAAATTTTTTAATTGAACCTTTACCAGAAGGTTTATTGTTCGAAATGCGGGCAAAGCCCCTTTTGTTATTTATACTGATTCTAAATAAATATCTGATCCCCTAATTGATTTTATAATTGACCGCAAGGGACTAATTTTGCAATAAGAAAATTACCTCATGTATAAAAAGTTTAAAGCTGTTAGTCTTTCACATAAAAGTGCATCTGTTGCAATCAGAGAGTTGGTTGCCTTAGATGAAGAGACGTGCAGAAGGCTACTGAAGTATTTTAAGGAGTTTACTGATTTAACAGATGTCTTCATTCTTTCAACCTGCAACAGGACGGAAGTTTACTATTCTTCGGAAGAAGACCAGTACGATAACATCGTCAAATTGATTGGTGTCCATCGGGGCATTGACAATATATCTCAGTATACTGACTCATTTGTGAACATAAACGATCAAGATGAGGCAGTTCAGCATCTTTTTAGAGTAGCGATAGGACTTGAATCGCAGGTAATTGGGGATATGCAAATTTCCAATCAGGTTAAAAAAGCCTATCAATGGACCGCAGATGAAGACCTGGCGAGCCCATTTTTACACAGGCTTTTGCATACCATTTTCTTTACGAACAAAAAAGTAGTGCAGGAGACTGCATTTAGAGACGGGGCTGCTTCTGTTGCTTTTGCGGCTACAGAGATGGTAACATCTTTCGCGTCTGAAATTAGTGATCCAAAAATCCTGATATGTGGACTTGGTGAAATTGGCACCGACGTGTGTAAAAATTTGGCATCTCATCTAAGCGCCGGGGTTTACATCACCAACAGAACAACTTCAAAAGCTGAAGAACTCGCGAAGGAGTGCGGGTTTGAGGTTGTACCTTTTGATGACATTTCAGAGTCAATCCACGCTTTTGATATTGTTGTATCTTCCGTGAGCATGACAAAGCCGTTTGTAACCCAGGAAAATCTGAGACACGCGGCCATTTTCACTCATAAATTCTTTATCGACTTGTCGGTTCCAAGAAGTATTGCTCCGGACATTGAAGAACTGCCGGGAATACTTTTGTACAACATTGACGATATAAAAACCAAGACCACGCAGGCGCTAAAAAAGCGGATAGCCGCAATACCCTCTGTGGAGGCAATCGTGTTAGACGGAATTACTGATTTCAACAACTGGTCGAAGGAAATGATTGTTTCCCCTACCATTCACAAGCTAAAAAATGCGCTTGAGGAAATCAGAAAGGAAGAAATAACCCGTTATATCAAGAATCTTAACGCGTCTGAGGCAAAGAAGATCGAAGAAATTACCAAAAGCATGATGCAAAAGGTAATTAAACTCCCCGTGCTTCAACTAAAGGCTGCCTGTAAAAGAGGAGAGGCAGAAACTTTAATAGATCTGCTCAACGATCTGTTTAACCTGGAGAAGCCGTCTAACAAAGCTGAGAAGTAAGTAATTTTCAGCGTCACTTGAAGCATTGGTAAAATTATTGTTATCTTTTGACTTTAATATTTATCAAAATTAATTTTCCATTTAAAACACAAGCCTTTATTAAACCACTAATAGGAATTCTGGTTCCATGCCGGAAGGTAAACGGATGCATTATTGTGCCGCTGTTTTGTTTTTTGTCCTTAGTTCTGTTGTCTGAAGGCGCTTCTGGTCAGATAATTTATGAATCGGCTGGCAGCTTTAGTCTGGGTAACAACCTTTCAGTTATAGAAAACGGTAGCAAGCTGGGCATATCTGACAACAAAGGAAATATTGTAATTGATCCTGCCTACGAAAAAATCAGAATTAATAAAGACCAATCCATTAGTGGTTTACTTCCAAGAGAATGGAAAGTGGTAGACGGAGATAACAATCTCCTCCACACAGTTGAATTCGACTCCATTCATCCTATCGGCAAGAATCTGCTCCACGTCGCAAAAGGCGAAGCACAAGGACTTTCTGATACCAAAGGGAATTTGCTTACGCCCTTGAAGCATTGGGAATTAATGCCTCTTCCCAACGATTTCATCATGGCAAGGGAAAAAAACAAGTACGGAATTTTAAACGCAGGAGGCCAGATTACCATCCCTACCGTATATGATACGCTTTTCCTTGGAAGTGATTACGTAGTAGGTCGATATTCAAACCAGGAAATTCCCCTGGAATGGCATGTACTCCAATTTAGTGGCGAATTGTTGTTCAAAAAAGACTGTACTTTAATGGGAATAGGAAATCAAGGCTATTTCTCATTCCTCGAAAATAAAAACTGGGGCTTTTTCAATTATAAAGGGGAAAAAAGTGTGCTGAATCAATATGATTCTGTGCAGCCATTTATTGAAGGAAAAGCCATTGCGCGATACATGGACTCAGACGGCATCATCAACAGAAATGGAGAGTGGCTCCTGATGCCTAGAAAAGACACGCTTAAACACTTAACGAAAGATGTTTATTGGTTTAGAAACAATAATGTGAGAGGAATTACAAGCGCCAGCAAAGGAGAAGTCTTCTCAACCACCAACGAATTTATTCCTTTAAACCATGGCTTTCTTGAAAGAAATGCAGCAGGGAAGGTGGGGTTAATAAGTCCGGAAGGGAAAAGGTTACTCACGACAGAATATGATAGAATTACAGATCTTCAAAATGACACCGTTTATCTGTTTACTAAGAATGGGCACTGGGGAATAATTACCAAAGGAGGCCAAGTTAAATTAGACTTAAAAAATCCCATCCAGGAAATGTATCCCATGGGCGACCTGTTCATCGGGGTAAAGATTGATAACAGGTATGGATTTGTAGACATCAATGGCGACCTGAGAATCGCCAACCGGTATGACGCCATTGGAAGTTTCAATGAAAATATGGCTCCTGTAAAATTAATGGGAAAGTGGGGCTTTGTAGATCGTATTGAGAGATTGTTTGTACAACCCCTGTACGATGAAGTGTTTCCATTTCAGAACGAGCACGCCATTGTGAAAAAGCAGAACAAATACGGGATAGTAAATAAATTTGGTTCAGAAGTTCTTGATATCACTTATGATAGCATCTACAGAGTATCCACTGGCAGATTTATTATAGAAAAAAACAAGCAAAAAGGCCTGGCAGACTTGAATGGCAGCATCTTAGTCTACCCTAAATACGATTTGATCAACGATCTTAATAACGGATTTGTCATTATCTCCAGGAATAACAAATATGGACTCCTCACCCTTAACGGAATAAGTACCGTTCCCTTAATGTATGAAAAAATAGTACATAATCCTTTTGCAGGTCATTACATGGTCAGTCAGGCACCGAAATGGACACCTATCACACTCAACGCACAGGCCAAGGTCTCGAAAAAGAAATAAACTTTGGCCATTCGGTCGCCTCCCTTCAGTAGGCTTAATTTGATTTTTCACCACGCTACAATTGCAGTCCACCAATATCAATTATGCTACTCTGGGAAAGCATACTAAATTTAAAGCCGTCCGCGTACAATAGTCAAACAAAGAAGTAGGGCTTGCTGAAAAATGCAAAACCTACAAAAGCGCATACAAAGGCAATCTTAGGTCAAAAATCTTTCTTAATACACACATTCTTCAGATGGCCTAAATTAGGAGCTGGAGAAGCCTTTATTGAGGCTCGCTGGTCGTTTGAAAGTAGACTCTTCTGTTGCCGGAGTGTTAGCTGGGATGAATTTAGCAGCATTAAAAAGGAGTTCGAATGGTTCCGAACTCCTTTTTCTTTCTCAGATTATAAATAATTATCGGCTTCCACCACCCTTGTCATTTCCCTTCTTCTTGCTGTCCTTGTCTCCAGCACCGGAAATAGCATCTCTCATATCCGTATCGGATTGTATATTTTGCATTCTGTAATAATCCATTATTCCCAAATTGCCAGAACGGAACGCCTCTGCAATTGCCTTTGGAACATCAGCCTCTGCTTCAATTACTTTGGCTCTTGCTTCCTGAGATTTGGCTTTCATTTCCTGCTCATTGGCAACAGCCATGGCTCTTCGTTCTTCTGCCCGGGCTTCCGCTACTTTAAGGTCAGCATTGGCCTGATCAATCTGTAATTTAGCACCAATGTTTGCTCCTACATCTACGTCTGCAATATCAATAGATAAGATTTCAAAGGCTGTTCCTGCATCCAATCCTCGGGATAAAACAAGTTTCGAGATTTTATCTGGATTTTCAAGTACTTCTTTATGCGAATGGGCAGAACCTATCGAGGTAACAATACCTTCACCTACCCTTGCTAAAATGGTTTCTTCGCCCGCTCCCCCAACTAATTGCTGAATATTGGCTCGTACCGTCACCCTGGCCTTTGCAATTAGCTGAATACCATCTGCCGCTACAGCAGCTACATTTGGCGTATTAATTACCTTAGGGTTTACAGACATTTGTACCGCCTCAAGGACATCCCTTCCTGCCAGGTCAATTGCGGTTGCTTGCTTAAAAGTTAAGTTTATATTGGCTTTGTCAGCCGAGATAAGCGCTTTAATAACTGAAGGCACATTTCCCCCAGCTAAATAATGCGTTTCTAATTCTGAAGTAGAAATATCCAGACCGGCTTTGGTAGCTGTAATCATGGAATCAACAACAATTCTTGGCGGTACCTTTCGAATACGCATGAACACCAATTCAAACAGCCCGACCCGGACCCCTGAAAAGATAGCCGTAATCCACAAGTTAACCGGCACAAAATATAAAAACACAAAAAGCCCCACAATGGAGGCAATGATTATAAATACAATAGAAAGACCAGCCATATATCAATAAATGATTTAAATTATAAACGATTAAATTTTATATACCAAACAATTGCGTTATCATATTTAAGACGAAGATTCGGCTTGCGAATGCTCATCTTCAAGCGGGACAACAATAATTGCGTTGTTGGCAATCCGCTCTATTCTTACTTTCGTTCCCGTTTCAAGGTAATTACCATTGGTACGTACCTCATAAAGCTTATCTCTAAATTCTGCGGTTCCCATCGGCCGCAATGTAGATACGGCAACTCCCACGTCTCCCTGAACAAGATTATGTTTTACCTCATCATTAAATCTGGCGTTATGCTTCCCTTCCAGGGCAAACCGCTTCCACACGCCCGATTTGAAACTATAGAAAATGGCAGCAATGGCTACTAGAGAAGAAACCGATAAGACTATTAATCCTGTCTCGGTTCCGAAACTAACGAAACTTTGCCAAACTCCGAAACCGGCAATTCCAAACCCGACTATTCCTACGAAAGTAGTGCCAGGAACAAAAATAACCTCAATAATGATCAGAATAAGTCCGAATAATATCAGAGCAATGATAGTAAACCATTCCACAACCAGGGGTTCTAATTTTATTTTGTTTGCAATTTACAAAATTTCACTCACATTCTCCTATTTAATATGCCCTTGCAAATACTACCCGCTGTGCGGACGGTTTGCCTGTGTAGATGCACGCTCCTGCTTCTTTAGCCGCACCAAGAGGAATGCAGCGTATGGTGGCTTTTGTTTCCTCCTTAATTTTTTCTTCTGTTGCTGCCGTTCCATCCCAATGTGCCAGAAGAAATCCCCCTTTGGTATCCAATAGTGATTTAAAGGTTTCGTAGTCATCCACTACCGTAGTGTTCGCTTCTCTGAAAGCCAAGGCTTTCTGATAGATATTTTGCTGAATCTCTTCCAGAAGCTTAGCAATTGCATCCTCTAGCCCCTCCAAAGGTAAACTGAATTTTTCTCGCGTATCTCTTCTCGCTACTTCTACCACTCCCTGCTCTAAATCACGAGGTCCTACAGTTATTCTCACCGGAACGCCTTTTAGTTCATACTCTGCAAACTTCCAACCTGGTTTATGTGTATCTCTGTCATCAAATTTTACAGAAATATCCCTTACTTCCAGATTCTTTTTAATTACCTGTACCTTTTCACGGATGGCTTCTAATTGGGCTTCTCCTTTGAAGACAGGCACAATTACTACCTGTATAGGAGCGAGTTGTGGCGGAAGGACCAATCCTTCATCGTCGGAATGGGCCATGATCAAAGCGCCCATCAATCGGGTACTAACTCCCCAGGAGGTACCCCATACGTGTTCCAATCCACCCTCTTTGGTAGCAAATTTTACGTCAAAAGCTTTGGCAAAATTCTGGCCAAGAAAGTGAGAGGTTCCTGCCTGAAGTGCCTTGCCGTCCTGCATCAAAGCTTCTATACAATAAGTGTCAACCGCACCTGCAAAACGTTCACTTTCAGATTTTACGCCACGTAACACCGGAACGGCCATAAACTTTTCAGCAAATTCAGCGTAAACTCCCATCATCTGCACACTTTCATCAATGGCTTCCTGTTTGGTGGCGTGCGCTGTATGCCCCTCCTGCCATAAAAATTCAGCAGTTCTTAAAAACAACCTTGTTCTCATCTCCCATCTTACCACGTTGGCCCATTGGTTTACCAGGAGTGGCAAATCTCTGTAAGACTGGATCCAGTTTTTATAAGTACTCCAAATTACAGTCTCGGAGGTAGGCCTTACTATCAGTTCCTCTTCGAGTTTGGCTTCCGGATCTACAATCACCCCGCTGCCATCCTCTGCAGCCTTCAACCGATAATGGGTCACCACAGCACATTCTTTTGCAAAGCCCTCCACATGACTTGCTTCCTTGCTTAAAAAAGACTTCGGAATGAACAGAGGAAAATAGGCGTTGGTGTGGCCTGTCGCTTTAAACATTTTGTCAAGCTGTGCCTGCATTTTCTCCCAAATAGAATAGCCGTAGGGCTTTATCACCATACAGCCTCTTACCGCTGAGTTCTCGGCCAGGTCGGCTTTTTTCACCAATTCATTGTACCAGGCGGAATAATCTTCTTTTCTTGTTGGTAAAGCCTTGCTCATGTCTATTCTTGGTATAAAATTTGCTTTATTCTTACTACTTTATATTGGCGATAAAATTTTATAATTGTTGATAATATCACCAATTGTATCGAAAATTCTACCCATATGATATCTAATTTAAATAATACCCGTATATTAGTGTAGATAAGTTCGTTATCGTTTAGAACAAATGAAAGGCAAAGATATGAAAGCGTTATATACCATAAAAATTTTTATTGCGGGGTTTGCAGTATTATTCTCCTCCTGTTCGCCCAATCAGATAGCACAGAATGGAGAGTATGATGACATGTACTTCAGTGCTGCTGATAGAGATGCTTTAGCAAATGCTACTGCAAGTACTGAAAGCAATGCTGCCGTTTATGAAAATAAGCAGCGGGAGCTGGATGATGAGAATTATGACCCGAGGACTACGAATCCGGAATACATAGCAAATCAAAATCAAAATGATAATGGGGAATACGACGATACCTATTACAGCGAAGATTATGATTCTGAGGACAGCCGGTTTTCTGATGTAAGAATCTCAAATTACTATGGCAGAGGATATTCTAATTACAATTCATTTCACGATCCTTTCTATAGCCCTTATAATTCTTTTTACGATCCATATTATTCGCCCTACTACAACCCTTACTTCAATTCCGGTTTCTCTATGAGTTTTGGCATGGGTTGGGGTTCAGGATTCGGCTATGGGTATAACCGTTACAGAGATCCGTTCATGCGTGGCTACTACGATCCATGGGGCTATGGCAGGTACTATAACGGCTACCACCACGGCTTTTATGATGGCTTTTATTCAGGCAGATACGGATATTACTACAATCCGGTGATTGTGGTGAATAATAAAGAATATCAGAACAACAGAAGAGTGGTTTACGGACCAAGAAACTCTAGCAGAAGCGCGATTGGTGTTGATAGCAGAAGATCATCAAGAACCAGCAGAGATGTTAATGTATCTGAAGCAAACGGCAGAAACACAAACAGTAGAACCAGCAGAACGCGTACAGTAAATGAAAACAGAACTTACTACGAAAAGTCTGACGCGAATACCTCAAACAGGGAAAGCAGAACAACTAACAGGACCAGACGTAGCAATAATGCTGTAGAACGTAACAACAGCACTGTTACACCGCAAAACAATACAAGGCAACGCTCGAACGATAGCTATACACCGTCAAGGAGTCAAAGAAGCAACAGAACATTTACTCCTTCGCGAAGTAATAACACTAATAATAATAGCAATAATAGCTATAATAGATCCAGTTCGCCTTCAAGAAGTACTTATACACCAAGTTCTTCTCCAAGTAGATCAAGTGGTAGCTATTCCAGTCCATCCAGGAGTTCATCCGGAAGTTCAGGAAGAAGCCGTACCAGGTAATTTAAAACAAGACTTTCAAATATGAAGATAAAAATTTTGCTTATTAGTTTAAGCGTGATATCCTTTTGCCTGAATTTTGAGACAAAAGGACAAGATGTTGACCTGGCTAAAACGTTCAGTCAGAGAGAGATTACAGGAACAGCACGTATGCAGGGAATGGGAGGTGTTTCCAGCTCTTTGGGAGGAGACATCTCATCTACGATTGGAAATCCGGCTGGTTTGGGTTTTTTTAACAGATCGGAATTTTCATTTAGTCCTTCAATAGGAATTCACAACGCAGAGGCATCTTACCTTGGCCAAAACACCAATGATTATAAAACAAATTTTAACTTTGGAACCATTGGCGTTGTGCTGAATAACTCCAAAAGGAACCCGCAAGGGGCATGGAGAGGTGGGTCGTTTGGTATTAGCATGACGAGAATCAACGATTTTCATAGTCAATTAAATTATAGGGGATCAAATCCTGATAATGACTTTATAGGCTTTGCCATTGATGAAGCAAACGAAAGCGCACTGTCGATGAGTCCATCGGCGGATCCGGCAAATTTTCTACCTGACTTTTCCTATTTGGCTTATCAGACGTATTTAATAGATCCTTACGAAGCAAATGGACGTATTGAATTCGATTCACCAATTGATCCCCCTGCAGCGGATTTTCCAGTCCTTCAATCGGAAATCATTAACACCAAAGGGGCTGGATACACTACTAATTTCTCCTATGGAGGTAACTTTGCAGACAAAATTTATTTGGGTGCATCGATTGCCTTCAGCTCTATAGATTATGAAATTGAGCGAATCTACAGAGAAATGCCTTCAGAGACAGCCCTCAATAACCTCACGTTATCCGAAAGAAGAAGCATTGAGGGCACAGGCTTCAACTTATCTCTTGGGGCTATATACCGACCCATTTCATCCCTCAGCTTAGGAGTATCTTATACCAGCCCTACTTATTATAGCCTGGAAGATGCTGGTAATTTATCACTGGTTTCTGTTTTTAACGAACCAGATAGCTTAGGGGCAACAACTTATAATGAGGTAGTGGATTACCCCCCGTACACCTATGAATATAGAACACCTGGCAGGGTAAATGCGGGCGTCTCTTACTTTATAGGAAAGCACGGTTTTATTACTGCAGATGTGGAATATCTGGATTATGCCGGAAACAAATATAGCAGCAACCAAAGTGACTTTAGCTTTGAAAACTCGGAAATTGATGCGAGCTTGAAATCTGTAGTCAATTATAAAATCGGAGGTGAATACAGGCTGAATATTTTCAGATTCAGAGGAGGGTATGCGTTCTTTGATGATCCTGTAAATGGGGGAGAAGGGATTGACAGAAGCAGACAATCATTTTCATTGGGTGCAGGTATAAAACT
>CAZWQB010000009.1:0-24156 GCA_964636035.1 uncultured Roseivirgaceae bacterium
AAAAAAAAAGGGCGAAAAAACGCCCTTTTTTTACGAAACAATTAAAACCACTAATTTTTAACTAAACTAACAAAACAACCAAAAACAATTTTTACTAAACCCTATTTACTAAACCTTTCTTGAATTTCTTATTACAAATATAAAGCGCTGATTCATAATAATTTGCTTAGAGATTTCGAGAATCATTTGCTTGTAAGTTTTTTATAATATGAACAAATTTTCCTTGTGCCTGCGGTTTTTAGCGCTGCAAGGAATATCATTTTATTATGAATCTTCGCTGCCTGACGGTTTTGTTGAACCCAGATATGCCAAATATTTGTGGGAGGATTTCATTTAATACTGTAATGTTTGGTTTTAATAATGGATAAATAGTTGAATATCAATAAAGAAGTGCGCCACATTACATTGGAAAGCGCAAAGTGTGGAGGTTTATTTTAGATTTTGGCAAAATGCGTCATCCCTCCGGGATTGGGTTAAGCTTTTAATTTGCTACCATGGTTCACCTCCGAAAGCCCGCCGCAAGCCTTTTCAGGTTTAGATTTTCCGTTGGCAAAATTGCCTTTTCGTTCCTTTTTTTGCTCAAAAAAGTTGGTTTGGGTAGAATGAAAAAAGGTAGAAGTTTTACCCTCTACCTTAAACTAAACTAAACAACTATTAGAAGCAAAATCTTATTGATTCAACAGATAAAATGTAACGTTACCATACTCCATCAGTACATTGCTGTTTCTCATCAGCATCAGCAGCTCCTTATCCTGGGGATTACATTCAGAAGTGATGGTAGATTCTTTTATCAGATTGAAATTTGAATCATATATTTTTACCTGAGAGGCCATTTCAAAACTCTCATCGATGGCTGCACTTATTTCGAAGGCTTTTTCCATTTCAAAAAGCGAGGCAGTATAATCGCTACTGGTGCTGGAATCTACGGGTCGGTCGTTGTGGTGTCCGCCGGCAAAGGAAATACCGGAAGCAAAGAGGAACAAAACAAGGGTGAGCGTTAAAGCTCTTGCGGAAGTGGGGAACTGGGGTTTCATTATATTTTATTTTCAGGTTCATTTTTGCCTGATATATGCCAAACCGCATGCCACAAATCATAACAACTTGAAAATCAGTCATATGTATGGTTGTTGTGTGTTTTCATCCGTTTTAAATGTCTCAATACCGAACACATCTGGCACGACAGCGAACACTTGCAACTATTTGTTAAAGTCACAGATGCGATTTATTTTAACAGCATCATTATTAAAAAGGTGGAACCGAACTCCTACAACTATTTGCGTATGTTGCAATATTTTAAGCGCATTTTCAAAACTAAGTCTGGTAATAGAAATACAGAAGCCTCATTGAAGCTTGTGGATTTGGATTCAAAACCCTTGCAGGATGGAGATCGCGTGCTGTCACTCCGCTATGGACTTGGCGAATGCATTTTGAGGGTTGGCAGCGAAGGTATCTTTTATGAATCTTTTGAAACGGGGGAAAGGGTGAGCTATACACGAATGGTGGATGCATCAACAAACTTTCAGAAAGTGAGAAAGCTCAGGAGTAGGACTTGTTCTTCCTGAAAATCTAAACAGAAGGCGGGTTAATTATCCTCTGAAAGATGTATTTTTATTTTTTGCTCAAACTCATCCCAATTTTTCAGTCCCATGGCTTCTCGGTCTATGATCAAATGGTGAAATTTGACGTTGGATACCACGTCATCGCTATCGAGCAGTAGAATTTCCCATTTTGAAAGCTTGTATCGCACAATGAATTTTCGAATATCGCTGAGGCTCATCGTCTCGTCTTTTGGGTCAGCAATCAAAAGTGTAGGTACATTGGCATGGGCAAACTGCTTCTTGTGAACAGATCTGAAAATGTCCAATAGCACCTCATAAGCCCTGAGAGGCAGGTATTTGTTTGCGATATATTGCTCAGGGGCCAGGCTGTAAAGTGGCAGGGAAGGTAAAATGGGTGAGATGTATTCCAAAAGTCTGACCGGTATTCGTGGTGCTATGGCCGGCGCTAATAGAATCATTTTATCGAAAAGCCTGCTTGAGGAAATTATATCCAGCCCAATAGAGCCGCCAAGGGAGAAGCCAATGAGGTAAATCTGTTCGAATCGGGATTTAATTAAATCATACCCTTCCAGAACGTCTTCTGTCCACGCTTCTTTAGAAATGGAATTGAGCTTTTCGAAGTCGTTTTGGTGCCCGGTCAGGCTCACCATTACCATCGGAAGCGACATGCTTTCCAACAATTGGGCGATGTCCAACAGTACCTGAGGCTTATTATTGAGCCCGTGAACCAGCAGACAAGCGGCTTTGGCATCGGGAAACTGAGATAAATTTTGTCTGTAAATTGCCACTGTTTTTTTGAAATAAGAAACCCCACAGCCCCGGACCAGGCGCTTGAACTGCACCCCGAACTTTAAACCTTTAACTTTAAACTTGAAACTTGAAACCCAGAACCTGAACTTTAAACTTTCTTAGGTGGCAGATCAAAGGCTTTCGCATCGTGCTCGAAATGATTTTTATGGGCGCCATCGCAGAAAGGCTTGTTTTGAGAAAGGCCACACCTGCATAGGGATACCAAGGTTCGTCCCTGTAAGCCATATACATTACCGTCTTTGTCTTTTATTTCGAAATCGCCATCTACTTTTACTGATCCGTTACTCAAAATAGTTAATGTTGTTGCAGCCATGATCTGAATAATTATTATTTATAAATTTAGAATCCCTGATAATAATTGCTAAAATTGGGTTAATTTTTTTCAATTAGAAAGCCTTTTAAGAAACTATGTTAAAAACCGGTGACGCCTTCGAGTTTAAATTTGCTTTTTCCCAGGATGAGGTAAATGCTTTTGCAAAAATTAGCGGCGATGACAATCCTGTGCATCTCGACGAGGAGTATGCTGCTACTACGGTCTACAAAAAACCAATCATCCACGGGTTTCTCGGCTCCAGTATCATCTCCAGAATTTTTGGAACCATGTGGCCGGGAGAAGGTACGGTGTATTTACATCAGCAACTCAATTTCAAAAGGCCGATGTATGTAGATCAGGAATACAAAGCAGTATTGACAGTGAAAGAGGTTGTGGAAGGCAAGCACAGAGCCACGATTACCACGAACATTATAGAAACTGCCAATGGAAAACCTGTGGTGACCGGAGAAGCTCAGATTATGAATAAAGCAAAGTTGCTCTAGACAGCGGACTTAAAATTTCAAATATGCTATTCTATAAAGGCTGTTTGCGGATTGCGGAGGCCCACTGCGTTGTGAATATAAGCTTTGATGCTGCCGACTATGATTTTAGCTTCCACCAAAATAGGGACTTTGTTAGCGTCATTGGTCACCCAAACAGTCATGTCCTCACCACCCTGAAATATTGATCCCTCGACAAGGAGCGGTTTAAATTTAATGCAGTTGTATTTTTTCTTATCCCGCGTTTCTATTTCTTCTGTACCAAGATAGCGAATGTACAAACTATGTGCTTCCCCATCTATCAACACATTGATGGGGATTTTGTCATTCTTCTTGTATTTGCTAAAGTCGAGGGTACGGGCGTAATACACCATCGTGATTACATCAAACGAACAGTCTTTGATGTTCAGGGTGTCTTCAATCAGCGGGTTTTCACTATCCAGAAGCGTAAAAGCTACCTGGTTTTTCTCAGGGAGGTAGTGATATTCCTCATCTACCTTAAATTTTCCCTCGTAGGTATCGCGTTTAAACCACAAGGGCTGAAAATCACCAACGCTCACCTTAGACTCATAAACATCCCTCACTTTGTATAGCCAATCGTAATTAGGCTTGCTGGAACCTTCGCTAACAAAGTGGTATATAGGATTGCCGTCATGAAACCCCGGTTCTACACTAAAGCTCACTTCACCGGCATTCACCCAAATGAAGCCCCAGTTATAGTATACTTCATATTCCACCCTTTCACCAATCTTAAATGCTTTGATGTCATCAACGCATTGGCCCTGGACTGAAAAAGATAAGCTGAAACCGAACAATCCTGCAATTACTCCCCATTTCGCTTTAAATAGATTCATATTTCTCGTTCAGTTTTTACTTTGAGTACAATTTTACCGGCATTTTTATTGGCTTCCATGTAGCGGTGTGCGTTTTGAACATCCTCCCAGTCAAACACACTATCGATCACCGGCCGGAATGTTTTATCGGCAAATTTATCGTAGCTATACTTAAGTAGGTCATTCGTTAGTTTGATTTGATATTCCAGTGGTCTGTTTCTTAGCGTCGACCCTTTGATGCTCAGGCGTTTCGCCAGGATCTTTCGGAGGTCGAATTCTTCGATCTTTTTTGCTTCCATGGTAGCAAGTTGAATCAATCTTCCATCCGTTGCGAGGCAGTTTAAATTTTGATTGAGATAACCTCCACCGATAAAGTCAATGATTACGTCAACACCTTTATGATCGGTATTTTCCAATATCCACTTTTCAAAAGGACCACGGTGATAATCGTAAGCAAAATCCGCACCTAATTGATAACATTGTTCGTGTTTGCCTGCGGATGCGGTCACAAAAACACTTGCGTCAAGGCTTTTTGCGAGCTGGATTGCTGCCGTTCCCACTCCGCTTGCACCGGCATGAATGAGTATGCGCTCCTTTTTTTGTAATGCGGCTAACCAAAAAATGGCCTGATAAGCAGTTAAAAACACTTCCGGAATGGCTGCAGCTTCTTCAAAGGACAGGGTGGACGGGATCTCCATGGCCATATGTTGATGCAGAACAGCTTTCTCTGCGTAGCCACCTCCCGGAATCAATCCAAATACCCGGTCGCCCTGCTTCCAGGAAGCCACCTGGTCTCCCGTGGTAATTACTGTCCCGGCTATTTCCAACCCGGGGATGTGGCTGGCGCCCGGAGGAGGTGGGTATTTTCCCGCACGTTGCATCAGGTCGGCTCTGTTTAACGCTGTCGCGTGTACTTCAACCAATATTTCTTCAGGCGAAGGAACAGGTTCCGCAATGGAGGTAATCGCCAGGTTTTCAGGACCACCAAATTTTTTAATGGTTATAGCATTCATAGATCAATCATGTTACAGGCACTATAACCATGAAAACAGGCTTTAGTTACCTGTAGGGAAATCCCTGATCACTACCTTGATATCATGGGGTGCTTTTTCGTCGCCTCCAAAATAAGGAAATAATTTATAACCAGCAGCGTCGCCAGAACAGGATCTTTCTGTTGAAACAGTTACGCCATCCAACTTAAAGAAATAAGCATCTTCTGTCATTCTCAGTGTATAAGTATATTCCTCATTTAAAGCTACAGATGTAATGTATTTGAAGTTTCTTTCGCCATTGCTATAGCTATATGCGTGAATTTCCAATTGATCGTTGTACCATCTCCATCCGAACCGTGCGCTGTTTTGCTGATGATGTGTACCGCAATCAGAAAGACCGTACAGTTTGTTAATGTCTGCCTGGTTAGACGAGGTTTTCGCTTGGTATATTGCGGAGCTGTCAAATCTGGCAGTGAAAACCAATTCGGATGCATCCAACGACGCTATTCTATTGGTGGATGAATGCTGTCCTTTTTTGATTAGGTAAGTTGTTAATTTGTTGTCAGCGTGTTTTTCGGGCAATACATTTTCCAGTTTCTCGCAAGAAGAAAGATAAAATGAAGCCATAGCTGCAATAAGAATTGTTAATAGTGGTTTTTTAAACATGTCGATTCAGAATAAGTAATATTTTTAATGCGATATATGGCAAACAAGTCGCTGTTGTTTTGATTCAATCTAGTTGAAGGCAGGTCGTAGGGGAGGTGTAAGAAGACAGGCGATTTGCTAAGTTTTTTATCACCGGACAGTCAAACTGGAGCAGCTCCCGACAAGAAGCTGCCCCGGATACCCGTGAAAGGCATAATTTTCAAATGCGTTGAGAAACAGATATGCTATATTCGAAACTTGAAATCTTTAGCATTGTATTTGTTGTTATACTCGGAGGAGTACATTGGATTGTTGAGAATGTTGTTTATTTTTATGATCGACAAACGCCATACCTTTATTATTGAATCTCCGTTATATACTTAGATTTTTACATCCTCCGAAAAATTGGAGTTACATTTAGAAATTAACAGCTTGAAATTATATGAATAAGTTATTTAAATTGAGCATTTACCTGCTTTTGGTCCTTCAAACGGTTGCTGTACAGGCACAGGACCGACAACTGGCAGGTACTACCGATGCCAACTTCCACTCCATTGTGATGCCAGAAGAAAGGCAGGTAAATGTGGAGTTGCTGGTTACTCAAATCCTGAGACAACACCATTACCGAAAGATGGACCTCAATGATAGTTTATCCTCTGTAATTCTGGATAACTACCTCAGTGCGCTGGATGGCGACAAGATTTATTTTTTAGCAAGTGATATTGAGAATTTCGAGCAGTACAGGTATTCTCTTGATGATGACTTGAAGAAGGGTAATCTTGTGCCGGCTTTCCATATCTATAATATCTTTAAAAAGCGTTTCTTTTCGAGAAATGAGTATGTGAAAACGCTATTGAAAAAGGATTTTGATTTTACTATTGATGAGTATTATGAAACCGACAGAAAAGATTTGCCATGGGCTAAAAACGAAGCCGAGTTAAATAATACCTGGAGAAAGTTGATCAAGAGTCAGGCGCTGAGTCTGAAACTGAACGGAAAGGAAGACCAGGAAATCAGTGAAGTTATCCTGAACAGGTACGGAAATATGGAAACTGTTATCTCTGAACATAAAAGTGAGGATGTGTTTCAGATATACATGAATGCATTTACAGAGTCGTTTGATCCCCATACCAGTTACTTTTCTCCGAGTACTTCAGAAAATTTCAAAATTGCAATGAGCCAGTCGCTTGAAGGAATAGGCGCGTCGTTACAGAGAGATAGTGATTACACCAAAGTAGCGGAGTTAGTACCCGGAGGCCCTGCCTTTAAAAGTAAAGAGCTTCATAAAAACGACAGGATTATAGGCGTTGCCCAGGGAAAGGACGGGGAAATGGTAGATGTGATTGGCTGGCGCCTGGATGAGGTAGTTAAACTGATCAGAGGACCCAAAGGCACTGTGGTACGTTTACAAATACTGCCTGCTGTAGAAGGTTTGAACGCCTTGCCTACGGAGATTTCGCTTGTGCGGGATAAAATTAAGCTGGAAGAACAGGCAGCAAAAAAAGAGGTGATTAAGGTGAATAAAGATAATCGGGAGTACAATATCGGGGTAATTACCATTCCTACCTTCTACATGGATTTTGAAGAAGCACAAAAAGGAAATCCAAATTATAGAAGTACTACGCGTGATGTGAAGGAACTGATTACTGAATTGGAAGCCGAAGGTATAGATGGTCTGGTGATAGACCTTCGTTACAATGGGGGTGGTTCTTTGACGGAAGCTATTGAGTTGAGCGGCCTGTTTATTGAAGATGGACCCGTAGTACAGGTAAGAAATGCAAATGGTAGCATTGAAGTGGCTGAGGACCCTGATCCCGAATTGTTTTATGATGGTCCCTTAGGCGTGCTGACAAACAGATTCAGCGCTTCTGCCTCAGAGATTTTTGCAGGCGCAATTCAGGATTATAAAAGGGGAGTAGTGATTGGTGAGCAATCTTATGGAAAGGGCACCGTTCAGAACCTTTTAGATCTGGAAAGATTTTTGCCAGGCGCCAAAGGTGAGTCAGGTCAGGTAAAAGTTACCTTGGCGAAGTTTTACAGGGTTACCGGTAGCAGTACGCAGCATAAGGGGGTAACCCCAGATGTGGAGTTGCCATCGGTATTTAGTTCTGATGAATTCGGCGAAAGCTCGCAACCAAGCGCATTGCCCTGGGATAAAATTGCTTCTACCAATTTCAAATCCACAAAAATGGTACCCGGCAGTGTGCTGCAGGAGGTGAAGAATCAATACCAGCAAAGACTAAAAACAGATCCGGAATTGAAAAATCTTGTGGCCGATACAGAAAAGGTGAAAGAAGCGAGAAAAGATTCAAAGCTGTCGTTGATGGAATCGAAGAGAATTGCACAAAGAGAAGAAGATCGTAAAAATAAAGCTGTAAGCTCCGAGTTGACCGATGTGATAGACATTTCAGAGGTTGGAGAAAGCGAAGAAGTGAAAAAAGAAGAAGTGGACGATCCGTATTTGAAAGAGGGCTTAAATGTGATGGCAGATCTAATTGCTGCAATCGGTTAATGTGGGGTCAATATTCCTCAAGGGGAGCAAGACCGCAATGAGATTTGGTGCAGGTTTGTGTGTAGGACCACATTTATGTACACAGACCGCTTTGGCATTAGTACGAAGGATGCACCTGAAGATACCTTGGATGAAGTCAATATTTGCTTTAGATGACACCAGGGATTAAAATGTGAAAAATTGCGTTCCGGAGTTTCGTCTTCGGAACGCTTTTTTTATGCACTGAACTGTAGATTGATTAGGTTCTTTTTGTAAATTTAAGAGCTTTTACAACCTGAATTTTGCAGATTCCGTTTTAACCTTTAAAATTTTTTAACATAAACCTATACCAATGAAAACCATTACGAAAAATTTAATGAGTGTTTTAAGCCTTACATTTTTTCTGGGATTGATGTCTTTTGTTGCCTCGGCACAATCAGAGGAAAAACCCAGTCCCGCTAAAGAAGCGACCGGCAAAATTGGAGATGTGAATGTGACTATTAATTATAGTTCTCCTGCCGTGAAAGGACGAAAAATATTTGGTGAGCTAGAGCCTTATGGAAAAGTATGGCGAACCGGTGCAAACGAAGCCACCAGAATTAAATTTGACAAAGATGTGGTGGTTGAAGGCGAGCAATTACCGGCCGGCGAATATGCGTTATTTACCATTCCTGAAGAAAATGGTGATTGGACGGTGATATTCAACAAAGAATCAAAACAATGGGGTGCCTATAAATACCAGGAAAGCGAAGATGCGCTTAGAGTGAAAGTAGCTCCTGAGAAGTCAAAAACATTGAATGAGCGGTTAAAATTTGAAGTAAAGGAAAAGAAAAAGGGGAATGGTGAAGTAGTTTTTGCTTGGGAAAATGTTACGCTTCCTATTGCTGTGAAGGCTGCAAAATAATTATCCTTCTAGAAGACTAAGCCCCGGCTACAAAACCGGGGCTAATTTTTGAAAAGCATCTACTACTTTTGATGTTTTTGAGTTCGTAAAAACCGCCTGAACGGGGGTAGATTCGTGCCTGCAAATGATGAGAAGCAGCCTTAGGCGCTAAAAATACCAAGAGTTACATTGTGGTTAGAAATAACAATTTGACTGGTAAGAAGTTAAATTGGTAGTATTTGAATGGCTACCTGTGAACTAACTTTTCAAGAATGAAAAAGAATCAAATTTTTAGTTATCTCACCTTATTATATATCACCCTTTTTTTTGCATCCTGCTCTTTGTATGAAGGTATAGAAGTGCCAGGATTCATTGCTGTGGCTGTTACTGTAGTTTTTTTGGTGTTTGTTATCATTTGGTTCCTCAGACGTTTAAAAAGGTGAAAATTTTTATTAAAATATGAAGAATATTTTAAGCTTGCTGGTCCTGCTGATGTTAGCCGCCTGTGCTACCTCTTCCAACATCGAAGAGAATCTGAACACGGGAATTTATCAGAGCGCTAAAAATAGCCTGAACAGAATAGTTGTAGGTTTCGATGATGGCCTCTACAGAATTCAGTATCGTGCCGGAGAGTCGGAGTGGGAGGGTGTAGGTTATCAAAGCGGAAGTAAAATTGTAGCGGTATTAAGAAACATTCGCGATGAGGAGGAGGCTGAGTTTTTAAACTTGTCGTTTCCCGGCGATGACCAGTTATTTGTCGTAGCCCGAAATCCTCAGGGCGGATATCTGAGGGACGAATATTTTTCCAGAGCCAATTAGAGCCGTATTTCACAAAAAAGGTGGCTTGTCGCGGGAGCCTGTCATAAAAAACCCTTTACTGAAGCTACGCTCAGTCATGCCATCTAATCCTTGGTTTCAGCTCGCATCATGGTCATCCTCCTTAGCCGCCTGACACCATTCACCCCGGAGACTATTCAGCTTGGTCTTGTTTACACCTTGAAAATCTTTCCGTCCTCCGCAATCGGAAGGTTTACTTTCTCAATGTTCTGCAGCATTTCATCTCCCAGGTGGTTAAGTATGATATTGTCGCAGGCCAGCCCTTTCAGCTTTTGCTGCAATAATATATAGTTTAAATGGTTATCGTTAGTAGTGTCATAAAAATTGCATTCACACACGAACACGTCCGCATTTTCGGCAATCTTATATAAAACATCGTCCCACGTGGTGTCGCCTGAAAAGGCAAGCATTTTATCACCTAATTTAATCCTCAGGCCGTGAGGCTTGGCACCTGCTGCGTGAACCACCGGAAAAGTTGTTATTTCTAATGGTCCTGCTCCAAAAGTTTCCATGGTCTCATATTCTTTGAATTTTATAAAATAGGAGAATTTCTCTACCTCTATTCCGGGATAGAAAATTTCGAGCGCCTTAAACACCTTCTCTTCAGTTCCTTTTGGTCCGATAATGTGCAGCGGGTGTTTTCTTTGCTGCACATATTGCGCATCCAGCAGGTAAAAGGAGATCCCGCTGAAATGGTCGCCATGCAAGTGCGTCAATAAAATAGTGTCTATCAATTCGGGAGCCACAAAATGTCTTTTCATCGAAATCAGGGCCGTTGCTCCACAGTCGACCAAAAAATGAAAGTCTCCCGATGAAACGTAAAAGCTGGTTTGAAAATTTCCACCTGAACCAAATGCATCACCTCCCCCTAATACCTGAATATTTACTTCCTTGCTATTCATATGTGCCGTTTATTATCGTACTGTGCGCTTACTTTTGCACTGTAATTTAAGCACGGAAATTTAATAAATGTTTTGTAAAACCTCCTGATGATGGTTTAATAAAAAAAGCCCCGCCATATTTTTATAGTGGGGCTTTTCAGTATTTAAATCAAGGTTGGTACTCCATTGATCATTGGAAGTTCCTGAACTATCCTACTGAGTCCATATCAGTGGCAGTAGCAGCATTCATCACCTTGTTCTGATGGTTAATTGACTCCTGGTGTACCGCTTTCAGATATGCGTTCATAAATCCTTCGCTTAACCCTAACTTTACTCCTTTTGCAGTTCTGTTAGAAATGATTTCTTCCCATCTGCTTGGCTGAAGTATGGTTACATTGTTCTCCTTTTTAAACTCGCCAATGCTTTCACTGATTTTCATTCTCTTGGCCAGCAGATTAATGACATCTTCGTCGAAATGGTCAATCTCTTTTCTTAGCGTCTGAAGCATAAACATAGCGTTTTCATCGTCCGTAGAGTCTTTTCTCACAATCAGGTTGTCCAGAACGGTTTCAAGATCTTGAGGAGTAAATTGCTGTTTGGCATCGCTTAATGCAACATCCGGATTTCTGTGTGCTTCAATCATCAGCCCGTCAAAATTCAGGTCGAGGGCTTCCTGTGCAATCTCCGGAATTGTTTCTCTGATGCCGCAAATATGGCTCGGATCATTGATCATGGTGATCTCGGGGAGTCTTCTTTTCAATTCAATCGGAAGTTGCCATAGCGGAATGTTTCTGAACCTGGACTCTCCAAACTTAGAAAAACCTCTGTGTATAGCGCCAATTTTTGTGATTCCTGCTTTGTGAATTCGTTCAATAGCGCCCATCCACAACTCCAAATCCGGATTGATGGGGTTCTTAACCAGCACGGTGGCGTTAGAGCCTGCCAAAGCATCCGCAATTTCCTGTACGGAAAAAGGGTTTACTGTACTTCTGGCGCCAATCCAAAGAACATCAACATTATATTTCAGCGCCTCGTATACATGGTTTCCTGTTGCTACTTCAACAGCCGTTTTCAAACCTGTAGCGGCTTTGGCTTTTTGCAACCACCCCAGGCCTATGCTACCTATCCCTTCAAAAGAACCCGGCCTTGTTCGTGGCTTCCATATTCCAGCCCTCAAAATGTCTACCTTGCCTGTTTTTGCAATGGCTACACAAGTTTCCAATACCTGCTCTTCTGATTCTGCGCTGCAGGGCCCGCTTATGATAATAGGTTTTCCATTCCTGCCCAGTTCATGATTGATGTTTGTAATGTTCATTGTATTAAACTTTATTGTTAGATAATATTTTGCTTTTCAACGGAATGCCATCCAGCACCCTTCTGATATCATTTGCTTTTTGCATGAGTACATATGTTTTTTCAATGTCTTCCTCATCGATCAGCTTTTTAAATTGCGTTAATTGGTCAATGTATTTCCCAAGTGCAGTGGATATATTTTCCTTGTTTTGGTGGAATATTGGCGACCACATGTCCGGTGAGCTTTTCGCCAACCTGACTGTCGATTCAAAACCACTGCCAGCCATGTTAAATATGTTTTTTTCGTTTTCCTCCATTTCCAGCACGGTAAGTCCCAGCGTAAACGAGCTTATGTGAGAAAGATGGGAAACATAGGCAATGTGCTTGTCGTGTTCCCGTGGTTCCATGTAAATGGTGGTCATTTTTAAGACCTCATAGAGCGCTTCTACCTGTTTCAGGGCATTCCCATCTGATTTTTCCCGATCGCAAATGATGTTAATCTTTTGGTGGAACAGGCCCATATGAGCGGCGGAAGGACCACTTTTCTCAGTACCTGCTATCGGGTGCGTGGCCACAAAACAGGATCTGTTGGGGTATTTGTCTGCTTCATCGCAAATTGCTGCTTTCGTTGACCCTACATCAATCACCACTTTTCGCTCCGTTAGCAAAGGCATTATTTGACGCAGGATTTGAGGTGCAATATTTACGGGAACTGCTATAATAAACAGGTCTGCGATTTCTGCTGCTTCTTCCAAAGTCATGATTTCATCTGCGATACTCAGGGCAAGCGCTTCTTTCGCATGTTTTTCGTTGCTATCCACGCCTATAATCTTACGCGCAAAGCCTTTCGCTTTTAATTCGAAGGCCATAGACCCACCGATAAGTCCCAATCCAATAACTGCTATAGTCATTTATTTGCTATTTTTTAATGCGGCAATTCTTTCAAGCGCCTCTTCTAAGGCCGCTTTCTTGTTACACAATGAAATTCTTACAAAGCGCGCTCCGTTTGAACCAAATATGAAGCCTGGGGCTATAAAAACCCTTGCATTGTAGAGTATATCGTCTACCATGTCTTCTACGTGATCTACATTTGAGGGCGCTTTTGCCCATACGAAAAGCCCTGTTTGTTCTTTTTTATAGGTACATCCCAACTGATCTAATATTTTCCAGACGTAGTTTCTTCTTTCTTTATAAGTTTCATTCATATCATCGAACCAGCTTTGTTCGCTTTTTAAAGCCTCTACCGCTGCCAATTGGATTGGGAGAAACATGCCGGAATCCATATTGCTTTTAAACCGGAGGATATTCTGAATATGTTTCTCGTCAGCGGCCACCATGCCCATTCTCCAGCCTGCCATGTTGTGCGATTTGCTCAGCGAGTTCAGTTCAAGTGCTACCTCTTTTGCGCCGTCGACGGAAAGCAGACTTTTAGGCTTTTCATTCAAAATAAAGCTGTATGGATTGTCATTACAGATTAGAATTTGATGGTCTTTTCCAAACTGGATCAATTCCTCGAAGAAAGCATCGGGGGCATTGGTGCCTGTAGGCATGTTGGGAAAATTCACCCACATCATTTTTACCTTTGTCAGGTCCTGCTGTGCCAGCGACTTCAGATCCGGAATCCAGTTGTTTTCTTCCTTTAGGTCATACATCATAGCTTCTCCGCCCGCAAGTCTGGTCGCTGCGCCGTATGCCGGATAGCCGGGGTTCGGGATCAACACCTTATCTCCATCATTAATGTAGGTCATGGAAATATGAACAATGCCTTCTTTGGACCCGATCAATGGGAGAATCTCCTTTTCAGGGTCCAGCTTCACATGATAGTTGGTGCTGTAAAAATTAGCGAAAGCATTTCTGAGGGCAGGAATACCTTTGTAGCTCTGGTAGCCATGATTTTTGTCTTCATTGACAGCATTTATTAAGCCGTTGATTGCCAGTGTCGGAGGCATCAAATCCGGACTTCCAATTCCCAGGTTAATCACCTTGGGTTCCTGTTGATTGAGTGTTTCTACTTCTCTTAGTTTTTTGGAGAAGTAGTACTCCTGTGTACCCTCTAAACGTTTTGCAACTGCTATTTCCATTTTACCTTTCTTTCTACTTCAATAAACTCTGAACAAAAAAAAGAGCCTCGGTTTCGAGGCTCTCAGGTTTTGTTATATTTTTTATACAATACACTACCTTTAAAACCCCGTCAAGGATCTAAAATAAAAGTAAAAGTAGTAGTATGTATTGAATTTCGTGCTCATTCTCTTATTTCAAGATGCTATATTAGAGATAATTTAAATATCATGCAAATCTAATATCAAATTATTTATTATTTACAATAATTTTTAACAATTTTGCATATCGAAGGCTGGCTCAAAAACCGGATGTAATTGCTCTTAAATGAATGCCATGTTGGATATAAAGCAGCGATTTTATCTTTTTTAGGGTATTTTGAATCCGTAATTATGAGATTTTTTGGTTTTTTTAAGCTATCGTATCCGTATAGTTTTGATTCACTTAGATCAAGAAGTCTATTAGAACAATGTACTTAGTTTCGATTACAAATTATATTATTATCACTGCTACCGCTACCACCACCATTACGGGAGGGAAAGGGAATCAGTGAAAGGATAAATATCTGTTGCATTTATAAAGCCTTTCTATAACCTGGGAAGGCTTTTTTTATATGCAAATAAAAATCAAAGAGGTGTAAAACTAATTAAGATGAAGCAGGAAGAAAATGCAAAATATGGTAAGACTGACGCCCGTGCTGCTGCATCTTTATTACAGTATCCGGAGTTAGATAATATACGCAGCGCGGCGGAAAAGCTTAAGGAGGTTATTTCTCATACTCCGCTGATGCGCAACGCCAATATGTCCAATATCTTTAATGCGAACATCTGGCTTAAGCGGGAAGACCTTCAGGTGGTGCGGTCCTACAAAATAAGAGGGGCTTATAATAAAATGGCTTATTTGGCAGCTTCTGAAACTGAAAAGGGAGTGGTTTGTGCGAGTGCCGGAAACCATGCACAGGGTGTGGCATATTCCTGCAGATTCTTGAATATCAAAGGGAGTATTTTTATGCCCGCCACTACACCGAGGCAGAAGGTAAAGCAGGTAAAAATGTTTGGCCAATCTCATGTAGAGGTAATTCTAACCGGTGATACTTTTGATGATGCCTATAGTGAGGCTGTGAAATTCTGCAATACCAACGGTTGTACTTTTATACATCCTTTTGATGATCTAAAAATTATTGAAGGACAAGGTACTGTGGGGCTGGAAATATTAGGCGACCTTAAAGAAGATCTGGATTTTTTATTTATTCCCATTGGCGGCGGGGGGCTTGCTGCAGGCATTGGCACTGTATTTAATAAATTGAGTCCGCATACCAGAATAATTGGAGTTGAGCCGGCGGGAGCCCCAGCAATGAAGACCTCTCTGGAAAGAGGCGTCAATACGGCATTGGATAACATAGATAAGTTTGTAGACGGAGCAGCGGTGATGAAGGTAGGAGACATTACCTTTGAATGCTGTCAGAAATTTTTGCATGAGATCACGCTGGTTCCTGAAGGCAAGGTTTGCTCTACTATTTTAAAGCTGTACAACGAAGAGGCGATTGTAGTAGAACCTGCCGGAGCTTTGAGTATTGCGGCACTGGAGCAATACAAAGACGTCATATCAGGTAAAAACGTAGCCTGTGTGGTCAGTGGCAGCAACAACGACATCACCAGAATGGCGGAAATCAAAGAGCGATCCCTGTTATATGAGGGCTTAAAGCATTATTTTATTGTTAGATTTCCGCAGCGGGCAGGTGCATTGAGGGAGTTCCTCATGCAGGCCCTGGGTCCGGAAGACGATATTACCCACTTTGAATACAACAAGAAAACCAGCAGGGAAAACGGCCCCGCTTTAGTTGGGATTGAGTTACAAAAGCGGGAAGATTTTGACCGACTGCTTCAAAGAATGAATGCAATGAAAATCAATTATGAATATTTAAATGATCAGGAGAATTTGTTCCAGTATCTGATATGAACGCTGCGATACATTTAATGCGCTTTGGATGAGAAAACAATTATATTTGGATCGACAAATTTTATGCACAGTTGAGGGCGCGGGAACAATTGGTTCTATCAAAATTTTGGTCGATTCAGTGTCTCTAGTTACGAAAACACAGGAGGCTCCTATGGAGCCAACGAAACCTGAATTTTTTTGCTACAGACAGGGAGCTCCTACGGAGCTGGCGGATGCAGGCAGAGAACAGGAATGGCCGGTAATATTTCGAAAGAGCCCGAAATGCTCCATAGGAGCATCCTGTTTCCAGATAATCAAGGAAAAAGGCTCCATAGGAGCCTCCTAAATGTTTAATTATGGCAAACACATTTTCTCAGATATATTTGCAATTTGTATTTGCGGTTAAAGCAAGAAGAAGTTTGATACCACGAGAAAATAAGGAAGAATTGCATAAGTATATGACGGGCTTGGTTCAAAATCGAAAATGTAAAATGTTAGCAGTTCATTGTATGCCAGATCATTGTCATCTGTTTGTTGGCTATAAACCTACTGTATTTATGCCCGATTTTATTAAAGAAATAAAGGTTGAAAGCAATGAATTCATTAATGAGAAAAAATGGAATATGGGAAAATTTAGCTGGCAGGAGGGATATGGTGTCTTTTCATATTCTCAATCGCATATTGGCAATGTTGTGCAGTATATAAAAGACCAGGAGAAGCATCATCAGAAAAAGTCATTTAAGAAGGAATATCATGAACTGCTGGAAAAATTTGAGATTCCTTATGAAGAAAGGTTTTTGTTCGAGTTTTTGGAGTAGCTAGACGAACAGCTGGAGCCAGACAAGTAGCAAGCTGTCGAAATAGCAATGATTATGTAGGTAGAAACTGTGGATAAATATGATGACTTATAGTAATTAAAGAAATGCCTAAAATGAGAGTATTATCCTCCATAGACGCCACCCGTAATAAAATGATTAATGACAAAGATGGCTCCATAGGAGCCCCCTGATTATAGATAAAAGATAAATAAGGCAATGGCTCCATAGGAGCCTCCTGTATGTGGAAAAGGAAATAGGTTTTTTTAAACCGTAAAACAAAATAAAAGTGAAAATATTAAAATTTGGAGGAACTTCAGTCGGTACTGCAGAGAGCATCCGTAAAGTAGCAGATATTATTCTCAAATATGAGCAGGAAGGCGTAAAGACCGTCGTAGTAGTATCAGCACAATCAGGAATTACAAATCTGCTTACGCTTGCCGGCGATCAGGCTGCTGCCGGAGAAGAAACCTATGCTGAAACCCTTGCGCAAATCGAAACCAGACATTTTGAGGTGATAAAAGCACTTATTTCTGCAAAAGGCCAGAGTAGCTTGTTTGGGCACGTGAAATTGCTTTTGAACGAATTGGAAGACGTGCTTCATGGAGTTTTCCTGCTTCGGGAAGAGTCTCTAAGGACCAAAGATCTTATCATGAGTTTTGGGGAGCGACTTTCAGCTTACATTATCAAAGATTTTATCAGCCAATCGGGCATTCCGGCAGGCTATTTAGATGCCCGGAAAATAATTGTCACGGATGACAACTTTGGAGCGGCTAAAATTAATTTTGAGGTCACTAACCAACGGATTGTTGACTATTTTAATGAACATCCTGAACTTCAAATCGTAACCGGTTTCATAAGCTCCAACAGTAGAAATCAAATAACCACTCTGGGAAGAGGGGGGTCAGACTATACCGCAGCGGTATTGGGCGCTGCGCTAAATGCTGACGAGATTGAAATCTGGACGGACGTAGATGGCATGATGACCGCGGATCCCAAGAAGGTGAAAAGGGCATTTTCTCTGCCGTCGCTGTCTTACGTGGAGGCCATGGAGCTTACGCATTTTGGGGCTAAGATCATTTATCCGCCTACATTGCAGCCGGCATTCAGTAAAAACATTCCGTTACGAATCAAGAATACATTTAATCCTGATTTTGAAGGTACTGTAATAAAAAAAGAGTCGAATAGCCGCGATATGCCCATCAAGGGTATTTCCTCTATTCAAAAGGTTTCGCTGGTCAACTTGCATGGCAGCGGCATGGTGGGCGTACCGGGAATTGCATCCCGATTATTTGGCGCATTGTCTAAGGCGAAAATCAGTGTCATTTTGATTACACAGGCATCTTCTGAATATTCCATTTGTTTTGCCATTGCGCCTGAAGATGCAAAAGCGACAAGAGTAGCCGTGGAGGATGAATTTTCACTGGAGATTTCCTCTAAAAAAATAGAACCCCTAATAATTGAAGAAGACTTGTCTATTTTGGCCATAGTAGGTGAAAATATGAAAAACACCCCCGGAATTGCAGGTAAATTGTTCGGTGCTTTGTCGAAAAACGGGATCAATATTGTAGCCATTGCACAGGGTTCGTCGGAATTAAATGTTTCTGTCATCATAAGAGAATTCCACCTGTCTAAAGCCCTCAGAGCCTTGCATGGTGCGTTTTTCTTATCCAATCGCCAAAGCCTGAACCTGTATGTAGTAGGTACGGGGCTGATAGGAGGAACCCTTTTGAAGCAGATAAAACGTCAGTACGATTACTTTTATGAAAAGCGATTCCTAAGCATCAACATCATAGCCCTTGCCAACAGCAAGAAAATGATTTTTGATGAAAACGGATTGCCCCTGGATAACTGGAAAGAAGATTTGAACGAAAAAGGCTCAAAGATGAGCATCAGGGCGTATATAGATCAGATGACCGCTTTGGATCTTCCCAATAGCATTTTTGTGGATAATACCTCCAGTAAAATCATATCTGATCATTATGAAGAAATTTTGAATGCAAATATTTCGGTAGTGACGCCCAATAAACTTGCCAATTCTGATTCATACGACAGGTACCTTGAACTTCAGGATATCGCACTCAAAAACGGCGTTAAGTTTCTATACGAAACCAATGTTGGAGCCGGCCTTCCGGTGATAAGCACGCTTCGGGATTTGAAGCTTAGTGGAGATCAGATCTATAAAATTGATGGCATTCTGTCCGGTACTATTTCCTATATCTTCAACAGTTTTGAGGGCAACAAAAAATTCAGCGAGGTGGTAAGAGAGGCCAAAAAACTTGGCTATACGGAACCTGATCCCAGAGACGATTTAAATGGAATGGACATGGCCAGAAAGATTCTGATCTTGTCGAGAGAGGCTGGCATTAGTCTGGAGTTGAAAGATATCAACATGGAGCCTTTGTTGCCAGAAGCCTGTTTTGAAGCCAGCTCGGTAGAGGGCTTTTTTGAGGAACTGCAAAAGATTGACGGCATGATGGAAGAAAAGCGGATTGCAGCAGAAAAGGACGGCAAGAAGTTACGCTACATCGCCGGACTTGAAAATGACAAAGCCTTTATAAGATTGGAAGCGGTGGGTCCTGAGTCGCTGTTCTATGCGGTTTCAGGAAGTGACAATATCATCGCCTACACCTCAGAGCGATATAACGATAAACCTTTGGTAATTAAAGGGCCGGGTGCGGGCGCTGAAGTTACCGCGGCTGGTGTTTTTGCTGAAATTATCGGAATCAGTAATTACCTGTCTAAATAACCTTGAATTACTAAACCTAAAATGAAAGAGCGTATTAAAGTTTTTGCGTCGGCAACAGTTGCGAATGTTACCTGTGGTTTTGATGTTTTGGGGTTTGCAGTTTCTAATCCTGGCGACGAGTTGATCCTGAAGCCGAACAATCTTGGAAAGACCCGTATTGTGGAAATATTGGGTGATGGAGGCAAACTTCCCAAAGATCCTGCACAAAATACTGCAAGTGTAGCAATAGATAAATACCTCGCACATATCGAGTCTGGCCAGGGCTTTGATATCTATCTGGAAAAGAAAATGCCCTTGGGAAGTGGCCTGGGCTCCAGTGCCGCCAGTTCCGTTGCAGGTGTATACGCCGCTAATCTGATGATGGGCTCCCCACTTTCCAGTTTGGAACTCTTGTCGTTTGCAATGGAGGGAGAACGGCTGGCCTGCGGTTCGGCTCATGCTGATAACGTGGCACCGGCTCTGCTGGGAGGAATGGTTTTGATCAGGAGCTATGATCCGCTTGATGTGATTCCAATTCCTGTTGCTAAGCCGCTGTACGTTTCATTGGTGCATCCGCAAATTTCCATTGCTACCAAGGATGCCCGGGAAATTCTAAAAAAGCAGGTGCTTATGAAAGATGCTGTGAAACAATGGGGAAATATTGCCGGACTTGTTGCGGGACTGATGCAGGGTGATTTTTCGCTGATTAGCCGTTCCATGCAAGATGTAATTGTAGAGCCCATCAGGTCCATTCTTATTCCGGGATTTGACACAGTGAAGGCAACTGCTCTGGAAAACGGTGCTTTAGGTTGTGGCATTTCCGGCTCAGGACCGTCTATATTTTCTTTAAGTGCGGACATGCAAACGGCTGAAAGGGTTGGTCAAAAAATGCATGAGGTTTTCAAGGAGTTAGATATCATGAGTGAGGTGTATATCTCAGGTATTAATGCAGAAGGCCCCAAGGTTTTGGGCTGAGCGAGCCGATAAGCAGCCATGATAGGCGGAGTAGATGTGTCAAAATTAGAGCAATCAAAAAGAAATGCAGTTATACAGTACAAAAAACACAGCAGCGAATTTTACATTAAAGGAAGCAATTTTTAAAGGCCTTCCGGATGACAGCGGTTTATTCATGCCTCATGTGATTCCGGTATTGCCGAAATCTTTCTTCGAAAACATCCGGCACCTCAGCTTACAGGAAATTGCTTTCGAAGTGAGCAAAAACATTTTGCAGGGCTCCGTAGATGATAAGTCGCTGAAAGCCATTGTAGAAGATGCAATCAACTTTGAAGTTCCGCTGGTGGAGCTGGATGAAAACATCCATGCCCTTGAACTTTTTCATGGACCCACCTTTGCTTTCAAGGATTTTGGAGCAAGGTTCATGTCGCGCCTGATGGCCCATTTCATTGATGAGAAACGGGAGAAAGTCCACATCCTTGTGGCTACTTCCGGTGATACGGGAAGTGCCGTGGCACATGGCTTTCTGGGCGTGCCCGGAATTCAGGTGACCATTCTTTATCCGGGAGGGAAAGTGAGCGAAGTACAGGAAAAACAATTTACAACCCTGGGCAACAATATTACGGCATTGGAAGTAGCAGGTACCTTCGACGATTGTCAGCGATTGGTAAAACAGGCGTTTGCAGATCAGGAATTAAATGCCATTTTGGAACTGACCTCTGCAAACTCTATTAACATTGCCCGACTGATCCCGCAGTCGTTTTATTATTTCTATGCCTATAGCAGGTTGGGTAAGGATAAGCCATTGGTCTTCTCGGTCCCAAGTGGCAATTTTGGCAATATACTGGGTGGCCTGCTGGCCTGGAAAATGGGGCTTCCCGTTAGTAAATTTATTGCGTCTACCAACGCCAATTGCGTAGTGCCTGAGTATTTGAAAACCGGAGATTTTAACCCTAGAAGCTCGTTAAGAACCATCTCCAATGCAATGGATGTTGGCAACCCCAGCAATTTTGAACGTATACTGGATGTTTTTCAGCGGGATCACCAGAATATTTCACAGCAAATAGAAGGAAAATTCTATACAGATGAGGACGTGAAAGAAGTGATTAAAACGGTGTACAGGGAGAAGGGCTATATTATAGACCCACACAGTGCCATTGGCTACCAGGGCCTGAAGGACTATCTAAGCGAGACATCTGCTGATGTACAGGGTGTGTTTTTAGGTACTGCACATCCGGCCAAATTTGGCGAAGTGGTAGAACCACTCCTTGAAAAAAAGGTAGCCCTGCCCCCTGCATTAAAAGAAGCTTTAGAGAAACCCTCTCAGTCGCACCCCATGTCTGCTGATTTCGATGACTTCAAAAAATACTTATTAAAGGTGGTGGGTGCTTAATACCCATCATCTTAAAAAAGTTTTTTAATGCTGATATACGCCAGCTAAAGGTATCCACCTGAATTATCCGACGTAGTGATCTGATGGTTTGAAAATAATTCCTTTTAGTTTGAGAAGGAGGGGCTTCATCCAGCCTGCTAAGCTTATCTACATTCCTTGCATCGATTACAGCTAAAGAGCTCTTATGCTTTACAAACCTAAGACCCTAAATAAAGCCAGAAGTAAGCCGAAAACCGATCGTCTCACTACCTTAACCGGCCGGTACAAATCTTAGTAGAATCAACAATTTCCCGTTTCCCCGTATTATCTTGTTGATTTCCAGATATTTTTTATGATTTCGTGGGGAAGCGTGTTTGGCAGTCGGTCCAATTTCTAATAACCTTCTGCCAAATTCAATGACCAATGGTGACTTTTTAAGGAATACTTGTATACATCGGAGGAAGTAGGGAGTCATTTGATGTTCAAACACTGCCCGGTATTTATCAGTCAGGTGCATGATCCTTTATAGAGTATTAGTTTGTTATAGTTTTCTGTTTATCCTTTTCGTTTCCCTTGGCAGATCTCAATCTGACTCAATTATTGTGAGGCAGTACCCATCGGCCAGTTACAAAGCAACTGCTTTCAATTATGGGCTAATAGAAGATGAAAAAGGCGTACTCTTTTTTGCAAATGAAAGTGGGGTGCTGCATTATGACGGGAGCCAATGGAAACTTATTTCCCTGGACAACTTCGCTGCTGCCAATGCCTTGCTGCTTGTGGGAGACAGGATTTATGTTGGGGGAAGAAACGAACTAGGTTATCTTGCAAAAGACAGTACAGGATTTTACAGCTATAAATCTCTACGGCATTTAGTGGAAATTGCGGAGAATGAGGCGCTTATGGATATTTGGCAGGTGGTTCGTGTAGGAAGTGATATCTACTTTTGTTCCTGGAATCGGATATTTAGATATGATGGACGTCAAATTACTATTATACCAGGGAATGATGCTTTTGTGTTTAAAATCAATCAGCAGCTATTTGCTTCAACCAAAGATGGTCTGGCTAAAGTTTTCCCGGACCGCCTGGAATATGTAAATAGAAGCTTTACGTTTGAGAATGATATGGCCTTTCAGTATTTACGCGGATTGCAAGGCGAAAATTTTATCGTTACCGCTGATAATGGCATCTATCATTTAGATACGGTCACGTTTAGAACACGAAAATGGGAGTTCCCGGCTTCAAAGCAACTGGAAGAAAATAGCATTTATCATGTTGTAATCTGGCCAGACAGCTTGTATAGCATTTCTACCTATTTAGGTGGGTTGGTCATGCTTGATAGCGATGGAACAATCGCCAAATCTTATACGAAAGAGAACGGGCTTTTGGGTAACGAGCTCAGGGAGCTGCTGATCGATAAGAGGGGCAACCTCTGGGTAACCTCTGATCATGGGATAAACTATTTAAAACTACCTTATGCACAAGTAGCGCCCTCCAAGCTGGTAACCTATATAGATCAAATTACTGTTGATGAAGAAGAAATTGGGTTAGCCGCCTGCAATAGCTATACCACCGCAGTGGATTTTGACGGATCGGTTGTTTTCCACTTCGCCACCCCCGGGTTTGACCAGCAGGAGTTGGAATACAGCTATTATCTTGAAGGATTTGATCAAGCCTGGTCGGGCTGGAAATCGGAAGTGAAGAAAGAATACACGAACCTGGATGGTGGGAACTATACGTTTCATGCGAAGGCCCGCTACGGAAATGTTGAATCCGAAATGGCGTCGGCATCATTGGTAATTCCAATAAGCTGGTACAGAACACCTTGGGCTTACGGCATCTTAACTTTAATTTTAGTAACGTCCCTGGGGTACGGAATAAGGTACAGAACCAGACGACTAGAGGTAATCAACGAGAGGCTGGAAAGCATCATTCAGGCAAGAACAGAGGAACTGGAACAGCAACGGCAACAATTGCAAATTTCAAATTCTGATCTCACCATCATCAATACCGAACTCGATAACTTTGTCTACAGATCTTCGCATGACCTTGTGGCGCCTCTGAAATCTTTGAAAGGCTTGATCAATATTTCCGAACTGGAAACAGACGCCAGCGCGCAACGAGAGTATTTTAATATGATGCGCCTCAGTATCGACAAGCTGGAAGATTTCATCAAGAGTATCATGGAATATTCTTCTAACAATAAAAAAGCGGTGGTTCGGGAGGAAATATCGCTCACGAACTTACTGGATGATAT
>CAZWQB010000009.1:24256-35906 GCA_964636035.1 uncultured Roseivirgaceae bacterium
CAAGGTTCCGGCCTCGGACTTTACATTGTACGGGATACGGTCAGGAAACTGGGAGGTGAAATTTATGTAAAGTCGAAGAAAGACGAGGGAACAACCTTTTCAATTGTACTTCCAAATTCGAAATTTTAGAGGTCGCTTTATGAGGGCAGCTCAACAGACAAGGTGTGCTTTCTGCGCTGCAACCCCTATGGAGACCATTTTTCCTGAGTTAAACTCCAAAAAATCTTCTAAAACCCCGTCACTGAATATTACCCCGTTTTCCGGCATTTGAGATTCCAATTTAAGTTTTTGGCTGTCACGAATAGCCCCTGCCACTATGCCGGTACTGGTATAAGGACTCTGGAATGGCTCGCGTACAACGAAACACAGGCTATTGTCTTCCATGCCCATTTGATGCGAAGCAGGTTGATTGACGCCGCCAAAGAAGGCATTTAGTCCACTTAGCTCATTTAAAATTGAGCTAAGCCAGCCGGTTGAACCAGCACCGGTTGAGACAACCAAGCCGCTTGAGGAATGAGTTTCTGTGTTCTGTTCATAGGTTATCCTGTACCGCGCAGAGGTATGATTCGATTTTCCTACAAAGAAGTCGTTGAAAGCAAGTAGCTTCTGGCCATCATTCAATGCCGCTTCAGCCATTGTCACCTGTTTCACGTTCGCCTGGTTCTTCAGTAGCTTTCGCAATTGCGTTTCAAAGTTAGCGATATTGAAAGGGAGCAATGTTCCTTTATTTCTCTGCGGATCAGGGTTTATGGCAAGCACGGGGTTACTGCCTACATATTTGGCGGTGTTGGCCACCAGACCGTCCTGACCCACCACTACCACCAAATCTGTCTCAGCAAAAATGAAGGAAGATAAAAACGATTTTTCAATCAAGGTGGTATTCAAGGTTTGCGTAAGCTTTTTTTGTACCTGATTCAGTCCGTCGTAAAAGGTATTATGCTCCTGTTCGTAGTCAGAAAAATCGCCGCCATTGTGCGTTATGTAGAACCGAGCTTGTGCTTTCGAATTGTATCGTTCTATCAGTTGCTCAAGCCTGGTTTTGCTTTTTATCAGCAATATTCGTTCAAAGTCCATCATCGTTTTGGTTTGGTGAGTGAATCCAATAAGTCAGGGCTTATGTTCAAGGTGCCTATCTTTCCGGCGTTCTCTGCCAGTTCCCGAAATGCGAGGGCGATGTTAGTGCCGGCATCTGTTGTTTGTGGCGACAACGCTGAAAGAAGCTTCCAGTCCATGTCCCGATAAGGTTTAATTTTTGCCTCAATGGCATAGCCTTGCGCATCTGAAATTTGTTTCTCATTATCCACCTGCATTTTTATTAAATCCTGTCGTTTATTTTCCACAGAAATATCTGCTTCGATTTTCATTTCTCTGATCTTCCTGTCATTCTGCGCTTCAGAAATTTCCCGTTCCATCTGCTTTTCGGCTATTTCTTTTTGTTTTTCTACAATAGCGATTTCTGTATTCAGTTCGCTCTGACGGATTTTCCTTTCCTGCTCTACAGAAAAATTCCTTCGCTCATAAATTGCCAGGTCAGCCTGCTTTAACAAGTTTTCTCTGGCTTTTGCTTCCAAGGCTTTGCTCGTTTCGGGATTGGCTTTAATAGCGAGTACATTGACACTCAGTGGCTCTATGCCGAGTGAAGTAATCGTTTTGGAATTTGCAAGCCCTGCTGCTATGATCTTTTCTAGCTCTGTTGAACTGATGATGGCATCCTGGAGTGATAGTTTTCGAATGAAGGATAATGTGGCCGTTTTTGCTTCATTTATAATCCTGTCATTCAATTTCTCATGATCGTTTGTTTTTAGCTGCCCCTTGTAGTTTACCGAAAAGTCCAGGAGGTCTGCCAGTTGCTTTGGATCCCTTACTTTGTAGGTAATCTGTCCTTGGATGGATACTGGTTGAAAATCCAGCGTAGTTTCCGAAAATATAAAATTTACATCAATACTACCCAGTGGTATCGCTGTGATGGAAGTGTGTGGCGCAAAATAAAAAAATGATAAACCACGTCCCTCATTTACAATTTGACCTTTCTTGTATTGAATAACATAGGTCATCGAGTCGAACTTAATAAATTTTATCCCAAACATGCTGTCTAATTTTAATGGATACTAATTGTGTATAGTTTACGCAAATATATTATTTGTGTTTCAATAACGCAAAATATTTTTTATAAGGTCATATTGATATTTTTGCATGTGATTGATGATCAGGGCTTGATTTGTAAAGAGCGACTGCCAAGTGACTAAATTCTAAAGCGATAGAGCGGCTCTGAGAAAGATTTCATAAATTGACGATTGAGGCATCGGATTGATGTACAACAAGTTTTTTCTGGAGATTTAGGAGCCAGAACCAATTGTAATGTATCAACCGCCTTATTAATTAAGCGAGCATAGGAATCTATATGCTGCTGGTTTCAATCCTGACAAAAGATGAATATGAACTTGAAGTTATTTTTGGTGCTGTTGATATGCGCGGTTGCTATGTCTACTAGAAGTGCAGGACAGGCGATAAGCAGTGCCGATTTACAAGTACTGATTATAACCGACGAACGGAAGTTCAACAGAACAGCCTTTTTTGAGATGTTTGACGGTTTTGATGGACTTGTCTGGACCGAAGTGAAGCACCCTGAGGCGCTGGATCTTATATGTTCTGACAGCATTGGGAAATTTGATGCGCTGGTGTTTTATGATATGCCTGAAAATGTAGTCCTTTCAGACGAACAGAAGCAATGCATTCAGAAACGTTTCCAAAATGGTGTTCCGGCACTTTTTCTTCATCACTCTCTTTTGTCGTATCGGGAATGGGGTGAATTCCGGGAAATTGTAGGAGGAAGATTCTATAACAAGAAGCCGCTGATCAGCATTTCCGGGGATACTATGCAGTCGACTTATCAGCATGATGTTTCTTATCGGATTCATGTTGCAGATAAGGGCCATCCTGTAACGCAGGGAGTATCTGATTTCGAAATTTTTGATGAAACTTACAATCACTATTTTGTCAGGGAAGATGTTCATGTTCTCCTGACAAGCGACCATCCTCTAAGCGGGGAAGTTGTAGGTTGGGTAAACAGTTATGGCAATTCTGAGATCGTATACCTTTTGAATGGTCATAGTGAAACCGCCTATCATAATCCTCATTACAGGAAGCTGGTTCTAAATGCAATCCGGTGGCTCGCTTCAAAAAACAGCCTTCGGGATTAAACGGCGAGCGAATAAATGATACACTATAAATTACGCAACTTTATTTTTTCTGTTTTGATTCTGTGTCCTGCTTGGGTATTAGGTCAATCTAGTAGCACAGGTTCTAACGGTTTCGCAAAGCCCGGCGCAGACACCCTGTATGTTGGCTATACCTATTGGTGGCCGGAGAGCGGCCCATTTGTAGGTGCATGCGGCACTCCTTATGCACTGGCGTTTGTAGGCATTGTACAGAGCATCAATGATACGGAAAAGATAGCGAACGGTTCATACCAGTCAAAACAGGGAGTCATTGAAATAGCAGAAGTGCTAGCGCTCGACGGAGTTGGCAAGGCGGCCTACCAGAAGCAAAAAGTTTTTGTCTCAGATTGTTTTGAACACGTTGACGTTGGGGTAGGGGATATGGTATTGGTCTTCTGCTATGAGTATGAGGGAATTGTGAGCATTCCTGGTGGCAATTCCATCCTAAAGATAGAAAGCCTCACAGATCCGTTGCTTACATCTATAAGAAAATATATTGCAGCAGACCAAAAAGCGACTGCAATTGAAGATGATATCCGGTTGTGGGAAGAGCCGGGTTTTGGCGCTGCCCTGCGGCAAATAATTGCTTGTGAGGAAAGCGGTTTTGGAAGGTAGGCTCAGCCAGCGCCGCAGTTTGTAAGAATTTTGCTTTGAGCTTACTCAGAAATTTCGATGCTTTCACCCTCAATTGCAAGGTGTGCATTTTCAAATACCTCCCGTGCTTCGATCAGAAGTGGCTGAAGTTCGCGATATCGAATGGAGTAGTGGCCTAAAAGCAATTGGCCCACGGCCGCTTTTTTGGCTATGGTAGCAGCTTGTCTGGCTGTAGAGTGAAATGTTTGTCTGGCCCTGTCTTCGCGATCACTTAAAAAAGTGGCTTCATGATATAGCAGGTCTACGTTTTTTATTTGTTCTATTATATTTTCTTCGTACTTGGTATCGGAACAATAAGCATAAGACCTGGATTTCCGTGGGGGAAGTGTCATATCTTCGTTGCGGAACAGGGTATTACCTTCTTCGTCTACAATATCCTCCCCGTTCTTCAACTTCAGGATATTCTGTAGTGAAAAATCTTCCGGCAGCTTTTCCTTAATAATCCGGCGTTTTTTAGGTTTTTCCCTCACCAGAAAACCAGCGCAACCAATTCTGTGATTCAATGGGATTGTTTCAACAGAAAGCACCGCATCTTCAAAAATTACCTTCCTAATGGCTGTGTCGAGTTCCTGAAACTTTATTTTGTAATTTAATACAGTCTGAGAGTACTGTAACTGCAGCGTAATAATTTCTGCCAGCCCAGGAGGTCCGTAAATAAACAGATCAGCTGTTCTGCCCTGCAAATGCATGGTAGAAATAAGCCCCATCAGGCCGAGATAGTGGTCGCCGTGCAGGTGACTGATAAAAATGTGGTTTATCTTTTGCGCCTTTACCCGGTACTTAATTAGCTGCATCTGTGTTCCTTCGCCACAATCTATCAGAAATGTGTGATTTTGAACAGCCAGCAATTGGGAAGTTTGGTGCCTGTTGTGAGCAGGGGCAGCAGAATTTGAACCAAGAATTTTAAGAGAAAAGGACAATCTTTATGTTTTTATAAGTTATCCTGCTCTCCACCTTCTAAATCATTTTCGATTTCATTCAGATACACAGCATCAACTGCTTCTTCTACGGAAGGTAATATGTTTAAAACAGAATCTAATTGTGAAATTTTGATGAGCTTCATAACATGGTCTGTAATTTGAGAAATAACAAACATGCCGCCATCTTCATGAAAAACCCTGTTGCCTACTAAAAGTGCACTTAAGCCTGAAGAATCAATGTATTTTACATCTGCCAGGTCCAACACGATATTCTTTACACCTTCAGCATGTAAAGTTATAAAATCAGATTTCAATGTTGGGGCTAAAGTAGAGTCCAGCTTTTCCTCATTTAGCTTTATCAGGCTGTATTTATCTTGTTTATCAATTGAATACTTCATGTGCTTTTAAAAATTGTTATGTTAGATGGTATTTCTTATTTGTTATTTCTACTTGATGCCGCCTTTTCTAAGATACTAAAAGTATGCCTTAAACAAAATTCACATCTGCATTTAGCCTAACAACAAAATTCTTACCAAAAAAATTAAAATTATTTTTAAACCAGGGGGATCGTAAACTACAACCCAATAAATAACGCTGTTGTGTAGTTAAATAGAATTCAGAATGTTTTGTTTGATGCTATCAACACTCTGTCCCTCTGATTTGATAAATTTCTCGCCGGTTACCTGTTCATAAAGTTCGATGTACCTGTCTGAGATCAACGATATTACCTCATCAGTCATGTCAGGGATGCTCTGACCTTCTTTTCCCTGGAACCCATTGTTAATAAGCCATTGACGAACAAACTCCTTTGATAGCTGCTTCTGACTTTCGCTATTTGCTTGTCTTTCCTCATAGCCCTCTCGGTAAAAATATCTGGAAGAATCAGGGGTATGAATTTCGTCGATCAGGTAGATATTATTTTCAAAAATCCCAAATTCATACTTGGTATCTACCAGAATAAGCCCTTTCTCTGCAGCCAGGGTTGTTCCCCGTTCAAACAACGCACGGGTATAATTCTCAAGTTGAATGTAATCTTCCTCTTTTACGATCTTTTTTGCCAGTATATCTTCTCTTGATATATCTTCGTCATGGCCTTTGTCAGCTTTTGTAGTCGGCGTGATAATGGGCACTGGCAATTTGTCATTCTCTTTCAGTCCTTCAGGCAATGTTACGCCGCACAAGGTTCTTTTTCCGTCTCTATATTCTCGCCAGGCATGTCCGGCAAGGTAGCCCCTGATCACCATCTCCACCGGAAATGGTTTGCACCTGAGTCCAATGCTCACATTCGGATCTGGCACATCCAGCAGCCAGTTTGGCACAATATCCTTAGTGGCCATCAAGAACTTGGCTGCTATCTGGTTCAAAACCTGCCCTTTGAACGGAATTGGTCTCGGCAATACAACATCAAAGGCAGAAATACGATCGGTAGCAACTACTACAATCTTTTGATCGAAGAAGTAAACGTCCCGGACTTTGCCCTTGTAAAAGCCAACCTGACCGTCAAATTGAAAATTGGTTTCTTTTATTCCTTGTTCCATTGAATGACAAATTTAATCAGGCTGTTACTATAAAAAAAATTTATGTCTTAATAAGAAATTTACCAAAATCAATATTCTTTTGTTTCAGCTATTTCTCCTCGTTTATAAATTTGCTCTTGTTGCAAATCACCTTCTTCTGTGTATACTTTCCAGGTCCCGGTTTTAACATTGCCCATGAAGCTTCCTTCGGTTTTTTTGTTGCCGTTTTCATAAAATGAAGTATAGGGACCGGTCTTTTTATTCATCTTATAGGTAATTCTTTCTTCAACCTTGCCTGAAGGATAGTAGTTCACAGCTTCACCGGTTTTGTAGCCATTGGTATAGGGGATTTCTTCCTTTATGGTACCGTCTGCAAAGTAGTGAGTCAATTTCCCGTGCAACTTCCCGGTTTCGTAGCGTTCCTCCGTGACCAACCTGCCGTCCTGGTTGTAGAATTTCCAAACTCCAAAGGGTTTTCCATTTTTATAGCCAATCTCAGATGCGATTTCCTTAGACTCATGGTAGCTTTTAATCACCCTGTCTTTTTCCTCATTAGCATAGGTCACTTCCTCTTTTAGGGTTCCATTGTCATAATACACGAGGCCCTTACCCACCTTAAAGCCGTCCTTGTAATTGTACTGATGTTTCAACTGCCCGTTATCATGCCAGGCCTTGTTAGGTCCTTCTAATTTTCCTTTGGCATAATTTCCTTCGAATAAAATTTGTCCTTGATCATTGAATGATTTGAATGTGCTGTTTTTTATTCCCTTTTCATGGTACGATTCGGTATCCAATCGGCCGTTTGGATGGTAGGTTTTAAAGTAGCCATCCAGCATGCCATCCTTGTAATTTGCCTCAGTTTGAAGAACCTCATTTTCATAAAAGGTTTTCGATGTGCCATTCTGTTTTCCACCTTTATACTGGATGCTATCTTTCACAGCGCCCGCCGGGTACCAGGAAATTACCCACCCTTCGGGCTTTCCGGCTTCAAATTCCGTTTGGCTTTTGATATCGCCATCGGGATAATATACAGCCAAAGTGCCCGTCAAAGTGTCGTTTTGAAAGAGGCCTTTCTGCGCGAGGTTGCCATTTGGATTGTATACCAGTACTTCGCCTTCTCGCAACCCGTTGTTATAGCGCATTTCTCTCTTGACGGTGCCGTCTGGATAATATTCTTTAAACAACCCGTTTTTCTTCCCTCTACTAAACTCACCTTCCACTGCTAGTTCGCCATTTTCATGAAACATGGTATAGGCTCCATCTACCATATTGCTGTCCTGGTTCAGGATAGCATATTCTTCTTTAATTATGGTGGCAGCACTATCGTAGTAGGTTATTACCTGAGATTGCGCCCGCAACCCGGAAAAGAGAAACGTGCAATTTATCGCTATGAAAATAAAAATGTACTTCATCAAAATTAATGTGGTAAAAGATTTTCGCTTTCTTTCAGCAATTAATGTGCTACTAATGAAAGATTCGCAGGGGAGGAGCTAAAAAAGACGAAATTGCACTAAAAAGAGGCGCAAGCCGCATGCTCAACGCCCTAAGTTTAAACTTACTTATACTTTAAAATATTAGCCGATGCTGAGGTACACAGGCTGCGCAAATCAACCTGTGTACTTTGCCTTAAAGTTTTTCGATCACCATGGCTGAGGCTCCTCCGCCACCGTTGCAAATGCCAGCAACGCCTATTTTTCCGCCTTGTTGGTGGAGCACGTTGTTCAAAGTAGTAATAATTCTAGCACCAGAGCAACCAAGCGGATGGCCCAAAGCCACAGCACCGCCAAATACGTTTACCTTCTCCGGATCAAGGTTTAACTTCTGATTATTGGCTATTGCCACCACAGAAAATGCTTCGTTGATTTCATAAAAATCAACTTCGGAAGCATCTATACCAGCATGTTTTATTGCTTTTGGAATGGCGAGTGCAGGTGAGGTGGTAAACCAAAGCGGCTCTTGTGCGGCATCTGCAAAGCCTCTGATTTTTGCCATTGGCTTAAGTCCCAAAGCATCGGCCTTTTCTTTACTCATTAAAATTAAAGCAGATGCACCATCGTTGATGGTAGAAGCATTGGCCGCTGTTACCGTACCTTCTTTTGAAAAAACAGGCCTGAGTTGCGGGATTTTTTCGAACTTCACATTTCTGTATTCTTCATCTTCCTGTACAAGCAGCGGATCCCCTTTTCTTTGAGGCACCTCCACGGGCACTATTTCTGCTTTAAACTTTCCCGAATCGCTCGCCGCAGCACTCCTTTTATAGCTCTCAATGGCGTAGGCATCCTGAGCTTCCCGGGAAATATTCATTTCCTTCGCTGTATGATCTGCACAATTTCCCATGGCAAATTCATTGTAAACTTCCCAGAGGCCGTCCTTCAGCAGTCCATCAACAATTTCGCCATTGCCATATTTGTATCCGAACCGGGCCTTTGGGATGTAATAGGGGATGTTAGACATGCTTTCCATGCCACCAGCCACTACCACGTCATTTTGACCCAACATGATGGATTGTGCTCCAATCATGGCTGCTTTCATTCCGGATGCGCAGACTTTGTTAATGGTGGTACATGGAACATTCGTGCCAATTCCGGCGCCTATGGCTGCCTGTCTTGCAGGGGCCTGACCCAAATTAGCGGAAATTACATTGCCCATTAAAACCTCGTTTACTTCTTTGGCATCAACACCGGCCTTTTCAAGCGCACCTTTTATGGCAATAGCTCCCAATCTGGTGGCAGATATTTCAGCCAGACTACCTCCAAAACTTCCAATGGGCGTCCTGACGGCGGCAATAATATATACTTCTTTCATAATCGTAATTTTTTGTCTAATGAAATAATCTATGACGTTATCACCCTCAGACGTGATAAATCAAGAGGTTGATAAATCAAGAGACGTGATAAATCACGTCTGTACGTTACCAATCGGGTTTTCCGTCATTGGATCTCGATTGGGGCTTTTTCTTGTTTTGCTGAATATACTGAATTTCGTTGTTTTTCATGGCCTCCAGAATCATCTGTGCTTTTTCTTCGCTCATATTCATCTCTTTTAATTTTTCTGCCGGAGACTGTTGTGGCGGTTCCTGTTCTTCGCCCTCTTGTTCTTGTTGGTCGTTTTCCTGCTCTTCTTTATCTCCTTCCCCTTCCTGATTTTCCTGTTCTTTTTCTTCTTCGGATTGCTCGTTCTCTTTATCTTCTTTGTTTTCCTGTTCCTGCTTATTATCCTCGTTCTTATCCTGTTTGTTCTCGTCTTTGTTGTCCTGATTTTGTTGTTCCTGCTCCTGCTCTTCTTCTATTTCTTTTTTCAGCTTGGTATAATTGAACCTTGCCGATTCGTTGGCAGCATTGGCTTTCATAGCCTCCTTAAAAAGCGCAAGGGCATCCTCTTTCTTTTGTTGCTGGTGGGCCAGGATGCCCGATTGATTGTAAGCGGCAGAACTGATGGACTTATCAGCAGCGCTGTACAAGGACTGGTATAATTCCATGGCTTTTTCAGCATTTTCATTTTTAAAATGCGCGTTGGCAAGGTTGAGGAGCACATTTTCGTCCTCGACGGCATATTCATTTACCAGTTTTTCATATTTGAAAACCGCCTCCTCAAAGTTTCCATTGGTATAGGCTGTTTTTGCCTCTTGCTTTAAGGCATTGATTTCAGAAATCCTGTTCAGGTCGTTCACCGGATTAATGAATAATAAAATAATTAAGATGATTTTCATCCGTATATAGTTTGTTTTTAAATGCTCAGAATCTCGTCCCGACTCGTTTCGGGATGGAATAGCCTACCTACTTTCTAAGCAACGCTCAGCCCCGGAAATTTTTATTCGTTTTCGTTCGGGTGCGTAATGCTGCTCATGGCTATTTCATCATATCGGTTTGGCAGTAATTATCCTTTTTTTACGAAAGCCTGTTTTCTCAATTCGGCATCACAAGCCGCTTATCAAGATAAGGTAGAGGCAGAAACCTTAAGCAATTTAATTTTCAACAAAAATTAGAAACATGTAATTCCGACATAAGGTCAATAAATTAACACGCCAGGTTTAATTAGATATAGAAAGTTTTAATACTTATTAAAACATCTAAAACCAAAAGCAGAAACGCAAAGGCAAGAAAGTAATAATACTTATTTGCCGTAATGTCTACCGTTCTGGTTCCCTGGAGTTCGCCTTCGATATTGTTAATTGTATTGATCAGACGCGGTATGCCATTATTTGTATCGCTCAACTCGAAATACTCCGCATCTGTAATTGATGCAATATTTTGCAGCGCATCCGGGTTAAGTTCTGTAACAACTATATTCCCTTCCTCGTCCCGTTTAAAGCCATTTCCTTCAGGAATTCTCGCCCCTTCCTCCGTGCCGACGCCCAATGTAAAAACCTTGATGCCATAGCTTTCCAGTTCTTTGGCCACATCTGTAGATTCATCCCCAAAATCTTCCCCATCGCTTATGAGGATGATAATTTTAGATTTTTGCTGGGTGGGGTTGTCCTGCTCCAGTTGGAATTTTGAAAGCGCCATTGCCAGTGGAGGTGCAAAATCTGTACCTGAATTAGGCACGAGTTCCGTGGATAATGTTTCAATAAATAAATTTACCGCACTCTGGTCAAATGTAAGCGGGCATTGGATGAATGCTTCTGAAGAAAAAATAATCAGCCCCATTTTGTCTGTGCTGAAAGCTTCTACCAGATTTTTGAGCTCATACTTTACTTTGCGCAGTCTGGATGGAGCTATATCCTGCGCATTCATAGATTCACTAAGGTCAACCGCGAAGAAGATGTCCTTTCCAACCGTTTTTACTTCCTTCTTATCCGCCCCGAAAGAGGGACCGAGCAAAGCAATAATAAGCAAGGAAAAATAGACTACCCGCAAAAGCAATTTGATGAATATGTTGTTATAGCCGGTACGCAATTGGCGCGATATCCGCACCATTCTGAAGGCGTAGATTCCGTAAATGACAATGAAAGCAAAAATTAAGATATATTCGGTAGTGCTTAAGGCATTAAACCAGGTCATCTATTTTTTAAATTAGTTATAAAACCGGCTCCTTTTCTCGATATGCTTAAAACTACAAAGAAAAGGAATTATTGTATTTTTCTGTAAGGTGAACAAATATAGCAAAGGCACCTGAAAGGATAAAGATTATTTTTGGCTGCAGATGTCTGTCGAGGCTTATTCCACCTTAGAAACAGCGGTTCCGATAAAATTAATCTGCGAATTCCAGAAATTTTGTAGTGGGCCTTGGTTATGTAAAAAAACTTGTGTTATATTTGCATCACTTTTCGGAAACGAGGAGCTTTTGGAGAGGTGCCTGAGAGGCCGAAAGGAGCGGTTTGCTAAACCGTCGTACGAGT
>CAZWQB010000010.1:0-34996 GCA_964636035.1 uncultured Roseivirgaceae bacterium
TTCCCTGGTTGTAATTCCATCTTGCTGTAAACAGACAGGAAGGTTTAACGCAAAAGTGTCCATGGATGTCCTAAGGGCTGAGCCAAAAGGATCTTTTCCACATGGATTTTTTACCGCTTTTTGTATAGCATCATTGATGCAATCTTGGAGAGACCTTTCCAAAGAATATGTACCTGGTTGCATAAAAGGAGGGTTTATTGAAGTATTCTACAGTTGCTTTTAACGAAATGTTCACGCTCTCCTTCGATAGTAAATTTCCCTGTAAATGACATAGGCTGAAATTAGCTGGTTTAAACAAAAAAGATGATAAGGAGAACCAAAAATACAAAAAATTTAATTTTGTGCTAACATTTTCGTTAGATATTACATGATTGCCTTCAAATCTAATATAATATATAATATGTTATTCCCAGGCTAGGCAAATTATGAAGCCCAGATGAAAGCTCGTCCAGATAAATTATTTTGAAACCATCCCTCACTCGATAATCTCGTCGCTTTGCAACTGCTTGTTGTAAAGCTCTTTGTACACCCCGTTGGCAGCAAGGAGCGATTCGTTTGTCCCCTGTTCTATTACTTTGCCATCGTCCAGCACAATAATTTTATCAGCAAGTTTCGCGGAAGATACCCTGTGGGAAATAATGATACTAGTCCGTCCTTCCATAATTTTCTTCAGGCTGTTGAGAATAGCATTTTCTGTTTTGGTATCCACAGCAGATAGCGAATCGTCAAGAATTAGAATTTTTGGCTCCCTGGCAATGGCTCGGGCAATAGAAACCCGCTGTTTTTGCCCACCCGACAGGGTTATTCCCCTTTCCCCCAGCCTGGTTTCAAAGCCCAGCGGAAAGCTTTTAATGTTTTCAAAAAGATCTGCATCTCGCGCAGCCTTATCTATTTGCTCTTTCGTGAGCGCTATGTTTCCAAAGGCGATGTTGTTCTTAATAGAATCAGAAAAGAGAAAAACATCCTGAGGCACATATCCAATCTGGCTTCTTAAATTCGATAGGTTGAAATCTTTAATATCAATGTCATCAATCAAAATGGATCCCGACGAGATATCGTACATTCTCGGGATCAGGTTTGCGATGGTGCTCTTTCCAGATCCGGTAGTACCAATGATAGCAATAGATTCTCCGGGTTTCACCTCGAACGACACGTTTTGCAGCGCTTTGATTCCCGAATCAGGATATACAAAGCTCACCTGGTCAAATACAATATGACCTTGCAACTCCTTCTCAATATCTTTTACAGATTGAATATCATTCTTTGTCTCCAAAAATTCATTGATTCTCCGTTGAGAAGCAGCAGCCCTTTGGACAATGCTGGTGACCCAGCCTACAGAAGTCACCGGCCAGGTGAGCAGGTTAACATAAATAATAAACTCGGCAATATGCCCGGCTGAGATGGAGCCTTTAAAAATTTCCAGGCCACCGATATAAACCGTAAGAATTACGCTGAGGCCGATCAGCGCAACAATCAGCGGATAAAAGAGCGCATTTACAAAAGTTAAACGGATCGACTTGTCTTTATAATCATTGCTTTCAATCACGAATTTACGCGCAGAATCTTCCTCTCGCACAAAAGCTTTTAGTACCCTTATTCCCGAAAAAGCTTCCTGCACAAAAGTAGATAATCCTGAAAGGCTTCTTTGGATTTCAGTAGAACGCTTGTCGATGAGGTTATTTACGAAATAAATACTGATGGAAAGTAGAGGAAGCGGTATCAGAGAATATAATGTGAGCCGGGTGTTGATTGAAAACATAATCGGAATCACCATAAAAAACAAGGTAAAGAGGTTTAGGCCGTACATAATGGCCGGCCCCAGGTACATCCGCACGCGGCTTACATCTTCTGATATTCTGGCCATCAAATCCCCGGTATTGTTTTTTCTATAGAAGCTCAGCGGCAGTGACTGGTAGTGTTGATAGATCTCGTTTTTTAAGTCAAATTCTATGTGCCTTGACATGGCGATAATGGTTTGCCGAACCAGAAAGAGAAAGATTCCCCTTAGTAAGGCCATCAGCAGAATGATTACCCCATAAAAAAATATGCTGCTGGCAAAGACATCGTAGATAACATTTTGGTTCGAGAAGCCATTATATAGTTTATATAAGGAGATGTTTTCCTGAATGAGATTAAAGGCGTACCGGACAATCTGCGCAGGGAATATGGCGAACACATTGGAGATGATAATAAAGACAGTACCCAGGATCAATAGGTACTTATATTTAAGAAGGTATTTGTTTAAAAATTTAAGGTCTTTCACAATAGATATAAAACGGTGAGTCCTTCTACGGGTTCATATATAATTGCTTTAAAGTAAAAAATACTACAATAAAAAAGAGTAATTTTGCGGTTTTAAAGCAAAAGCCTAAAGGTAACAAGGACGTATTTGACAAAGATATAATAAACGATAAATTATATTAAGGATGCAGGAAATAAATGAAACAGGTAGCGGAAGGGAAATATCTCTTTTTCAGGAGATATCTGATTTGGGCCATGAACAGGTGGTATTTTGCCATGATGAACCTACAGGATTAAAAGCAATAATAGCAATTCACAATACAGTTTTAGGACCGGCTTTAGGAGGTACGCGCATGTGGAATTATGCATCTGATATGGAAGCGCTTACCGATGTTTTAAGGTTATCACGGGGCATGACTTTTAAGGCGGCAATAAGCGGCCTTAATCTCGGCGGTGGGAAAGCGGTGATCATTGGAGATGCCAAAAAAATAAAGAATGAAGCTTTCTTACGGAGGTTTGGCCGATTTGTAGAGAGCCTCGGGGGCAGATACATTACAGCAGAAGACGTGAATATGAAAACCAGGGATATGGAATTTATTTCTATGGAAACCCAACACGTTACCGGCCTGCCGGAATCTCAGGGAGGCGGAGGAGACCCCTCTCCGGTCACCGCCTATGGAACCTATCTTGGCATGAAAGCAGCGGCAAAAAAAGTCTGGGGCTCTGACAGCCTTGTCGGGAAAAAAATTGCTGTTCAGGGCGTGGGCCAGGTTGGAGGCTACTTAGTAGAGCATTTAAAAAAGGAAAACGCGGAAGTTTTTATTACAGATATTTCTGAGGAAAGGTTACAGGAAGTGGCGCGGGCGTTCGGTGCAAAAGTAGTGGGGCAAGATGAAATTTATGATCAGGACGTCGATATCTATGCCCCATGTGCTTTGGGGGCCACGGTGAACAACGCTACCATTCCACGCCTGAAATGCAAAATCATTGCAGGAGCTGCCAACAACCAGTTAAAAGATGAAGTAACTCATGGCAAGCAGTTGATGGAGAGAGGGATTGTTTATGCACCCGATTTCCTGATTAATGCCGGGGGGCTCATAAATGTTTATGCCGAGTATCTCGGAGGATACAAGAAAGAAATTGCCTATCAACAAGCCGAGAAAATTTATGATACCTGTCTTGATATCCTCAACAAATCTGAGACAGAAGGCATCAGTTCGCAGGAAGCAGCCATAAAGCTATCCCAGCAAAGAATTCATGATATTGGTAAGGTGAAGCTTTCCTATTAATTTTTTTTAACCATTCATTTATATTATTAAATACTTAATTTTGCTTAGAGCAAATTTAGTTCTTTCAAATGTTTATTCATGCTGAATAGGAGATCATTACGAATTAAAGCGATGCAAAGCCTGTACGCTTTTAAACAAAGCAAGCAGTCTGATTATCATATCGCTTTAGACCTTATTAAAGAGTCCTTTGCCCCTGACCTGAATTCCATGGATTATCAGGATAAGGATTTGCTGGAAAGCAATAAAAAACAGGCCATAGAATTATTTGATGAGTTTTATAATGCGGATACTATTCTGGTAGGACAAAATGTTCCTGATGTTGTTCAGAATGCTGCTTCTGAAGCGGTAGCCTATTACAAAAAACAGGTAAACAAAGACTTTCTTTTCTTCAGGAAACAGATGCTTTCCGAAACCGAAAAAGTCTATCATTACTACCTGCGTTTCTTACTGCTTCTGGTTGAATGGGCAGAAGTATCAAATGCGGAGTACGAACGGTTAATAGAGAAGAAGAAAAAGATCTTAGCAGTAGGAGAACTGAATCTGTTTAAAAACAGGTTGATCAACCGTTTAGTGTCGAGTACACCGCTAAGGGTAGATGCCATAAAACTCAACCTGGACTGGGCAGAGGAACGGGAACAGATACGCCAATGGTTTAAAGAGATCATAAAAAAGGATGAGCAATACCAGGAATACATTAAAATTGCTGCACCTACCTTTCAGGAGGATAGGCAAATATTGCTTCATATTGTAAAAAACATAATCTTTAAGCAGGAAGGACTACAGCGTTATTGGGAGGAGTTGGATATCAATTGGGTTGAGAACAAGAGCATCTTGAAAAGCATGGTTCAGAAAACCCTCAAATCCATTACAGAAGAAGGCGATGACGCAGAATTAAAATTGGTGGAGCTTTCCAGCAACTGGGAAGACGACCGGGAGTTTTTTGAAAAGCTTTTTTCGGAATGTATTAAGCACGATGATCAATACCAGCAGTTGATTTCGAAAAAGACAAAGAACTGGGACATTGAGCGTATTGCAGCCACAGACCGGATTATTCTTGAGATGGCTATTTGTGAAATGATTAATTTCCCAAGCATTCCTGTAAAGGTGACTATTAACGAATATATAGATATATCTAAGATATACAGCACGCCCAAGAGTAAACAGTTCGTAAACGGTATACTTGATGTACTGGCAGAAGATCTGGAGCAGGAGGGGCTTATAAAAAAGAGCGGAAGAGGATTAATAGACAACAAATAGCACCCTTGCTGCGTGTAAATTAGGGTGCTTCCCATTGGAGGCTTAGATATGATTTTTTAAGGTAATAAATTTTTAGAAAAACAGATAAATATGAATAAGATTGTAGGTAACGTATTAATATTTATTACAGCAGCGTCAGCGGGTGCTATGTTTGGAATTCTTTATGCCCCGGACAAAGGCTCCAATACCAGAGACAGGCTTACATATCGCCTGGACAAGCTTAGAAGAACGCTTCAGGAATTATTGGATGAGCTTGTACAAGGCAAAGATCTGTATCCAAGCGAGGCAAAATCAGAAGGGCAGAAGGTAATCAGTGATGCAAGGCTAAAGGCAGAAAAACTTTTAGATGATGTAGAAGAACTGATTGGCCAGATCAAAGAAAGAAAATAATCCCTTTAGTATGAAGAAGATAACTTTAATAGAAGGTGATGGAATTGGGCCTGAAATCACACAATCAGTAAAAGACATATTTGAAGCAGCAAAAGTGCCCATAGAGTGGGAAGAAGAAAATGCCGGCCAGGTGACATACGAGGCTGTCGGACAGCTAATTCCTGATACACTGGTGGCATCCATTCAAAAGAATAAAGTAGCTTTAAAAGGACCTATCACCACGCCGGTAGGAAAAGGGTTTAAAAGCGTGAACGTGCAGTTGCGCCAGAAATTCGATCTATACCAGAACCTTCGGCCCTGCGTTTCGCAGGAAGGGCTTCCAACAAAGTTCGATAACGTAAATCTGGTGTTGTTTAGGGAAAATACGGAAGGGCTATATTCTGGTCTCGAGTTTTTTGACGAAAGGCTAGGCATATCGGATTCCATCGCCAGAGTTACCAAACAGGGCTGCATCAATATTGTGAAGGCTTCTTTTGAGTATGCCCGAAAGTTCAATAAAAAGCGAATCACCCTCGTGCATAAGGCCAATATCCTGAAAAGTGCCGGCAAGCTGTTTATTGATGCAGGTAACGAAGTGGCGAAGGATTATCCGGAAATTCAACTCGAGGATAAAATCATCGACAACATGTGCATGCAATTGGTGATTAAGCCTGAGCAATTTGAGGTAATTGTTACAACCAACCTATTTGGTGACATTTTATCGGACCTGTGCGCAGGGCTGGTAGGAGGTTTGGGCGTGGTAGCAGGAGCCAATATCGGTGATGAGATTGCAATATTTGAGGCAGTACACGGAACCGCACCTGATATAGCTGGTCAGAATAAAGCCAATCCAACTGCTTTGCTTAAGTCAGCAATTTTGATGTTAGACCACATAGGCCTCAGCGAATATGGAGCAACCATAGACGAGGCGCTTGTTAAAACCATAAAGAATCCTGAAACCAGAACACGAGATTTAGGTGGAAAAGCGGGAACCAAAGAATTTACTACCTATGTTATAGAAAACCTGAAAATGTAGAATTTTAGGGTCTGAAATGCACTAATTTAGTGGTTGAAAATCAATTATTTCACTGCAAAAAATTAACTATTATTTAAAAATGAAAAATTCACTAACTACATTGTTATGCACTGCTTTCGCTCTTGTGTTATTTACAGGGTGTAATCAGGATCTGGAAAAAAGAGTATCTAATTTAGAGAGAAGGTTGGTAGAGCTGGAAAATAAAGGCCAGGTTCAGCAAACAGCTGTACCTACCGCAGTAAACCAGGCTGTTGCGCAGAATACTTCTACTGTCAATACCCAAAATGAAGTGAAACCAGATGGCCCGTTGCCAAGTTTCTCCTTTGACAAAACAGAACATGATTTTGGCCAGATAAAGGATGGAGATGTTGTAACGCACACTTTTAAATTTACAAATACAGGAGAGGCGCCGTTGATTATTCAGGATGCCAAAGCTACCTGCGGTTGTACTGTTCCAAGTTATCCAAGACAACCAATTCCAGTAGGAGGTACTGGCGAAATTGTGGTTAAATTCGACAGCTCTAACAAACCAGGCGTACAGAATAAAACTGTTACTTTAACTGCCAACACTTATCCTTCTGTCAACAAGCTGAATATAAAAAGTGTTGTAGTTAAAAATTAATGTAATATTTTTATCTTCGTTTAATATTTTAAGACTCAACTAACCTAATTTATTTTAAAATGCTTCAATTTATTTTATTACAAGCCGCAACAGGCTTGGAAAATTATATTAACATTATTTTTCTTGTTGGAATTGGTATCGTCATTTATTTTTTCATGATCAGGCCACAACAAAAAAAGCAAAAGGAGCAAAAAGGGTTTATTGAGAATATTAAAAAAGGAGATATGGTCGTAACTATCGGAGGCATCCATGGGAAAATTGCCTCGGTAGAAGACACTACTGTTACTTTGGATATTGACAAAGGTGTAAAGATAAAGTTTGAAAAGACTGCAATTTCTCTTGAAGCTAGTAAACAATATGCCAAATAACATTCTTGTTGAGAAAAATTAAAGAAATATTTACTTGGATCGCAAGTCTTTTTTCATCAAGTAAAAAGGAAAGCTGGAGGGTAGTTCTGCTATGTTTATTAGCGGGAACTACCTTTTGGGTTTTAAATGCATTAAACAAAAGCTATACTACCAAAATCAACTATCCCATTACGTTTTTGGTTGACAATCTGGACAGCCTGGTGGTGGTAGAAGAGTTGCCTGAAAAGATTGAAATAGATGTTTCCGGTGGAGGTTGGAACCTGTTGAGGAAAACCTATTGGTTCAATATCAACCCTATTAACATTCCACTGAACAACCCTACCCAGGTAAAGTACATCCTTGGCAGTTCCCTTGTTCCGCTGATTGCTGAGCAGCTCAGCGAGGTGAGTCTTAATTATGTGGCTACTGACACGCTTTTTATCGATATAGAAAAGCGGATCAAAAAAAAAGTAGGGGTAGTAGTGGACAGCATGCAAATTGATGTAAATCCCCCTTACCGCATCATCAGTAATATTTCAATCGATCCGGATTCTATCAGTTTTGAAGGACCTACTTCTCTGGTTGAGGCCTTGTCAGATTCAATTTTATTGAGTTTACCCACCAATATTTCCTCCGATTTTAGCGAAGAAATTTCTATCAATGTTCCCGTATCCGATTTGGTAAGTTTTTCACCAACAGCGGTAACAGTTGATTTTGATGTCGCCCCTTTCGTGAGAGAAACAAACGTTGTAGATGTAAGGCCGCTGAACTTTCCCGGCGATTCAAGCTTTACCTTGTTGGATAACAAAGTAGAGGTGATTTATACGGTGCAGGAAGACAGAACGGATGAAATTTCCGAAGATAGCTTTCAGATTATCGCCAACTTCAGAAATTTTCAACCGGAGGATTCTACAATTGATGCAACGCTGGGTTTAGCGCCTGATTTCATCATTGATTTGAAGGTGAATCCTAAGAAGCTAAGGGTACAAAAAGTCAAACCATGAACACCTTACAGGTCGGCATAACTGGAGGCATAGGCGCTGGAAAATCGATCGTTTCAAAAGTATTTTCTTTATTGGAGATCCCTGTTTACGATGCAGACACCCACGCCAAATGGCTCATGGTGAATGACAGAAATCTTGTGGAAGAGATAATTGATCAGTTCGGGCCAGAATCTTACCACCCTGACGGTGCTTTGAACAGAGAGTATTTAGCGAAAGTAGCTTTTAGTTCTGAAGAGAATACGAAAAAACTCAACGGCATCGTGCACCCCGCTGTAGGAGATCATTATAAAAATTGGGTTTTATCGCAGAAAAAGGTGCCCTACGTTCTAAAAGAAGCGGCCTTGCTATTCGAATCTCAATCCTACAAGCAATTGGACAAGATCATCACAGTGTTTGTTCCTGAAGCAATAAGGATTAAGAGGGTAAGAAATCGAGACGCACACAGAAGCAGCGAGCAGATTGCTAAAATAATAAAGAGCCAGATGTCAGATGCACAAAAAATTGAGCTGGCAGATTTTATTATCTACAATGACGATTTGCAGTTGGTAATTCCACAGGTGAACACGATAGACAAAAAACTAAGAGAGGCCTTCCATGCCTGAAGTTCAGCCTTCGTTCTTTACAGCATAAGCCAAAGGGATCTGAATCTGATCTGCATAAAATTTCATTCTTGAGCTTTCATAGTTCAGCGGTTCTATCTTTTCAATCTTATCTAATTTGTGGTTGTAAAACACTTCGAAGTATTGGTTGGAGAGCAAGTATAAATTTATCTTATAGCCATAGTACCTGATATCGATCACGAAGGTACCGTGGATAAAAAGATTTTTTATTTTGTCGCTTAAGGAAAGCGTTAAGAAACTATTTATACTCATAAAATGCCCGTTGATCCATTTTTGTTTATCGTAACTCAACGAATATACTTAAAGATATTGTGACTTGAGGGTCCGATTATTGATTATTTTTTGTTTTTGAACAAGCGCAAAGTGAAATCAGTGGAGGCGCTCCCCGATCCATGGTCTAACCTTTGGTTATTCTGTTTCCTTTGACGTTTAGGTCAGTATTGAAGCTATATCTTCTTTCGAAAGATTTTTCACAAAGCTTTCTTCTGTTGTAATGAGTTCGTTGGCGAGCTTTAATTTATTTTGCTGTAGGCGTAGAATTTTTTCCTCTACGGTATTTTTAGTGATAAATTTATAGGTAAATACCCTGTTTTCCTGACCGATCCGGTGAGCCCTGTCTACTGCTTGTGCCTCTACTGCCGGATTCCACCAGGGATCCAGAATAAAGACATAGTCGGCCTTTGTGAGATTTAAACCTAAGCCTCCGGCTTTCATGGAAATCAGAAAGACCCTTAAGTTCTCTTCCTGTTGGAAGCGCTCTACCTGGCCCTGGCGGTCTTTTGTGCTGCCATCCAGGTACGCAAATTCGATTCCTTTCGTTTCCAAAAAGTTCTTTAAAATACTAAGATGTTTTACAAACTGGCTGAAAATCAATATTTTATGATTCTTGCTGATGGCATTCAACAGCATATGGGTTACATCCTCTAGTTTACCGGAATCACCCATGTAATCCTTATCTACCATCCTGGGATGATTTGCTATCTGCCGGAGTTTTGTCAGTCCCTGCAACAATAGCATCTGGGCTTTTTTGATCCCTTCGTTCTCAATCTTATCCAGGATCTTATTCCTGAAGTAGTTTTTGGCCTCTTCGTATCTTTCTTCCTGCATGGCGGTCATTGTGCTGTATTGTATACTTTCCACCTTTTCCGGCAGCTCTGTAGCTACCTGAGATTTATGCCTGCGAAGAATGAAGGGCTTAATAATTGCGTATAGTTTGTTCGATTTACTGTTATCGTTTTTCTTTTCGATCGGAAGCAGGAATTCATTTTTGAAATAAGTCTGGTTACCCAGGAGACCGGGGTTTATGAAGGTCATTTGAGACCATAAGTCAAGAGTGCTGTTTTCTAAAGGTGTTCCGGTTAAAATCAGTCTGTTCCTTGACTGAAGTTTTTTTACCGCTTTGGCAATATTGGAACCGGGATTCTTAATTGCCTGCGATTCATCTAAAATGATGTAGTTGAACTTGTACTGTGTCAAGAGATCAACATCTAATCTGGTAATGCCATAAGAGGTTAGCACCAAATCGTAATGATTGAATTTCTCAGTGTTTTTTTCCCGATTGGTGCCCGTATATACCAAGACCTTTAGATGTGGAGTAAACTTTTTTGCCTCCATCTCCCAATTATACACCAGCGAAGTCGGCATGATTAACAGAGAAGCCTGGTCAGCTCCGATTTCTTTTTGATGTTGCAGCATGGCCAGTGTCTGAACTGTTTTCCCCAGGCCCATGTCGTCGGCAAGGCAACCGCCAAATTTATATTTATTAAGAAATTGTAGCCAGTTATATCCTGCCTTTTGATAAGGCCTCAGCTCGCCATTAAAGAGTTCAGGCAAAGGATGGTCTTCTATAGACTCAAATTCCTTTAATTTTTCCAATTTCCTGGTCATGATCACTTTTGCTAAATGGCCAGTTTTCATTTCTCTTATGAGGGCCAGGTGATGCTTGTTTAGAAAAAGTTTTGTTTTTGCGTTTTTGCCATTATTCTCTTCCATAAAAGCAAACAGCTCGGAATATTCTGTAAACCACACGTCAGGAATTACGGCTACTTCTCCGTTGGGAAGTGTAATTTCCTTTTGCTTCTTAAGAATTAACTTCCGGATTTTTGTAAACGGTATTTCTATCTCGCCAAACTTCACCGTGGCATAGATGTCAAACCAATCAATGTTCTCTCTTACCTCAATATCAATCGCGGAGTGGCCAACAAAATATCTCTTTTGTTCATAATCACCTTGTTTTAGAATAAAACCTTCAGAAACTAGCTTTTCTCTGTATTGCTGCATCCACGAGAAAGCGACCCCTTTGTCCAATGTTACTTTCGAATTACGTATTTCCAGGCCGAGCCCTTTCAGCATGTTCAGGAAGTGTTTTTCTTCCGGCAAATTCCGTTTGATCCGATGAAATATATAATCATCTTTTACGCTTTCAACTTTTACGCTGACAGGTGATGAGTGATCCACCCGGAATTTATAGCTGCCATACTGGAATGACAGGTCGAACAGGATCTTACTTTCTCCTGACGGTTTTCCGTTGGTAGTTTCTCCAAACAAATTGGTTGATTCTGTCGCTATCACTTCCGAAAAAATCAACTGAGGTTTTGGCTTATATGATTCGGTTTTAATTTCGAACCCTTTAGCGTACACATCGAAGGAGGCAACAAGGGGAGCGATGAATTTTTTATAGTAGGTGTCCTCGACCTTTCTGGGAATTACGATAAACTTTTTGTTGAGGAATGGCCGTAGTTTTGGGCCATCTATCTCTTTTTCAAACCTGTACAAAACATTATCCACTACCAGACCTGCTGGCTGGTTGCAAATTATGAAGGCATTTTTATATTGAAATTCAATTTTCTGGCCTTCGTGCTTAATGGTAGGAAAGTAATGGGTGTTTTCCTCATTTCTCCTGAAATGGAAAAGAACAGAGGCTTTCTCCAGTGGAACGTCTATTTTTTTCCAGGCGGGCTCTCCGTCGTTGCTCATTTCAAACAATTGCTTTCCCGGAAGCAACTCCAGGATTCTGGACCGCCTTCTTTCAAGATACCTGTCGACTTCCTTAATCAACAATTCATTGACATTTTCTTTTTGAAAATGCTTCATAAAGAAGTCCCCTGGCTTTATTTTCTTCTTGTTAAAAAATTTCACCACAACCTCCTGCTGCATCGAATCCATTAACTTTATTAGTTCAAAGTCTTTCTCATCAAGCTTACAGGAAAACTCTCCGGCATTCTTTGATGAAATGTTCTGATGCAAATAACTTAATCGTCCCTTGGCATCCAGTTGAATCACATAGGATTCAAAAAGGTATCCAAGGTATTCATGCTGGAAAAGCGAATAGATTATTTCGAAGGGTTTAGCAGTTGAAACGTTCATTTTACGGTTTATACAGAACCGCAAAATAAGAAATATTGTCAATACTAGCGAATGAAAAAGACCGAATGTTGAGGCGGGCCTACAAATTGTCTTTTATGTTTGATTTTGTTGCTATTACCCCTGGCCGATAGGAAGCGAGAAGGGTAATTACAATGATACTGATACCTGTATAGATGAAGTCAGTAAATTCCATTTTAACAGGATAGGAGTCTAATACGCTGGTCTGCATGCCCATAGACACCAGGCCATAGGTTTGTTGCAACCAGCAGATAGCCAGGCCCAGCAACAATCCGGTAATTGCGCCGGTAAATGCAATAATGGCACCTTCTTTTAAAAAGATGTTTTTGACCATTTTATCCGTAGCGCCTATTGCATACAAAATCGCGATGTCCTTTTTCTTATCGATGGCCAGCATGGTAAGGGAGAAAAAGATGTTGAAAGAAGCTACAGCCAAAATGAAGGAGAAGGTAATAAAAACGAATAGTTTTTCAATTTTTATGGCCCTTAGGAGACCGGAATGCTGTTCGTCGCTGTTTAGAATTTGAAATTGATCTCCCAGCACGCTTTTAAGGTTACTCTGTACCTTTGATATTGATGCATTTTCGTTGGTTTTTATCTCCAGTGAAGTACGTTTCCTTCCATAATCCATCAGATCTACGGCAAAGTCGAGGGGTACGAAGATGTAGCTTTCGTCGTACTGTTTCTCAATAGCGAATATCCCTCCCGGCAGGATGTTTTTCTGGTTATACAGGTTGGATGGATTTAGCGAGCCCGAACGAATATTTTTAGGATAAAATACCTGGATGGTGTAGAAGTCATTATCAGGCGCTATTCCAAGGGCATATTGGACGCCCCGGCCTACCAATGCATAGTTTATCCCTTCGTTTTTTAACTTTAGTTCGCCATGGACAATGGTCTGATCCATTCGTTTCTGGTCTATGAAATTATCTCCGACCCCTTTGATCTTAACCACAAGTTCTGAATCTCGATAGCGAACGTAAGCATTGTCTTCTATTATTTCAGTAACTATAGCTACACCCTCTACTGCAGAGATCACATTGAGCAGGCTATCCTCCACCACAAAAGATTTTCCCGTGGTGGCTGTGATTTTTATTTCAGGATCAAAAGAGCTGTAGAGCGACCGGATGAGATCCTCCAGCCCATTGAATACCGATAATACAATTACCATGGCCATAGTACCAATGGCAACGCCCACCATAGAAATGTTGGAGATGACGTTAATGAAATTCTTTTTCTTCTTTGATCGGAAGTACCTGCGGGCTATGAAAAATGAAGTGTTCAATATGGTAGGCTAAGCAATGAGCTTAAAATTCATGAATGATGATAATTGGACAATTCAGTTGGTTTTCCCTGCAAATAACATCAGTGACTTGCAGCATCTGCAATAGGATTAGTCATCTGATTTATCGTCTTCAGGGATATCCAAACCAGATAATATCTCATCAATTTTTGACGCGTAGGAAGCGGTATCATCTAAATAAAACGTCAGATCAGGAACAATTCTCACCTGCTTACCAATCTTATTTCCCAATATTCTCCGGATTTCGCTTTTCTTTTTGCTTATATCATTGATAAGTTCGTTTTGGTCTTCCACCATTAAAAAGCTAAGGTAAACCCGAGCCATTGACAAATCGGGGCTCATTTTTACAGCGGTGACTGTAATGAAGGCTTTTCCAAAGAGCCCCTTTGCATCTTTCTGAAAAATATCACCCAGATCCTTCTGAATAAGTTTACCAACCTTTAATTGCCTGTTACTCTCTTTCATCCCGGTTTTGTGTTTTACTGACTTCTTTTTTCTCTCAGTAATTAAAATTAATACTTAATGTTAAATAAAACGCAACTTTTGCGGTAGATTGTTTTATAGTTTCGAAAAGTATTTTGTTTCTGCGAATAAAATTAAAAATTATGATCTTTAAGTAATCAACACCAAAAGATTAACTTTAAATTTATTATCTATACAGCGTAATAATCAAACTGATTTCTTACAGCCTAAGAGGATTAAGTTTTGCATATTTGCCAGTGTTTTTAATAACCTGCCGGGGCTTTTAAAAATTGTAAAATTACCACTATATAATAACGTACCATATTGTTAGCATTTTTTAGATTAAACGATCCATACAGGCTTCTGATATTGCTCATATTTCTGATATTAATGAAGCTGCCCGCGTTTTACGGGAGTGTGCCGCTAACAGAGCCTGAGTTGAAATGGATGCTTGTGGGGGAAAAGCTGGCAGAGAATGGCGCAGTGATGTACGAAGATGTGTGGGATGATACAGCCCCGTTGGCTGCCGGACTGTACTGGCTGTTGCACGAATTATTTGGCAGGTCCCAGCTCACTTACCAAATCATAGCCCTTGTCCTGATTGTTTTCCAGTGTGCGCTATTCAACTACCTTCTTCTGAGAAACAAAGCTTATAATGAAAATACCTATGTTCCGGCATTTGTTTATGGACTGCTGATGTGCACTTTCTTCCAGTTTTATACACTTTCGCCGGCATTAATTAGCCTTACCTTTATACTGTTGGCGATTAATAATGTGTTTTTCGACATCGAGCATAAAACCGCCAACGATACCTTATTGAGCACAGGAATTTTGATGGGCCTTGCCTCTTTATTTTACCTGCCATCTGTGGTAGTGGTATTCGCCTTGCTGTTTGCGTATCTTCTTTTTACAGGTACTACGCCGAAAAGCTACTTTCTGTTTCTCTACGGACTTGCACTGCCCTGGCTTTTGGTTGGCGTATATTTTTACTGGAACAACGCGCTTTTTGAGTTCTACCACAATTATTTATATGCCATGTTTTTACTGGAACACAGTTCCTATATGGATTACGGGTTGTTGATTTTCATTGCTGGAGTTCCGCTTTTATTTTTAATAGCATCATTTGTAAAGTTGTTTGAGGCCAAGAGGTTCACCAACTTTCAGGAGCGGTTTCAGCAAACCATGTTTTTTGTGTTTTTGATGGCGCTTGTTTCCTGGTGGATCAGCAATAACAGAATGCCCGCCTTGCTGGTACTGTTTGTCCCGGTGGGGGCTTTTTACATCAGCCACTTCTTCTTGTTAATGAGAAGAAGGTTTATAGCAGAAATCGTGTTTACGCTATTTTTTCTCACGATTTTATTTATTCACTTTTCCAGCCTTTACCAGTGGGGCATCATTTCTCCCTATCTCAGCAACGACAAGCTCCTGGTGCACGCAACGAAATATGACGAAATTGTGGCCGATAAAAAGATACTCTACATTGGCGAAGACATCAGCGTTTACAAAAATGCCAGCCTGGCCACCCCTTATTTGAACTGGAAGCTTTCCTCACTACATCTTACTGAGCCGGAATATTATGACAATATTGTGGCAATTCATGATCATTTTAAAAAGGACCAACCGGAAATCATCATTGATGATGTGGGTGTGATGGATGAACTGTGGTATAGAATGCCCTCTCTGGCTAGCCAGTATAAGAAAGGGAATGAAGATCAGGTTTATGTAAAGGTTGACTGATTTTTTCTTTTTTCTTAGCAGCAGGCTCACCCGGAATTGTTGAAATTTCTACAACGGCCGCCTGTTGGGCTTGCTTTTTCAGGCGGTGCTACTAATCCCTGTCTCCGTTTTCCTCCCAGTAAGGAGGAAAACCGAAATAATCGTGGACTTCTCTAATAAAATCAGCATGCGGAAAAGCGGGCCAGTTTTCTTTGTCAAATGACGGTGCTCTTTTAAAATCATCCCTGCTGATGTCTAGTTGTACAAGCTCTTTTTTTGAGTTTATTCTAAAAGCTCTCCAGGGCACCGCAAGGTAGCGATCGCCTAGACCCATAAAACCGGTTGCTATCACTGCATAAGCGGTTGCACCGGAGTCTTCATCCAACATGATATCCACGATGTCTCCTAAATCTTGTCCTTCAAGATTTTTTACTTCCATTCCTATTAAAGCCACCGAGGAGATCAGTTTGGAATTCATTCGTTCAGCAACTTATTTTACCGACACGGGTGCCGTGTCTTCCACCTTCAAAAGCAGTTTCTAAAAAAGTATCCACCATATCTTCTGCGGTTTCGACGGAAACGAACCGTGCCGGGATACAAAGTACATTGGCATTATTGTGCTGCCTGGACAGCGCTGCGAGTTCGGTATTCCAGCATAAAGCAGCCCTGATGCCCGCATGTTTATTTGCTGTAATTGCCACGCCGTTCCCACTTCCACAAATCAGAATGCCAAATCCGTCCTGGCTGGATTCCACAAATTCTGACAGCGGGTGAGCGAAATCAGGATAGTCTACCGAGGCTTCGGAGAAGGGGCCAAAATCCTTTACTTCGAATCCTTCTTCATTTAGTTTTTTAACTATCTTTTCTTTGTAGGTGAAACCTGCGTGGTCTCCACCAATTGCTATAACTCTATTCATCTTCTTTTATTAAAGCTTTTCGCTTATTTCTTAGTACCATGGCAGAAATATATATGCTTACTTCATATAGAAATAGCATCGGAAAGGACATTAGGATCTGACTTATTACTTCTGGTGGCGTAAGAATTGCTGAGATTATCAAAATAATTACAATTGCGTGCCTACGGTACTGCTTCATGATGGCAGGCGTAACAAATCCGGCCTCAGAAAGGAAATATATCACGATTGGCAACTGGAACATAATTCCACAAGCCAACACCAGCATAGAAACGGTGGAAACATACGATTTGATATCAAACTCATTTGTAATCGTGGGGCTGACCTGATAATTCGCCAGGAAATTAATAGACAATGGAGAAACGATGAAGTACCCAAAAAGCACCCCGGCGATAAACAACAGGCTTACGAAAAATACTGCCCCCCTCGTCATATTTCGCTCTTTTGGGTATAGGCCCGGGCCGATGAACCGCCAAAATTCCCAAAAAGCATAAGGGAAAGCGCATATAAGTCCTATAATAAAGGAGGAAGTGATATGCATGGTGAATTGCCCTGTCATTTCTCTGCTTTGTATAATAAATGGCAGGGATTCGATGCACAGGAGGTCAGAATTGATGGCAGCACCAAGTTCGCAAAGTGCTCTGTATGACCAGAAATCAGGGCGTGAAGGCCCTAATATCAGGTGGTGCCATACGAAGTCTTTGGAAACAAAGGCAATAATGGCAAAAACAAAAATGGACGCGCCTGCTCTGATTAGATGCCATCTTAGTTCTTCCAGGTGGTCCAGGAAGGACATTTCTTTTTCTCCGGATTCCGTCATTTATTTATATAAGGGGAAGTTTTTCATCCACTTGTTAACCTCTTCTTTAACCGAGGCGATTTTCTGTTCATCTTCCACATTTTGAAGCACCTCATGAATGAATCCGACTATATTGGCCATGTCATTCTCTTTCATCCCTCTGGTAGTGATGGCCGCTGTCCCCAACCGCATACCGGAGGTTACAAAAGGTGATTTATCATCAAATGGTACCATATTTTTATTGATGGTAATATCTGCTTTGATGAGCGTATTTTCGGCTTGCTTTCCGGTAAGGCCTTTAGAGCGAAGGTCAATAAGCATCATGTGGTTATCAGTACCATCAGAGATAATTTGGTAGCCCAGATCTAAAAAGCCTTTTGCCATTACTTTGGCATTTTTTTGCACCTGCACCACATAGTCCATGTAAGCATCGGAAAGCGCCTCTTCAAAAGCTACTGCCTTTCCCGCAATTACGTGCTCCAGCGGACCTCCCTGCGTACCGGGGAATACAGCAAAATCAAGGCATGCAGACATCATTTTCAATTCTCCCTTCGGAGTTTTGTCGCCCATTGGGTTTTCAAAGTCTTCGCCAATCATGATCATGCCACCGCGAGGGCCTCTCAAGGTTTTATGTGTAGTGGTGGTTACAATATGACAATGCTCCAGCGGATCATTTAACAAGCCCCGTGCAATCAGGCCCGCAGGGTGAGAAATATCTGCCATTAATAAAGCGCCCACTTCATCTGCAATGGCTCGGAAGCGACTGTAATCCCAATCTCTGGAGTATGCTGACGCTCCGGCGATGATTAATTTTGGCTTTTCTTTTCTGGCAGTATTTTCCAGTGCGTCCCAATCAATGGTGCCTGTTTCTTTTTTAACTCCGTAAAAAAATGGTTGATACAACTTGCCTGAGAAATTTACCGAAGAACCATGGGTTAGATGGCCGCCATGTGAAAGGTCGAAGCCTAAGATTTTATCACCAGGTTTTAACACCGCAAGCATCACAGCAGCATTTGCCTGAGCGCCGGAGTGTGGCTGCACGTTTACCCATGATGCGCCAAAAAGTGTCTTTGCCCTGTCAATGGCCAGTTGCTCTATTTCATCAACTATTTCGCATCCGCCGTAGTAGCGTTTTCCCGGAAGCCCTTCCGCATACTTGTTAGTAAGAACGCTGCCTTGTGCTTCCATTACCTGTAGGGAAGTAAAGTTTTCAGATGCGATAAGTTCAACGCCATTTTCCTGACGTTCCTTTTCTGCTCCAATAAGGTCAAATATTATTTTGTCTCTTTGCATGGTAAAACTGTTGTGGTGCTTGGTCAATAAAGAGCCAAAATTAAGACTTGTAAAAACATATAACAAATAATAATTGCTGGTCGGCAAATATTAGTGCCTGAAATTTTTGTGACCCTTCAAATGTACATATTGTACCTGTAGGTAATTGGGATAATTGAACTTTTCGTCATTTTTGCCGAGGCCCTTGTCGGGACGAGGAAATTAAAGTGTCTACGGCTGTGATATGGCGTTTTCAATGCGAACACGCGCCGTATGCTTTTTTGGAAGGTAGAACACAAGCCATTTGTTGCTGATGCTAATTTCATGAACTCAACAACAAATGGTTTTTGATCCGTTGTGGCCTATTGGTTGATGGGTACCTGTCGAAGTAAATTTCTCACGATATCTTTTGCGCCCACGCCATCGGCTTCAGCCTCATAGTTGAGGATTATCCTGTGGTTTAATACATCTTCGGCAATTTCTTTGATGTCTTCAGGGAGCACATAATCTCTTTCGTCGAAGAAGGCAATGGCCTTGGCGGCAAGATTCAGATTGATACTGGCCCGGGGAGAAGCTCCAAATTGGATGTAATTAGCTTCGTTTGTCAAACCATAATCCTTAGGAAAACGGGTAGCAAAAACAATTTCAATGATATATTTTTCAAGGCTTTCCGATATGCTCACCTGGTTAATTTCTTCTCTGATCTTAAAGATATTTTCTTTGGTTAGCACAGGCTCTACCTTATCATTAAAGCTCATATTCGCCATTCTTCTCATCACTTCCAGTTCATCCTGCTTTGACGGATAATTAACATGTACCTTCATCATGAATCTATCCACCTGCGCTTCAGGCAATGGATAGGTACCTTCCTGATCAACCGGATTTTGAGTGGCCAATACCAGGAAAGGCTTGTCCAGTTTGAAAGTGGTTTCGCCAATGGTAACCTGCTTTTCCTGCATAGCCTCGAGCAAAGCAGCCTGTACTTTGGCAGGGGAACGGTTTACCTCATCAGCCAATATCAGATTGGCAAAAATGGGTCCTTTTTTTACTTCAAACTTCGAAGTCTGCTGGTTGTAGATCATTGTCCCTACCAGGTCGGAAGGCAGCAAATCAGGTGTGAATTGCATCCTCTGGAAATCAAGATGTAATACCTTGGCCAGTGTATTGACCGTAAGTGTCTTTGCAAGACCAGGAACGCCTTCAAGCAAGATATGACCCTGGGTAAAAAGGCCGATCAAAAGTCTGTTGAGCATATACTCCTGCCCCACAACAACTTTTCCTACTTCTCTGAAAACCTGCTTTATTTTTAATTGATGCTCCCTTTTAAGGTCAGTTGATACTATATCTTCCATTTTAATTTCTGTTATAACTTCCCTGACATGTGATTGAAATTAATCCAATGCCAACTATCTTACAAACTTAATAAAATCACGCCTATCTTTAAAGAATCTGCTTTGGTAATTGGAGGCACGACTGATTTAACGAAGGATAACGGTAAATCTCCAACTCTATTACCATTTTTTGAAAATAAAAAATACCGCCAGAACAATAAAAGCGAAGCCGACAGCATGATTCCAGGCAAATTTATCTGTCTTGAAAATATAAATGGTGATGAAAGTGAAAACTACAAGAGAAATAACTTCCTGAATGGTCTTCAATTCTATCAATGAAAAAGGACCTCCGTTTTCATTGAACCCAATTTTGTTCGCAGGAACCTGAAAAATATATTCGAAAAGGGCCAGACCCCAGCTAACGAGAATGATTCCCCAAAGACCTAAGTGCTGGAGTAAGGAAATCTTCTTGAAGTGCAGGTGCCCGTACCAAGCGAAAGTCATGAAAACATTCGATAAGATGAGCAATGAAATGGTGTAAAATATTTTCATCTATATATTTTGTTTTTAAATGGTCAGAATCTCGTCCCGGACTGGTTTCGGGATGGAATAACCTAAAAGCCCTCGTGTTGGAAATCGTCATTTCTAGACCTTATATTCTCCGTAAGAGTCGGGTCCGAAAGACTCCGGACTCGATTCGGAGAGTCTTTCGGACATTTTCGGTGGGTATGCTTCAGCTATGGTTATTTCATCAGCGTATATTTCATTTTTAAATTTTGGGTTGGATATCCTGGCGTACTTACAAGCACTAATAATCGGTACTCACATAGAGACTATCGGATCGGGAATGCCTTGGCAATGATATCTTCAAGTAATTAATCCCAAACGCCTTCCGGTATAATTTCCAATACATGGTTGTCCGGGTCAAGAAAATAAAAGGATTCTAAATTGTTCTTCCATACCTGCTCCTGAATGATTTCAATGTCCCACGATTCGATCTTATTTTTCCAGTCCCTATATTCTTCAGGAGATACTTCAAAGGCAATATGTTGGTGTCCATAGGCAAAATGTGGAGGAGGGCTTTCCTTGGCTTTGGAAGTTTGCGGAATAAAGCACAGCAACACAGATTTCCCTACCCTGAAAAATACATGACTATTCTCTACCTTCGAGATTACCTCAAAACCCAGCTTTCCATTATAAAATGCTTTTGTAGACTCAAGGTCAGCCACGTACAAACAAGTCTCTTTGATTTGGGTAATCTCCATCTTTTCTAGTTATTTTCAGGTACCTTTCGTACAGCTTGTTAGAAGTGAAGGTGCTTTTGCTGCACTTTTGACTGTTACTTTTCGCAGGATTAGCTGGATACTCAAGCAGGTTCCGCGTGGCTGTAATAAAAACTAAAAACTTTTGCAATATTATCATAAAAAGTAAACTTTGAGCTTTGTTCGACCATTTTTCTGCTCCTTTTGTATGAAGATCTACCACTAAATTAAATTTTCCAGCAAATTGTTCCAGATGCTAAATCGGTAGTATAGTAATATGGAGCATATATAAGGTGACCGTCAGAAAATATAGGCTTTTCAAAAATTCCCCTAAATAAATGGTGACCTTTTATAGAAATTAAGAATACATATATATTTATTTATTCAAATATTTTAAATTTTCATTTATAAAGCTTTAATTTATAAATTAGATTAAATATATATAACTGTAGCTGATATTTAGGAAATCAAAGACAAACACACATTTCTTACCAATTTTCCTAAAAAGTTATATTCTAAATTCTCATCTTAATATTAGTATGTAATGGAAGATATTATTAAACTTATTGATATCACCAAAAAGAAAGGCCAACGAAGTATCCAGCTTATCAACCAAAACTTTAGGAAAAAAGAGATTTCCAAGGACAACCTTTTGTACGAGGGAATCATAGATGGGAAATTTGATAATGACGAAATAGCGGCGAAGAAAATGTTCCGGACTGATCCGGGAAACAGAAACTACAGAAATGCTAAAAGAAAGTTAAGGCAAAAGCTGCTCAATCATCTTTACTTTTTAGATTACGATAAAGAAATATATTCCGGGTATGACAGGTGCATTTATGAATGCCTGCATCAATTGCATCAATGCAAGATCCTTGTTTCGGAGGGCGCTTACGACGTAGTTTTGAAGTTGCTTCCAGGCTTGATTAAAACCGCTGTAGAAAATGAATGCGTGGATATTTCCGTAGAAGCACTTACTATGCTACGCAATGAATACGCGAGGCTCGGAAAAACTACTTTGTATGAAGAAACAGCCAGGGAACTCATAAAACAAAAGAAATTTCTGGAAGCCACCCATGAATGTGAGGAGTTATACTACAATACGCTGGTTCAAATTAATAAATCAGTAAGCGCTCAGCTAAGGATATTGTCGAAAATTCCCAAGGTGATTGAAAGTATCAATGTAAAAGCCGCCAAATACAAAAGTCAGCGTTTGGATGTGTTTTCTTATAAGCTCCAGCTTCAATACAATCAGTTAAAGGGCGATTATGCCTCAAACGTAAAGCTGTGCAGCGTATTAGAAAAAAAATATTTACAGAACAAGCATATAGACGTTACTGTTGATCTGGATAAAAAAGAGATTGCGTATAATAAGCTCTACGCTTATTTCTGCCTAAAAGATGTAAAAAACGGCAACGAGTATGCTGAAAAGTCGCTGAAGCTTTTCAAATCCGGATCACCGGAGTGGTTCAACTTTGTGGAATATAATTTCCTGCTATTATTAAAAGAAGAAGATTACAAGAAAGCAGCCGAAATTTACAGGCGCGTCAGAACGAATAAAAACTACAACTTACTAAAAGAGGAAGAAAAAGACAGGTGGCAGATATACAGAGCGTTCCTCGTATTCTTCAGAGATTCGAAGTTATTGAAATGGGGTTTCGACCTGGAACAATTCCTCTCATACAAGCCCGCGTTTGAAAAAGATAAGCAAGGTTATAATACGGCAACCTTAATTATTCAATTCCTGTACCTGCTTAGAGATGGAAAAACGGATCATATCCTGAATGTGATCAATGAACTTCAGCAATACAACTCTGTGCACCTGGACAAGCGTCACAATTACAGAACCAGCATTTTCATCAGGCTTCTGACTATTGTTACCGAAAAGGAATTTAACTACGAATTGGTTACGGAAAAGGGCCAGACTTACCTTAAAAAACTCAAGGCCACTCAAATACCCAGTGACTTATATATGGATATGGAAATTGTCCCTTATGAAAAACTGTGGAACAGGATCCTGGAGGAATTAAAAAACAACAAAATGTATGTTCATTTCCGCTTCTACAACCCGCTCCAGGTGTGAGCATCAAGATAGAAGAGCTTGCTAAAAACCTTTAAAGATAAAGTTCAGGATAACATTCTCTATTCCACTTTTCCAAGCTGACAGCAGGTCCTCTTAGCTATTTAGAGCCTGCTGAAAAATGCTGTAATAAAAATGCAGGTTCAGATTAGTTTTTATATATTTTTTATCACGTTACTTTTTCAGCAAGTGCGACGGTTTTTCATAAATAAGACCTTTTCATTGCACCTAAAATAAATATAAGATCTTTTTTTAGACTAGCCTCAGGCACGCCATCAACTTCGTTGGCTTCAACTTGAAGTATAAAGATACATCTTCGCTTTGCCGCCTGGTATCTGACGCACGAGACTTTTTCAGTAAGCCCTATTTATCCGAGAAATTAATTTCTGCATTGTCGCCGATGTTTAAGCTGTGGCTAAGCCCCATCAAACTCGTATCATTCCCTATGATGGAGTCGTTGAGAATAATGCTGTTTAGGCTACTATAAGATCCAATAATCGAATTTTTGATGATAGAATAAGAAACTACGCTATTGTCTCCGATGGCCACATTAGGGCCAATGATTGAATTGCTAATGGTACAGTTTTTTCCAATACTTACGGGCGGAATTATAATTGTTTTGTGATATTTTCTGGACACCGTTTGTTGAAAATCAGTTCGCCCCAGCATAATCGCATTCGCAGCCAGCAATGATTCTTTTTTGCCGCAATCATACCAGTTGTCTACGCTAAAGGTCTTGAATTGATCGCCTTTTTCAATCATGTAGGCCAGAATATCCGTGAGTTGATACTCTCCATAAGTTTTAATTTCATTGCTGGTTATATAGTTCAGGCTTTCGATGAGCAGAGAAGGATTCATAATTTTATAAATTCCCACCATCGCCAGGTTAGACTTCGGCATTTTTGGCTTTTCAACCAGCTTTTTAACAAAACCCTTATCATCAATTTCTACCACCCCGAAGTTTCCGGGTACACTCACCTTATTCGTGCCCAGTTTGGAATAACCATCATTGAGAAACGACGGGAGGTCCAGGCTCAGGATTGTGTCGCCCAACATAATGATAATAGGTTCTTCACCCACGAGGTGCTCTCTGGCACACCAAAGTGCATGGCCAATGCCTTCGCGGGGTTCCTGCCTCACAAATTGATAACGAATGTTTTTGTTTGTATAATGCTCCTTGATGAAAGCTTCAATTTTATCTCCCAGATATCCTGTTACAAACACAAAATCTGAAACTCCGCCCTCCATTAAATTATCTACAATATGAGCGATTATTGGTTTTCCAGCCACAGGAATAAGTCCTTTGGGTTGTGTATGTGTGTGTGGCCTTAATTTATTGTCTATTCCTGCTACTGGGATAATTGCTTTCATACGCTCATTTTTGTTTTACCTTATCAACAGATATTCTTTCGAAATTAGGGTTGACGCTAAAATATCCTTAAAAGTTTTAATTTACTGCATTTATCGTAGTTTTTGAAATTTTGGCACTTTAACGTACATTTTCGTTCACCAGAGATGGTGGTTCCGGCCGGGACTTTATGGAAATCATTATGCATAATTGCCCCGGCTTGTATATCTTCGCCAAAAAATACAGCCAATGTCATTTCATCACGAAGTTTGACATCCATTGTTGGTTGAAGTGTATTTGGATAGCGCTACAGATGAGATCAAACCCGGTTCTGGTAAAGTTTTTAATATGGCGGATAAAGCATATCAGTACGAAAAACTTTATACTCCTGTTAAGTGGCCTAATAGGCATTGTTGCTGGCTTTGCGGCTGTTCTACTCAAAGTGACTGTACTCTCGATAAAGGATTTCCTTACGGGAGATTTTGACATAGAATATGCCCATTTCCTTTATCTGAGCTATCCGTTACTAGGAATCCTTATTGCCGTAGGTCTTAGCAAGTTTCTTTTCAAAGAAACGTTAAATCATGGAATAAGCAACATTCTGTACACAATTTCGAGACGGTCCAGCATTGTCAAAAAAACCAGGATGTATGCAAGTATGGTGACAAGCGCGATAACAGTAGGCTTTGGTGGTTCGGTTGGGCTGGAGTCACCCATTGTGGTAACAGGATCTGCCATAGGTTCGAACATGGCGCGGCTGATGCACCTGAATTATAAAAAGAGAACGCTTTTAATAGGTTGCGGTGCAGCGGGAGCAGTATCTGCAATTTTTAATTCACCCGTGGCAGGGGTAATTTTTAGCATAGAAGTAATATTGGCTGAAGTATCAATTGCCGCATTTATTCCTCTCCTGATCGCTTCTGTGTTCGGGTCTCTGGTTTCGCTAGTCTTAGTGGGAGACGATATTATGTTTTCATTCCAGCTAACAGATCCTTTTACTGCCTATGATGTGCCTTATTATATGGTATTGGGGATAATCTGCGGCTTGATTTCCGTGTATTTTGTGCGCGTAAGCTATTATATTGAAAGCAAGATGGTCCGGTTGCGCAATGATTATGGGAGAGCCCTGGTAGGAGGCGTATGTCTTGGACTAATCATTTTTATTTTCCCCCCCATCTATGGCGAAGGTTATGAAGCAATAAAGCTGCTCGTTGATGGTAAGGGTTTTGAAATTCTACACAACAGCTTGTTTTTTGGTAGTATAGATAATTATTTGATGCTGGGCCTTTTTATTTTAGGGGTCATCCTGATCAAGCCCGTGGCTTCCGCGTTGACAATAGGTGCTGGTGGCTCAGGTGGTATTTTTGGACCGTCCTTGTTTATTGGCGGTATGACAGGCTTTTTGGCGTCAAAACTTATGAACCTATTGCCTTTTCAATATGAACTGAGCAGTAGCAATTTTACGCTGGTAGGTATGTGTGGACTGATGAGCGGAATTCAAAGTGCTCCGCTCACTGCCATATTTCTTATTGCAGAAATTACCAGTGGGTACACACTTTTTGTTCCTCTAATGCTCGTAAGTGCTATCTCCTATGTTACCTACTCCTATTTCGAGAAATACTCTTTTTATACCAAACATCTTATTCAGAGAGGTGACTTGATACCACATGATAAAGACAAACAGGTATTGAACCTCATCCACCTGAAAAAAATAGTTGAAACCGATCTGTTGACGATTCATCCTGAGGCCCGGTTGGAAGACCTCGTCAATTTGGTAAGGGTCTCGCGACGCAACATTTTTCCGGTAGTAGATGAGCACCAGGCGCTACTGGGAGTAATTACCCTGGATGATATCCGCGAAAAGATGTTCGATGAAGAATCAAGGAAAAATATCATTATCAAATCTTTAATGAAAGCCGCCCCGGCGCAAGTTTCTTCTAATGAAAATATGCAATCCGTGATGAATAAGTTCGAGAAAACAGGCGCCTGGAACCTCCCGGTGATAGATGATGGGAAATATGTAGGGTTTGTTTCGAAATCTAGGATCTTTAATGCCTATAGAAAGAGGTTGATAAGGCAGCATAAAGAGTGATATTCCGGCGATACTAAGATTTTTAGAAGTAGGAGGAATAACTTGTTTTTGAAACGCTGCTCTATGAAAAATTTAAGTCAAAATTCAACTATTTTTTCGTTATCTAATTTTATGAGCACTTATCCACAGAAAATAACGTCGGCATAAATTCCGTAATGTACTGTAAATCACGATGTTATGATTACTTTGAAAAAACGTGTGGATAACTTTTGAGAAATGTGGAAAAGTTTTGTTTGACATTTTGAAATCTTTATTTTGTATAAAGCTTTTCCTGAAAGGCGACGTCTTTTGAGTTGCGTATTATCATTTTAAATAAATTCCTTGAAAATAATAGCATTCAAAAACATTTTTTTCTTTAAAACGTAAAGCAGATTTTTTGCTAGTTCGTTTATTTTCAGGTGTTTTAGATATGTAATATTTGTTTTAATAAGAAGTTAAATTTGTTTACTTTTATTTAATAAATCCGTAACATTTGAAAAGCGAATTTTTCGTTTGAATCTCACAATCTAAGAAAAGTCCTATATGTAAATTTAGTGTAGAATTTACCCTTGCTAACGGTCTCTTAGCATCGAGCTAAAATTTTTGTCTTCTACTGGAACCATGATGAAACTTCTTTTTTGTTTTTATCTTATTTTTTTAGGCTCGATTTCAGCCTTTGCGCAGAAGGTCGACGTAATTAAATTTCATGAGCTTGATGAACTTATTTCAAGCGCCGAGGCCGATATACAATTGATTAATTTCTGGGCGACCTGGTGTAAGCCTTGTATTCAGGAGATACCGTATTTTGAAGCGGTCGGCAAAAAATACGAAGATCAAAACGTGAAGGTGCTTTTGGTGACCCTGGACTTCGTCGAGGACCTGGAAAAAAAAGTAATTCCCTTTGTTCAAAAAAGGGCGCTGACTTCGGAAGTTAGACTCCTGGATGAAACAGACTTCAATGCATTTATTGACAAGATAGATCCTTCATGGTCCGGGGCAATTCCTGCCACGCTGCTCATTAACAACCTGAATGGGAAAACTGCTTTTTATGAAAAAGCTTTTAAAGAAGGTGAACTGGACCAGATTATTGATGACCAGTTAAAAAAATAAAGTCTGGTTTAGTCCTTCGCATGCTGAGTTATTCTTACTCTTTTGTAGATTTATAAGACGATAATGTTAAATTTAATTATGAAAATAAAATTTGTGATTGGAATACTTAGTGTACTTTTTTTAACATCCTCCTTTTTTCCCGGAGAAGGCTACAAAGTTGGCAGCGAGGCCAGGGATTTTAAATTGAAAGATGTAAATGGAGGTATGGTTTCTCTTTCGGATTATAAAAACGCCAAAGGATACATTGTTATTTTTACCTGTAATACCTGCCCCTACTCTAAATTATATGAAGAGAGAATCATAGCGCTGGACAAGCGCTACAAGTCGCAGGGATACCCCGTTATTGCTATTAATCCTAATGATGCCGATGTACAACCAGAAGATTCTTTTGAAAACATGCAAATCAGGGCGAGAGAAAAAGGATTTACCTTTCCTTATTTAGTAGATGAAACGCAGGAGGTTACTAAGGCTTACGGTGCTTCAAGAACGCCTCACGTGTTTGTGTTACAGAAAACAGGAGGAAAAAACATCGTTGCTTATATTGGAGCCATTGACAACAATCACAAAAGTGCAAAAGATGCAAACGTGAAATATGTTGAAAATGCCGTGGATGCCTTATTGGCCGGGGAAAAAGTGAAAGAAAATTTCACCAAAGCAATCGGCTGTACTATAAAGTGGAAGGCGAGTTAACCGCGCCTGCGGAAATCCACAGCATTGCTTTAGGTTTCCCGCCTGGCGTTGGATGTATCTTCTCGGTTTAAGTCATTCTATTTCTACTGAAAAGGCAGACCTCAGTTTTCCAGCATTTCCAGGATGTCGTCCAGATAATCTCTGTTGTTGGCAAGGCGCGGAACCTTATTTTGTCCTCCCAATTTTCCCCTCTTTTTCATCCATTTGTAAAAGGTTTCCTTAGGTACATTGTGGACAATGGGCTCCACCAATGCCAGATCTTTGTTCCTTTTTGCATCATAATCTGAATTTACCTCTCTAAGCGTATCATCCAGTATTTTTCTAAACTGGTCGAGACTTTCAGGTTCCTGCGCAAATTCAATAATCCATTCATGCCGTGCCTTCTCCGACTCGCCAAAATAGTGGGGTCCGGCGGTGAAATTGGTGACGGTGGCACGGGTCGCTTCACAAGCCCTGGCAATGGCTTGTTCTGCATTTTCAATAACTACCTCTTCCCCAAAAGCATTGATAAAATGTTTGGTTCTGCCAGAAATCTTAATTCTGTAGGGGGCCAGGGTCGTAAATTTTACAGTATCGCCAATTACATACCGCCATAAACCTGCATTGGTTGAAATTACCACGGCGTAATTTTTTCCGATTTCTACCTCCTCCAGGCCGATCACTTTGGGAACATCGTCGTGATAATGCTCCATGGGAATAAATTCATAGAAAACACCATAATCCAACATCAAAAGCATATCATCTGAACCCGGGCGGTCCTGTATGCCAAAAAAGCCTTCAGTTGCATTGTAGGTTTCCAGATAGCGCATAGCCGGGTTGGGAATCAGCTTCTTAAACAGCTCGCGGTAGGGAGTAAAAGCTACTGCCCCATGAACAAACAGCTCCAGGTTTGGCCAAACTTCCAGAATATTTGAGGCGCCGGTATTTTTGAGAATCTCCTCAATCAGCACAATCGTATAGGTTGGTATCCCGGTAATATTAGTGACGTTCTCCGAGGCGGTTTCTTTGGCCATTTTTTTCACCTTCTCATCCCAGTTTTCCATGAGCGCAGTTTCCAGGCTGGGCGTCCGGGTCATTTGTGCCCAAAAAGGAAGGTTCTTCATGATCACTGCCGATACATCTCCGTACTGTGAGTTGGAATTTTTATCAAGTGTATTGATTTGATGACTGCCCCCAATCGCGAGTGTTTTTCCGGTAAAAACTTTTGTGTCAGGAAAATTATTCACATAGATCGAAATCATGTCCTTTCCGCCTTTGTAGTGGCAGTCGTCCAATGCCTCCTGGCTCACCGGAATAAATTTACTTCTTGCAGCAGTGGTGCCTGAAGATTTTGCAAACCATTTGATCTCAGATGGCCACAAAATTTTCTGCTCCCCCTTCATGAGGCGCTCTATATATGGAAATAGGGTCTCATAATTGGCGAGCGGAACCCTCGCCTTGAAATCCTTAAGCGCCTTGATACTTTCGAAATCATACTTTTTTCCAAATTCAGTATGCTTGGCAGTAGCGATCAACTTCGACAATACTTCTTTCTGCACTTCATGCGGGTACTTCATGAAAAGCTCGACTTCATGAATGCGCTTTTTCATCACCCATGTCAAAATTGAATTAATTATCTCCATATAATCTAAACAGGCAGTTAACCTTTAATGCACAACGAAGGTTTCTTATGCGTTAAAAAACCCTAAAATTTACAAAGAAATTTGTTCTGGAATGGATGGAAATCGGAAGTATCGCTATTCTCGACGCTGGATCTTTCAAAAGATTCGTCTAATTGGTTGTTTATCAGTGATAGATCGCCCCCTTCATTGCTTTTCGAAAGCAATTAAATCTTTCTTTTGAGTTCGAAGTGCTGCCCAAGATACACCCTTCTCACCTGCTCATCCGCGGCCAGTTCTTCAGCGCTACCGGCTTTTAACAGTTTTCCTTCAAACATCAAATAAGCCCTGTCGGTGATGGATAACGTTTCGTTTACGTTGTGATCGGTTATGAGAATTCCGATATTTTTATTTTTGAGCTGCGCCACAATGGTTTGGATTTCTTCAACGGCAATGGGGTCTACCCCTGCAAAAGGCTCATCCAGCAACACAAACTTAGGATCTACAGCAAGCGCCCTGGCAATTTCCGTTCTTCTTCTTTCTCCACCTGACAGCACCATGCCTATACTTTTTCGAACGTGACCGAGGCTAAATTCTTCAAGCAGACTGTTCATTTTATTTTTCTGATCTTGCTTCGAGAGTTTGGTCATCTCTAAGACAGCCATCAGGTTTTCCTCCACCGTTAATTTTCTGAAAACAGAAGCTTCCTGAGCGAGGTAACCAATTCCTTTTTTTGCCCTTCTATACATGGGAAGGTCTGTGATATTTTCATCTTCAAGGTAGATATCTCCATCGTTTGGTTTGATGAGCCCTACGATCATGTAGAAAGTTGTGGTTTTTCCTGCTCCATTGGGTCCCAATAGCCCCACAATTTCTCCCTGGGCAACCTCCACGGATACGTGGTTCACCACCGTCCTTTTTTTGTATTTCTTTACTAAATTTTCTGCTCGTAAAATCATCTATTTATCTTTTTTCCTGCCTTTCAGAGCATGTTTCCGTTGAAAATCGGCTATTATCATCTTATCTTACTCAAACTTTATATCTTTGAGGATGAGCTGCAAAGTTTTGTTGCCCCGGTAATTATTTTCCTCAATGCAATATGCAATTTTAAAACGCATGCCACTGCTTATCATTGGAAAATACTCAGCCATTTTAAATCCTATGGCATCCATTCTACAGTTAAAACCTTCCTGCTTAATTGAAATTTTGAGGTGCTCCTCCTTTAGAATCTGCGGCCGTGAAGCAGCATAGACATTTTCTGTAATAAATACAGGATGCATATTTCCTGGTCCAAAAGGCGCCATCTGTTTCAATATGTCATAAAACTTAAAGTTGATGCAATGCAAATCAATGCATTGGTCCACTTCAATCTGAGGAATCAAATGCTCTTCTTTAATTTTACGACAAACTACCTCTTCAAACCGCTGTTTAAAAGCAGGCACTTTATCCAGCTCCATGGTCAACCCTGCCGCATACATGTGGCCGCCAAACTGCTCCAATAAATCCGAGCATTCGGAAATTGCATCATACACGTCAAATCCTAACACAGACCGTGCCGAACCTGTGGCTTTGTTGTTGGATTCTGTAAGAATAATCGTGGGCCGATAATATTTCTCAATACAACGCGAGGCCACAATACCTATTACTCCTTTATGCCAGTCATTCTTAAAAAGAACAGTGCTTTTGGATTCTTTCGTAAGAAGATCCTCTTCTATCATCGTAAGCGCCTCCAGCGTAATATTGCTGTCTACATCTTTACGATGAATATTGTTTTTATTAATGGGAATGGCCAGTGCCTCAGCTTCTTGCGTTTCTTCTGCCAACAGTAGTTTCACAGCATATTTTGCATGGTCAATCCGTCCTGCAGCGTTTATACGCGGACCAATGCCGAAAACAATGGAGGTAATATCCATATTTTCTTTCAGGCCGCCCAACTCCATCAGCGCTTTCAGTCCGGGCAAAGGATTGCTATTCAATTTCTTCAATCCAAAATATGCCAGTACTCTGTTTTCCCCGGTAATAGGAACTATATCAGAAGCGATGCTCACCGCTACCAGGTCAATGTAATTCAAAAGCTCACTCTTATCAAGTTGCTGATGAATGCAAAACGCTTCCAGCAATTTATACCCCACCCCACAGCCTGAAAGCTCCTTGTATGGATATTGGCAATCCCTTCTTTTAGGATCAAGCACTGCTACGGCAGGAGGCAGAATATCTCCCGGACGGTGGTGGTCGCAAACTATAAAATCAATGCCTTTTTCTTGTGCGAGGGCAATTTTTTCCACGGCTTTAATGCCACAATCCAGGCTGATGATCAGTTTCACCTGTGCTTTCGCTGCGTATTCTATCCCCTGTAGCGACACACCATAGCCTTCGGTGTAGCGATCAGGTACGTAATATTCAATGTTCGTATATATTTTACTGAGGAAGCCAAAAACCAAAGCAACAGAAGTGGTACCGTCTACATCGTAATCCCCGTAAATCATGATTTTTTCATGATGGTCCATAGCTGTTTTTAACCTCGCCACCGCTTTGTCCATATCCTTCATCAGAAATGGGTTGTGGAGGTGTGTCAGCGAAGGCCGGAAAAATGCCTTTGCTTCATCGAAGGTTTTAATACCTCTCTGGACTAAAATAGATGCTAAGCAGGGATTTACGTTGATTTCTTTGGATAAGCTGGCAATATCCTCATCAAGCGGCAGCGGCTTTGGAACCCATTTTCTTGTCATAGATGTAAAATAAGCAAAGATTGCTTAAAAAGCCAAGGGTATAATTTGATGATGTGTTGGTTGGTGAATTTTGCGAATTGCGATTTAATTAAGATTTTCTGTTTTGGGAAACCATTTGTAACTCCCAGCGATAAAATGCGTCATTCCTGACGAAGCGAAGATCAGGAATCCCTGTCTGTGAAGGTCGGGAATAGCACATTTGTAAACAGTAAACTAAAAATCTATACCTTTGCACCATCAGAAAGTAGATGCCTTTTCTTAAACTAAATATAGAATCCCTCAACAATGCTGCGATGAAGGATCAATCCAAAGTACAAATCCATTAATACTTTCCTTCTTTGCGCAAAAAGCTTCGCGGTCTTTGCGTGAAAAATGCATTAAATTACAACGTGAAAAAGCTGAAAGAAAACTTTAACAGGTGGCAAAAATATATTCAGGTAGATGCCCTTATGTATATAGTCATGATACTACTTATCATACTGTTATTCATCTTCTATCTCTAAAGAGGGGCTGTTTAATGCTGATGCTTCCATTTCTTCTTCCAGAGAAAGACCGTTTGTTTTGAGAGATTTCTTTGCATTGATGCCCATCAGCTTTAATTTCTCAGCCCTGGTAATTAAATTACCTTTTCCGCTGCTCAACTTTTTCATTGCATCATCAAAAGCTCCCTGACTGGATTGAATACCCTTGCCTATTTTCTCAAGATCGTTCACAAAGGCATGAAATTTATCATACAATCTGCCGCTCTCCTCAGCTATTTTTAAGGCATTCTTATTTTGCTTTTCGTTTTTCCATATGGAAGCAACCGTTCTTAGCGTAGCCAGCAGTGTAGTAGGACTTACAATTACGATTTTCCTTTCCCAGGCATAGTTAAAAATTTCACCCTGGTCTGACCGCAAAGCAGCAGAAAATGAAGCTTCGATTGGCAGGAACATGACGACAAAGTCGGGGGTGTTCAGCCCCGCCGCCTGCTGATAATATTTCTCGCTCAAAACACGTACATGATTTTTGATGGAGAGGATATGTTGTTGCAGGCATTGCTGTTGCTCTTCCTGATCTTCGCAGTTTGCGTAAGCCTCATAAGCTTTCAATGAAGCTTTTGCATCAATAATAATATGCTTTTGCTCTGGAAGGAGGACGATCACATCGGGCTTAAGGTGCTTGCCCTCCTGATCTTTTAGCTGCAGTTCGGCCCCCTGGACAATATATTCCACATCTTTTTTTAGCCCTGAGCCTTCCAGTACCCTTTCCAATACAATTTCGCCCCAGTTTCCCTGCACTTTATTATCTCCCTTTAGCGCCAGCGTCAGATTTTTCGCGTCCTCGCTCATTTGCAGATTCAAAGATGCCAATTGTTTAATTTCATGTTTTAAGATGCCACTTTCCAGCGCCTGAAGATTATAAGTGTCCTCAACTTTTTTTTCAAAAGCCGTTATCTTATCCTTCAGCGGATTTAGAATCAATCCTATTCTTTCCTGTTGCATATTGGAAAAACTTCTGGCATTCTGATCAAGAATTTGCTTGGCCATATTCTCAAATTGCATGGTCATCTGCTGATGTAGTTTTGAGATGTCGTTTTTCTGATTTTCCAGCTTTTCCTGCAGGTTTTTACATTCAGATTGGGCAGTAATCAGGCTATCCCGAAGATCTGTTTCCGAGAAAGTCTTGTGTTTTAAATCATCTTCTAATTTTTCATAAGCCACTTTCAAATCCTTCAGACGTTCCTCTGCTATACATTTTTCTTTGTCGAGGGCATTGTAAGCTTCTGTAGAAACCTGCGATCCGGGATTGTACTTCATTTTAAAGAGCAGCCAGGAAAGTGCTGCTCCAATTAATAGTCCTGCGAGTAGAAAGAGTATGTCCATATAATTTCAAGCCTATTGTAGCGATCGGATTAAGAACTGAGAGCATGCTTCAAGTATTGTATAAAGGTAAGAAAAATAGGATGAAGTGGTGGAGGAAGGTAATTTGCTAAGTTCATAGCGCTACCTTATACAGTTCCTCCTCAGCGCATCACGTAGTGGAGCTGAAGTTATTTTAAAGTTGTAAGCCTATAAAATAAAAAAACCCGCAATATCTCACGATATTGCGGGTTTATGTGCTCCTGCTCCTGGGCTCGAACCAGGGACCCTCTGATTAACA
>CAZWQB010000011.1:0-34339 GCA_964636035.1 uncultured Roseivirgaceae bacterium
TAGACGAATCCGCAAGGAGAATATTGAGAATGAAGTTTTTGCTTGGTCTTTTTGAAGACCCCTACCGATATTCTGATACAGAGCGCGAAAAGGAGGTCGTAATGAGCAGCGAACACCTTGCCGCAGCCCGTGACATCTCCAGAAAGTCTATTGTACTACTAAAAAACGAAGGAAATACCCTCCCGCTAAAAAAGAGTTCAAAAACAATTGCTGTGATTGGCCCATTGGCCGACAGCAAAAGAAACATGATAGGGTCCTGGTCCGCCGCAGGAGATTATACTAAAGCAGTTACACTACTGGAAGGGATTAAGGCCGCCGTACCCGCATCCACAAAAGTCCTTTTTGCAAGAGGCAGCAATATCGATGATGACACCACCAAATGGATTGATGAAGCTGTGAAAACCGCTCAAAAAGCAGATGTGGTAATATTAGCACTGGGAGAAGATGCGCAAATGAGTGGGGAAGCAGCCAGTAGATCTTCTATAGACTTACCCGGGGTTCAGTTAGAATTGGCGAAGGCTATAAAAAAGACGGGCAAACCGGTTGTGGCCGTACTGATGAATGGCAGACCGCTTACCATTAACTGGCTGGATGAAAACATACCTTCCATACTAGAAACCTGGTTTCTGGGCACGCAGGCAGGACATGCAATAGCAGATGTTATTTTTGGGGATTATAATCCTTCTGGCAAACTCCCTGTTACTTTTCCCAGGAGTGTGGGACAAATCCCTATCTACTATAACAACAAAAATACCGGCAGGCCAAGATCTGACCAAAAATACACATCCAAATACCTGGATATATCTAATGAGCCTTTATATCCTTTTGGTTACGGGCTAAGCTATTCCGATTTTACTTATAGCAACCTGGTCGTCGATAAACCTATCTATAAAATGGATGAAACGATAAAGGTCACGGTGACGGTCTCCAACAGTGGTAAGTTTGCAGGAGAGGAAGTAGTCCAATTATACATCCGGGATCTGGTCGGCAGTGTCACCCGACCGGTAAAAGAACTAAAAGGGTTCAAAAAAATAAAGCTGGAGGCTGGAAAATCACAGCAGGTGCAATTTGAACTTACTAAAGAAGACCTGGCTTTTTACACGAGAGACATGGATTTTGAAGCGGAAGCAGGTGATTTTAAGATTTTTGTGGGAACCAACTCCAGAGATGTGCTGGAAGCTGACTTTGAGCTGGTAAAATAACGACCTAATGTTTCTCGAGACAGTCAATCAAAAAAATACCGAGCGTCATTTATATTGCGCAAGGCCCTCTGAAAAACTAAACAAAGCCTTTTTAACTTGCTTCCGCGTATCGAAGGAATGTCAAACCCGCTGAAAAAAGATCAGGAGGCACACTTCGACTACAAATACGATAACACCATTTGTGATGGTTGGAGCAGAACAAAAAGTGCTAATTTTAACTTAAGATAAATTGGCAATGCTACTTATAATTCTATATTTGAGAATCTAAATTTGCCATAAAATATGATTCATTCTTTCTATAGGTTTTTATTACTGCTACTAATCTTCCCCGGTGTGTTAATTGCCCAACAACAGGATTTGTCCTACAATATTGCTACCTACAACATTCGTTATGATGCCCGCCAGGACACTGTAAATGCCTGGAAAAATAGAGCGCCTGTTATCCAGGGATTGGTCCTCTTCAATGAAATTGATATTTTCGGCATTCAGGAAGGGCTGCATCACCAGGTCGAGGCTTTGGATTCCCTCCTCCCCAATCACTCCTATGTAGGCGTAGGACGAGATGATGGCGCTCAGAAAGGTGAATACTCGGCAATCTTTTATGACGAACGGGAATTTGAGATACTTGAATCAGAAACCTTCTGGCTTTCTGAAACACCTGATAAACCCTCCAAATCCTGGGACGCATCTCTTCCGCGCATCTGCACGTGGGCAGTTGTAAAGCATAAACAATCAAATGCAGTGATGTTTATTTTTAACACTCATTTCGACCACATTGGAAAGGTTGCGCGGGTAAACAGTGCATCGCTGATCCACAAAAAAATACAGGAAATTGCGAAAAACAACCCCGTGGTGCTGATGGGAGACTTTAATGCTGAACCGGGCTCAAGGGTCTACGCTACTTTAGGATCAAATGATTTCAATGATGCTTATAACATTTCTCAAATACCTCATTTCGGACCTGATGCCTCTTTCAATGGCTTTAACTTTGCGGAAGCTCCTAGTCGCAGAATCGACTTCATATTTGTGAACAATTATTTTACTGTGCTCCGGCATGCCATTTTGAATAATCACTACAACTTAAAATACCCTTCTGATCATTTTCCGGTAATGGTGGAGATTAAATTTGCAGTTGATTAGATTTTCAGCTCTATTTCAACTTTTCAATCTTTAGCAATCGCTTGTTCATTTGGCTGACCTGATTCTCAACGTACATCAGCCTGCTTTCCAACAAAGAAGGTGGCGAAACATGCTGCGACCATACCCCTATTGCCTGCCACAGCTCCAGGATATCTTCCCTCGCCACTGTTTTATTTTCATATGCTGAATTATCTGCCTGCAAATGAATGAACTCGTCCTCTACAGAAAGCAATCGACGGGTAATTATTCCTCTGGCTGTCACCACCACAAACACTGACTCATGCTTGCTTTTTTTAGGAACTGTGTCGAGCTTTTTAGCAAGTAAAACATCACCATCGTGTATACCCCTGTCATGGTAAAACATTTCGTCACCGCTATGTACAAAAGCCCGTAATATTCCAGCATTATCGGCAGGCAGGAGAATTCTTTTCAAATTCACTATAAAATCCTTGTTCTGAAGGTTGACCAGATATTCAAGTACATTTTCCTGTTCCACCAACGGGACACCCTCCCTGTAATTTCCTAAAAGAAAGCCTTTTTCCTTTTTGCCGGTCTTAATACTTTTTCCCAGGGCAGGAGGCATTTGCGTAGGATCAAATTCTCCCTTTAAAATATCAAAGCTATAAAGCTCATTTACACTAAGTTCCTTCCGAAGAAGCGCATCCGTTGACAGACCAAAGTGGTTGGCAATTGCTATGATCGTATCAATTCTGGGTTCTGATCTACCTTCCTCGTAGGCCCCTACGCTGGGCCTGGCGAGGTTGAATAAATCAGCAAAAGCGGCCTGGGATAGCTTGCGCACCGTCCTGATCTTCTTAATATTTTTTCCAATGAATGACATAACTAAAAAATAATTCTATTTTTTTGAGCAACTCTATTGTTTTTAGCAACGAAATTTCTTAAACTTACGTATAAATTATTAAAACCATTGAAATTCTTTCCACTAAAAATCTAAACGGTCACATAAAAAAAGAAAAAATTATATTAAGATTATATTAAAATCAACCAATCATTATTTCAACCTTACCAACATGAACCATTATTACGACAAAGTAAAAGAATATCTGATGGAAGCAGGCTGTACCATCAAACACGAAAACGAGGGAGAAGGCCTGTTTGTAGTAGATTATGAAAATATGGGCATCAGCAATCTGGTGATCGGATGTGCAGATCCTATTCTGATAGTTGAGCAATTTATCTTTGAGATAAACGAAGAATGCGTGGAAGTATTCAAAAGCTTGTTACAAAAAAACCGGGAGATGATCGCTGGGGCCTTTGTAATAGATGATTCAGGAGAGAAAGTACTTTATAGAAATACACTTATGCTGGAAAACCTCGACCTCAACGAATTAGAAGGGACTTTCAATGCACTGGGACTAATGCTGAGTGAATATTCTGAAGACCTTATTCGCTTCGCCAGCAGGTAATTCCCGACATTTATAAAATTAATCGCATATTTATTTTACTTTTTTAATGATTTTTTATTAAACTTAACCTTTGAAAGCATGAACAACATATTCAAAAGACTATTTAAAATAGGACAAGCCGAGGCAAATTCGGCGGTGGACCAGCTTGAAAATCCGATCAAATTAACAGAACAGGGAATCCGAGATATGAAGGAGAACCTCGAAAAGAGCCTTCAGTCGCTGGCACAGGTAAAAGCCCTTTCTATTAGAGCAAGAAACGATTTTGAAACTTATAATGATACTGCGCAGGACTACGAAAGAAAAGCTTTGATGCTTTTAAAAAAAGCCCAGGCAGGGGAAATGACAGCGGAAGAGGCCGATCGGCTCGCCAGTGAGGCTTTGGTCAAAAAAGAAGCCAGCACCACCCAGGCAAACCGCGCTTTGGCAGAGAAAGAAAAATACGACAAGAGTATATCTGAACTCGACCAGAACATCAAAACCATTAAAAGTACCATTAGCAAATGGGAAAATGAATTAAAAACACTGAAGGCGCGGGTGAAGGTGAGCGATGCCACAAAGAGACTCAACAAACAACTTGCTCAAATTGATAGCAGCAGTACAGTTTCTATGCTAGAGCGGATGAAAGACAAAGTTGCCGAAGAGGAAGCATTGGCACAATCTTATGCTGAAATAGCCAATGAAAGCAGAAGCATCGACGACGAAATAGACAAAGCGCTGGAAACCACCTCAGCATCTACAAAAACTGCCTCCGAACTGGCCGCTTTAAAAGCCAAGCTGGGAATTAATCCGGACTCAGAGCACAATGCCTGAGCGCTGCATCATTCGATTTTCAATATAAACCAATAAGATAGCAATGGAAGATTTATTAAAAGCAATAGTTTGGGGAGGCAATATTGTACCCACAGCACTGCTGATTTTCATATTGATATACTGGCTCATTGTTGTTATTGGTTTTATTGATATCGACAGTTTTGATATAGATATAGATCTGGACATGGAGGCTGACGTAAACGGAGCAGGCTCTGTAGGTTGGCTCAATCATGTACTCTATTTCTTTAACCTTGGCCAGGTGCCCCTGATGCTGTTCCTGAGTTTTCTGGCCATACCCATGTGGTTTCTGGCAATCATCGCCACCGAGTACCTGGTCTTCAATTCTGTTCTGTTGAGTTACCTCCTGCTGATACCTAATTTTGTGGTCAGCCTGTTCATCGCGAAAATTTTCACGCAACCCTTTGTGAAGTTATTCACCGCGCTTGAAAATCACGAGGACGACAACACAGAAGTAATTGGGAAAATATGTACAGTAATTCTTAACACGACCGACGAAAAAATGGGACAGGCCAGAGTAGAAGGTGGTGGGTCGGTAGTGCTACTCAACATAAAAACCAGAAAGGGCACCACGCTTAATAAAGGCGAAACAGGCCTGGTGATCGATTACGTGAAAGAAAAAAGTTATTACATCATAGAACCCTACGAAATCCAGGAATCAGTTTAATAGCATCAACCCCGGATCAACCAGATTTAATGTCTTAAGAATAAGAACGGAATTCTAGAAGCTCCCATCAGGTGCATCGGGTTTCCCATTGCAAACCAGTTAATCAAATGCTTTTCAACTAAAATTAATATTTCATGATTCAACAAGCATCCATTATAATCATTGTAGCAGGCTCTATCGTCCTGATAGCCTTGCTGATCCTCATTTCCCGCATGTGGCACAAAGCCTCGCAGGGACAAGCCCTCGTCCGGACCGGACTGGGAGGCACCAAAGTTAGTTTTTCGGGCACTTTGGTAGTACCGGTCATCCACAAGCTGGAAGAAATGGACATCACGGTCAAAACGATTGTCATATCCCGAACGGGCAAAGACGGCCTGGTTTGTAAGGATAACATGCGGGCGGATATCAAGGTAACCTTCTTTATCCGGGTGAATAAAAGCATAGAGGACGTGAAAAAGGTATCCGAATCCATTGGCTGCTCCAGAGCCTCTAATCACGAACAGTTAGAACTATTGTTCGATGCCAAGTTTTCTGAAGCCTTGAAGACAGTAGGCAAGCACTTTGAGTTTGTAGAACTGTATAACAGCAGAGACGATTTTAAGAGGGAGATTCTTCAAATTACCGGCACTGACCTGAACGGCTATATCCTGGACGACTGTGCGATTGACTACCTGGAGCAAACCAGTCTTGACCACATGAACGAAAACAATATTCTTGACTCAGAAGGTATCAAGAAAATTATTGAGCTGACTGCCAAGCAAAAAATGGCGGCGAATTTAATTGAGCGGGAGAAACAAAAAACCCTGAAGAAACAAGATGTTGAAGCCAGAGAAGTTATCCTTTCACTGGAAAAGCAGTTGGCGGAAAGCGAAGAAAAGCAGCGCAGAGAAATAGAAAACATCAAGGCAAGAGAAGCTGCGGAAATTGAAAAGGTACGGTCTGAAGAAAGACAGAAATCTGAGCAGGCCAGAATCATTTCGGATGAACAGATTCAGGTAGCGGAGCAAAACAAGGACCGACAGGTATTGGTAGCGCAGAGAAATAAAGAGAAAACAGATGCTATTGAACTAGAAAGAGTAGTACAGGCCAGAGATCTTGAAGCCAATGAAAGAGAACGACTTGTTTCACTGGCGCAAATCGAAAAAGAGAAAGCCCTGGAAGTAGAAAAGAAAAACATTCAGGAAGTAATCAGAGAACGTGTAATCGTAGAAAAAGCAACGGTAGAAGAGCAGGAAAGAATTAAAGATACGGTGGCACATGCCGAAGCAGAAAGGCTTAAAAAGGTTGCCATCATCAACGCAGAACAGGAAGCAGAGCAAGCCCTTGTGAAGGAAATTAAAGCTGCCGAAGCTGCCAATGATGCCGCTCTATTCCGGGCAAAACAAGCACTCGTGGATGCGGAGGCAGAAAAGAACAGCGCCGGGCTCAGGGCCGAAGCCATCAAAATAATGGCAGATGCACAAGCCGCAAAAGAAGCCGCCCTCGGTATCAGCGAGGCACAGGTAATGGAAGCAAAAGCAGCCGCATTGACCAAACAAGGAGAGGCCGAAGCCAGTGTAATCGAAGAAAAAGCAGAAGCTGAAGCGAAATCTATCAGAATGATGGGAATAGCGCAGGCGGATGCTGATGCTAAAAAAGGAGAAGCAGAAGCCACTGTGATTCGTGCAAAAGCAGACGCGGAAGAGTCAAGAGGACAGGCGGAAGCAAGGGTGATGGAACAGAAGTTCCTGGCTGAGGCAAAAGGTATTGGTGAGAAAGCGGCAGCCATGAGCAAACTGGATGGTCCTGGAAAAGACCATGAAGAATACAAATTGCGACTCTCTAAAGAAAAAGAAATTGAACTGGCGCAGATTGATATTCAAAAGTCGATTGCCGATGCACAGGCTCAAGTAATTGGTGAAGCCTTAAAAGCAGCAAATATCGATATCATTGGAGGAGAAAGCATGTTCTTCGAGCAAATCATGGGATCTATCACAAAAGGAAAAGCCATAGATGGCATGATAGACAACAGCAAAGCGCTGCTGGATGTGAAGAATACTTTCTTCAGCCCCAATGGCGGTTCTGATTTCAAGTCGCAATTAAAAGGCTTCATGGACAAATTTGGTTTTTCCCCAGAAGACATCCGAAACCTGACCATCTCGGCTTTGTTATTAAAAATGATGAACGGAGCCGACCATCAGACTCAATCGGGTTTGCGACAACTGAATGAGCTGGCGAAATCTATCGGGCTTTCAGACAAAACACTGGACGCCATTGGCATGTAAATCTTCGTAAACATAGAACAGGAATTGGTCTACGGACCATTTCCTGTATTTTTTTCTTAAATACTTTAGCGACACCATATGGAGAATGAAGAAGCATTAGCACCTGAAGAAAATATAATGGAAGCAGGTAGTTATGAAATACTGCGTAATCGCCTGGCCAAATCCGGAGCAGATCTCAGTGCCAGGATTCAAAAACTGAATGAACTTCGCAAAGAGGTGTTTGGCACTATTGATACCAGGCTGGTAACCACCGACAGGATAAACACAGAACACAATTGCGTTCCGCAAGATATGATTCCCGTCGGCAGTTTCTTCATATTCGGCTACAACGTCCACCTGGGCCTCAAATCCCAGATCGAACTCCCCGATGTATTCAGCATCTATAGTTACAAAGACCACGGATTTCATCAGGAAGATTATACCTTAGTCAACGATGCCACCTTCATCGACGACTTTCAAAAACTTTACAAATACTACAAAGACACCCAGTTCATAAAATTTTCAAGGGCCGGAAACAACTTGTATATGGTGTTCCGGATCGGGAAGAGCATTACCGACATCAAAGCTTTCAAATGGACTTTTTCAGGAAGTAAGCTCACCTATATCGATAACAGAAGTGAGCACGAATACCGTTTTCCAGATCAGTATGCTTTTCGATGGAAGCAAACCACCCGCGATCAGCACAAGCAGGGTGCTCATCCTCACATCAGTATCGAAGACAGGCTTTTTGTAGAGACGATAGGTGGTGACCTCACTATAAAGATAGAAGACAATACAGACCAGGGCAAAGGAATATATACCGAGCCTGTTGAAAATAAGGACCAGACGCTGGACGATGCAGACATAAAGTATGCCGTGCTGGGAAATCTGGTGTTGCTAAAAATTAAACCCTATCTGGAAGAAAACTACCGACATTTGGTTTTTAATGCTAAAATCAAAGAAGTACAAAGGGTGGATGCCATTAAAGACGCATGTGTATTGCTTCCGGATGATCAGGGGATTTTGTTTCCAAATGGTTATTATCTTCAAACCGGCGAATACAAGCTCTTCGAACTGCAAAATGAAAACATGCTTTTCGAAAAAAGAATAGACAGTCCCAATGGAGAGGATTTTCTTTATGTTTTTTATAACAAAGAAAAAAGCTTCTATTTGTTACTCCCCTACAACATTATATCCCAAAAAATTGACACGCCCATATCCTGCCATGGCTTTTCAATATTTGAGAACGGAGAAATGTGCTTTTTCAAAGGCGAAAACGACCCAAGCATGCACCATGCCATTCAGGTATGGCAGACGCCCTTTGTCGGGCCAAATTTCCAGCTTCATCAGTCTCACGACTCCTATTTGTTCAAGGTTGGCAACAAGGAAATAGTAAGGGCGATGGCGGAGGCCAACGAAATCTTCACCCTCATCCATAAAGATGACACCTACGCGGGCTTGTACCACGACCTTGCTAAAGCCTCCACCACAATTCTTGACACCTATCACTGGCTAGGAAAAGAGGAAACTTTCAAGCTTTCTGAACCACTGCACGAAATACGAGACACGGCCAATGCAGCCATCGATGAGTTTGAGAAGGTTTCCAACATCAAAAATAATACGGAACGCCGCGTGCGGGAGGTATTGGCTGAAGCGGACGAGTTAATAAGAAAGATCAAGATTAAGAAAGCTGAACATATTCTTGATTATGTTGAAAACCTATCGGCGGTCAGGAAAATTAGTGGTGAGGTCATTTCTCTCAAGGATTTGCGCTACGTGGACGCTAAAAAAATCGAGGCCTATGAGCAGGAATTGGCTAAATTCAGCATCACGGTATCTACCAACTGCGTTAAATTTCTCCTAAAAGACGATGCGCTCACTCCGTATAACAAGAAGGTTGATCAACTAGGGGATGCCATAGAAAAAGCAGGAAAGCTGGTCGATATCGCCAAACTAGAGGAAGAAGCAGCCCAAATTGCCGCCGAGCTGGAGATGTTGATTGAAATCGTGAGCAACTTAAAAATCAATGACGCTACTGAAACCACCAGGATCATCGATAAAATCTCCGCAATTTATGCCACTTTCAATCAAATTAAGGCCAACATTGGCAGAAGACGCAAAGAGCTGCTAACCATTGAAGGAAAAGCTGAGTTCAACGCACAATTGAAGCTGGTTGACCAAAGCATCATCAACTTTATCGACATCAGCAATACGCCGGAAAAATGCGATGAGTACCTGACCAGGTTAATGGTCCAACTGGAAGAACTGGAGGGCAAATTTTCTGAGTTTGACGAGTATGTAAACATCATTGGCGAAAAGCGCGAAGAGATCTACAATGCATTTGAGTCGCGCAAAATCAACCTCATAGAAGCCAGAAATAAAAGGGCGAATAACCTACAGGAAGCGGCTGAACGAATTTTAAAAGCTGTTAAAAGCAGGATCTCGCGATTTAATGAAGTAACAGAGATCAACGGTTACTTTGCTTCTGACCTCATGATCGATAAGCTGAAAAACATTGTCAAAGAGCTTCAGGATTTGGGCGACAATGTCAAGGCTGACGACATCCAAAGCAAACTGAAAACTGTCCGCGAAGATACGGTCAGGCAGCTGAAAGACAAGTCCGAACTTTTTGTTGCCGGAGAAAATATCATAAAATTTGGATCCTTTCAATTTTCCGTAAATACGCAGCCCCTGGAACTCTCTATGGTGCATAAGAACAACAGCTTGTACTTTCATCTCGGTGGCACTAACTTTTTCGAAGAAGTTGCAAACGAAGCTGTACTAGACGCAAAACCAGTTTGGGAACAAATTTTAATCTCTGAAAACCAGGAGGTGTACCGGGCTGAGTTTCTGGCTTATACAATTTTTACTGAAGCAAAAGAAAACGAAGCCAATAATGCGGAGCTGTTTGAATTATATAAGCTTTCGTATGAAAAATTACTGAACCGTGTACAGGAGAAAATGGCCACACGTTTTAGCGAAGGCTATATAAAAGGGGTCCATGACCTGGATGCGGCGCTTATTTTGCAGGCTTTGATCGCCATGTACGAAAACGCCGATCTCCTTAGATATGATACCGTTTCCCGGGCATGCGCCATGCTTTTCTGGCATTTACAAGTATCGGAAGAAAAGAAAAAGACACTGCACCACCAGTTAAAGGGCGCCGGATATATTTTAAAAGTATTCCCCAATACTGATGCTTTTGAGGACATCAGGCAATCAATAAAGGTCCAGATTACAGATTTCGTCCAAAGCACCGGATTATTTGAACCTGCTGTAGCAGCAGATGCCACCGGATATTTATTTTATGAGCTAACCCGCGACGATAAGTTCATCATCCATGGAGAAGCGGCAAAACTATATACTGACTTCAACGATTTTCTTAAGAAGAACAATGCGCTTGACAAGTACGAAGCTTCTGTCAAGGCCTTGCAGGAAGATGCCGTATTAAAATACAAACTGATAAAAAGCTGGCTCACCGCCTATGTCGCCACGAACAAAACGCTAGAAACATCTATTTTTCTTCAGGAAACTGCTGTTTTGTTACTGACAGGCGGATTTGATGACAAACATATCATCAACACAAAGCTTGAAGAAACGCTTGAGGGATTCAATGGATCTCACTCGTTAATTTCAAATAAAACCTATCACCTCAATTTTAATTTATTCTTGCAAAAACTTCGCGCCTACTCACAGGAAGTGGTTCCAAGGTTCAGCGAGTTTGCTTTGCTTAAAAAGAATATCAGCAGCGAATTTGCCAAAGAACTAAGACTGGAGGAGTTCAAACCCAGGGTCATGTCCAGCTTCGTAAGAAATCAGTTGATTGACAAGGTGTACCTTCCGCTTATTGGCGCCAATCTTGCGAAACAAATTGGCACCGCCGGAGAATCGAAAAGAACCGACCTGATGGGCATGTTGTTATTAATTTCTCCCCCCGGCTATGGAAAAACTACCTTGATGGAATACATCGCTGACAGATTGGGTATTGTTTTCATGAAAATCAATGGCCCGGCGATAGGCCATGATGTCACCTCTGTAGACCCTTCAGAAGCGAAGAACGCGGGTGCCAGGCAGGAACTTCTAAAGCTGAATCTGGCCTTCGAAATGGGCGACAATGTGATGATCTATCTGGATGATATTCAACATTGTAATCCTGAATTTCTGCAGAAGTTTATTAGCTTGTGCGACGGTCAACGGAAAATCGAGGGGGTATACAAAGGCAGAAGCAAAACTTATGATTTCCGGGGCAAGAAAGTTTGCGTAGTAATGGCAGGAAATCCATATACGGAAAGCGGCGAGAAGTTTAAAATTCCCGACATGCTCGCCAACAGAGCAGATATTTATAACCTCGGAGATATTATCGGCGACAGTGCCGATGTATTTAACCTGAGCTTTATTGAAAACAGCCTTACCTCTAACCCTACTCTTGGAAAACTGGCGACAAAGAGCCATAAAGATGTACTTACGCTCATAAAAATTGCACAAACCGGTTCTAAAGAAGGATTTACATTTGAAGCTAACCACACTACTCAGGAGATCAATGAGTATGTAAACGTGCTTCAAAAGCTAATCAAAATAAGAGACATTATATCCAGAGTGAACCAGGAGTACATTCATTCGGCCGGGCAGTCGGACGAGTACAGAACAGAGCCACCTTTTAAACTGCAGGGGTCATACCGAAACATGAATAAAATAGCAGAAAAAATTTCGCCATTAATGAACGAAAAAGAGCTGCAGATCCTGATCAATAGCCATTATGAAAGTGAGGCCCAAACGTTGACAACGGGAGCTGAGGCCAATCTGCTGAAATTCAAAGAGATCATTGGTATTCTTTCTCCTGAGGAAAAAAACCGCTGGGAGGAGATTAAAAAGATTTTTCAAAAAAATCAGAAACAGAAAGGATTTGGCAATAACAGCATCGCAATGGTCATAGATCAGATCGAAGGCGTAAGTAAGGCGCTCCTGGGGATTCAAAGTGCTTTAAGTACCAAATCCAATGGCACGGGTCTCTCTAAACCAACACTGGAAAATTAAAACATTCAGTACGTTGCTTCAAAAAATGCAAGTAGAGCGCATCTTTAATTTTGTAGTATCAAAAGAAATGCTTCTGAAGTTATACATAGAAGGGTTTGCTGAAAAACGCTTTGACAACTATTTTTGACCGAAAAATGATCTCTGGGTAGATTCTCGCTCGTTTTACTTTTTCAGCAAGTGCAAGGTTTTTGTTTAAATAAATCCGTTTTCCGTGCACCAAAACGATCTGGAAGATCATTTTTTCAGGCTAGCCTCAGGCACGCCATCTAATCGTTGGCTTCAGCTCGAAGTATAAAGATACGTCTTCGCTTTGCCGCCTAGTATCTGACGCACCTGAGACTTTTCAGCAAACCCTTAATAATTTCTGAAGCATTTTTTATTTGACATTAGTACATCAGCCAATCAAATCATCAACGGATTATCAAGTATTCGCCTGTACCAAACTACTCGCGCCAACGATAGAAGCATCTTGAAAATCCAGGCTGGAGGGCAATAATTTAACTTTATTTTGAAAAATCGGCATCAAATTCTCCTCCATATATCGTTTAGTCGGCTCAAAAATCAATTTCCCGGCATTTGCCAATCCACCCAGGAGAAATATGGCTTCCGGATTGGTATGGGCTACAGTATCCGCTAATTTAATTCCGAGGATTCTGCCAGTATAATGATAAGCTTCAATTGCAATTTTGTCTCCTCTCAGGGCAGATTGCGTAATCATTTTAGCTGATAATTTGTCAAAGCTAATGCCTCGCATTTCGCTAGGTTCTCTGAAATCGGCCAGGAGTTTGTACACCGTTCTCACAATGCCAGTCGCTGATACATAAGTTTCCAGGCATCCGCGTTTTCCGCAGCCGCAATAGCGACCGTTAAAATTTACGTTCACATGTCCGAGCTCTGCTGCAAAGCCTTCAAACCCATATACCAATTGGCCGTTGGCTACAATTCCAGACCCTAATCCGGTACCGAGCGTCAATACAATAAAATCCCGCATTCCTTTGGCTCCGCCATGCACCAACTCTCCAAGCGCCGCAGCATTGGCATCGTTTGTAATAAAAGCCGGCACGTTGATTTTATTTCGCAATAACTGTACAAACGGGATCACCCCCTTCCAAAGTAAATTTGGGGCATGTTCAATAGTTCCCTTATGGCAATTGGCATTTGGGGCCCCTATCCCAATTCCCTTTACGTCTTTCACGGTGGCACCAGACTGCTGTAATGCAATTTGCACTGCTTCAGCTAAATGCTCAAGATACAAATCCAGGTCAGGTTGTATTGTGGAAATAGATCTTTTTGCCAAAACCATTCCCTTGGGGTCCACAACACCCAGTTTTGTGGTGGTTCCTCCGATGTCTATACCTATACTTAATTGCATATTCTATTTATTATTAACTCTTGAATGTTTAAAATCAGGCTTCTCCTGTGGTTGGAATTCTGTAATTCAACTCTGGTTTTTATTCTTCTTCCCTTCCCGCAAAACAAGCCGACCTGCTACTAAATATACAAGACAACTGCTCTACAAAGGGTTTGGCGTCAAATAGATAAAATTTGTGCTACTCTAAGGGCCTCTTCCTCAATTTCTTTTTTCTCGGAAATAGCCTGCATCAATGGCGTGAAAGCAATTTTATTATTGATCATCCCAGCCATTACATCTTTTTTTCCGGCTAGCAATCCCTCTACCGCTGCTACTCCAAGCCTGCTCGCCAATACCCTGTCAAAGCAACTTGGCGCTCCACCCCGCTGTAAATGCCCCAGAATAGTAACTTTGGTATCGTAATTTGTCATTCGCTGATTTACTTTTTCAGCAATTTCGATAGCACTACCACTTTTTCCTCCTTCTGCCACCACTACCAGACTAGATAACTTCTTGCTTTGGGCGCTCATATCCAACTTCTCTATGAGCTGGTCAATGCTCATTTTTTTCTCGGGAATCATAATAGCCGCAGCACCACCCGCCACGCCAGTGTTCACTGCAATAAATCCTGCGTCTCTCCCCATTACTTCAATAAAAAACAACCGATCATGGGAAGAGGCCGTGTCTCTGATATTATCAATGGCATGCATGGCCGTATTCGAAGCTGTGTCGTAGCCAATGGTATTGTCCGTGCCACTCAGGTCATTGTCAATTGTACCTGGAATCCCAATAATCGGAAGGCCATATTTCTCATAAAATATATGCGCACCGGTAAAAGTGCCATCGCCACCAATGGCCACCAAAGCATCTATTTGTTGGGCCTGTAGATTTTTCCAGGCCTTTTCTCTTCCTTCCGGCGTTTGAAATTCCATACTTCTCGCCGACTTCAGGAATGTTCCGCCTCTGTGCAGAATATTTGCAACCGACCGGGCATTTAATTTTTTGATATCATTATTAATCATGCCATCGTATCCTTTAAATATTCCGGCTATTTCTTTTTCGTAGAAAATTCCTGCCCGAACCACCGCTCGTATCGCTGCATTCATTCCGGGTGCGTCTCCTCCAGATGTAAAAACACCTATTTTTTTAATACTAGTCATAGAATTTTTTCACCTTTTTTAAAATTGCCCTGCTAATTAAATACATAAAAAAGACTTTGAAAAATGCTTGTTCTTGAGCAAAATGAAGAAAAATAGTAATGGATTAAACCAAAGCATCTTCAATCGATTGCGTAAAAAGTTTATTTTTTTTAAAAATCTTGGAAGAGCAAATATATTATTCCAAAATGGACTTAGAACTTAATATTAATTTGGCAGTTGCCGGATTTGTCGCAATAGGAATATTATGTACGTCACAAATGCGCATTAACATTTGGACATCAGGTTCATGAGGATGTTTTCCAAGTGGATCTCTGAAAAAAATTACTATATCCACTTCTTTGGTAGCACATAGCGCAGCTATTTGTGCATCACCGCCTAGCGGGCCGGATAAAACTCTGTTCACCTGCAGCCCGGCCCGTTCAACATATTGTCCGGTTGTACCGGTTGACACCAAATCCACATTTTCTAAAAGCGGCTTATTCTCCAGAAGAAAACCTACCATTTCAGCCTTTTTGCCATCATGAGCTATAATTGCAATCTTCATGTTTATCTATTATCTATTGGTTTAAGTTAAATGCACAATATAGTGGAAGTTTTTTGAAGTCCGTTACGATGAGCAGAATTTGGAACGCTTATGAAGGAAAATGAAATTTTTTCTCTTTTACGGCTAAAAATTAAGAAGTGTTTTCAACTCCTGATATCCTGTTTTACTAACAGGAACTTTTTCACCATTGTTTAATAAAGCCACATAAGAATCTTTCGAATAAGCTTCCAGCAAATTTATCTGATTAATGTTCACGATATAGGAGCGATGTATTCTACAGAACTGGCTTCCGGGCAAGGTCGCAGACAGGTGCTTCATCGTCATTTGCTTCAAATGCTTTTTGCCCTCTGAGTAAATCTCCACAAAATCATCTTCAGCCTTTACAAACTCAATTTTTGATATGGGAATAATGGTAATTTTACTTCCATTTCTTACCACTACTCTTTCCAGTTCTTCTTCTTTTTCTCTCGCGTAGGAGATTACTTCCTTTACCGCCTCATTACTTTTATCGCTTTCTAGTTTCCTAATCGCTTTCTCCAAGGCTTCATTGAACCGCGTTTCGGTGTAAGGCTTCAATAGATAATCTGCGGCACATAACTCAAATGCCTTAATGGCAAACTGATCGTAGGCTGTGCTAAAAATTATCGCGGGCACATCAGTATCACTGAGCAATTCCAGCATTTCAAAACCGCTTAATTTGGGCATCTGGATATCAAGGATGATCAGGTCGGGCTTCAGTTCTAAAATTGCCTTTAGCCCTTCAAAACCATTTTCACATTCCCCAACCACTTCAACTTCAGCCGTTGATTTTAGATAGGCCTTGATCAGCTCTCGCGACAATTTCTCGTCATCAATTATTAAAACTCTTATCATGCTTTGAAATTTGTGGTATCGTCAGACTAATGGTGAATACACCTTCAGTTTCGCTCACCTTCAGGAGATTGCTCAATCCATAAATCAACTCAAGGCGTTCCTGTACATTTTTGATCCCCACCCCCGCCCCTTTTTTACTATCTCCTGGCGTACCAGATCCGTTTGAAATATTTATGGTCAACTCATTGTCGCTACAGCTACATGCTGTTTTGATGGTAATTTCGCCCAATTGCTCATACACTCCAAATTTAACAGCATTTTCGTACAATGGCTGTAAAATCATTCTCGGCACCAGCATCCCAAAACAGGTTTCTTCTATGTTATTTTCTATAATCAGGCGGTCTTCAAACCTCACTTTCTCGATGTCAAGGTAAAGATTCATTTGGTTCAGCTCCTCTCTCAGTGTGTGCATTTCGCCGCTGTTTTTGTTCAATGAACCTCTGAAAAAATCAGCGAGCTTAATTACCATTTCCCTTGCCAATGCAGGTGCGGTGATGGTGAGGGAGCTGATGGAATTCAAACTGTTAAATAAAAAATGGGGATTGATCTGGAACATCAGCATGTCTAGTGAAGTTTGCTTGAGAAGATTTTGTAGCGCTGCTTCTTTTTTTATTTGCTCGTTGATATTTTCGACATAAATCAAAAGATAATATAGCAAAACTGTTGTTGCAAAATACAGCATGCCCAGCAAGCCCCTGAAAAGAATCGAGTCGCTGATAAATTGATGGTAAGCTGTATTGTCATCAAATGCCATCTTTAAAACGTAGCCGCAAAACTGCGTCAGCACAAATACGACGAATACAATCCCAATTAAGTGGGAAACCAATGTTTCAGACATCCCCTGGCGTTTTGGCGAAATAAATTTCACAACATACCAGTACAAAAAGCAGGCGGCAGCAATAGAAAAATTGTTTATCAGGCTGTCAGCGATACAAATACTTAAAGGAAAATCAAATTGGTAAAAAAGAAAAGTGGCATGCAGGATCATAATTAAAACCCACAAGCCACCATAATATATAACTTTTTTATCCTTTAGAGGATGCTCCATTCACAATTTGTTAGTTGTTAAATTTTAAATCGCCACCTCCGAACATTACGAAACCGGTAATTATCAAAACTTTCTCCGGGTTGGGAACTACCTTAAGTGACGAATTTCTGTTATCGCTAAAGCCACCCAGCAGGGAAAAAACTTCCACTTTTATGGTCCAATCTGGTGGCACCAATATGGAAGTACCGCCAAACATTGCAAACACATCCAATCTATGCGTCCCCAGGGCCAGGTCAGAATTCCTCAGGTCTATGGTAGAACCGCCGAACATGGCTGTGATTTTTCCGCCCTTGAACTCCTGAGAACTGATGATTACCTCTCTGCCACCAAAGATGCTGTATTCATCAATGTAGTTCAGGTTGTTTTTTTTTTCATCACCCACAATTTGTCGGTGATGATTCCTCCTTAAAATGAGGGAAGCACCTATGATTATGATAACTGCAGGCCATAATAGCTGCCAGATACTCCGCCACTCCAGGATATTCAGGTCTTCCAACATGAAAACCGTGCCTATGCCAATTAGAATTATGCCGGGTTCCAGTTTTCCCCTTCCCAAAATAAGGAAAATACCCAGAACAATTAAAAAGGAACGCCAGGAAATTAAATAATCCGGAATATCAGGAATGATATTGAGGTTGTCCAGCAACCATACGCCACCGATTATTACTAATAAAACGCCAAGCCAAAGTCTTTTGTCACTTATGTTTTTCTCTCTCATATCTTTATTGTTTAATTGATAATACAAGAATAAAAAGACCAGAAGGATTCGGAAAGGCTTAATCGGTGAATGGAGGGTATGAATCGGTCAATGACGAAATTTAATACCCGCTACAAAAATTGGGGGTAAGCATCGTAAAATCAGGCAGATGCATTGATTAACTTAATGCCTGAGCTAAAGAAGATGATCCCGATGACAAAAGGCACTGCTGCCTCCCACTGGGTAATAGAAAGACCTAATATGACAGCGCCTTCCTGGAGAAATGCAATACCCGCAAAAATTAGCATGACAACGCCCAAAAGCGTCAATATTGTACCAAAAACCTTTTGTAGCTTCATCCAGGTTATATTGTTAAGATCAAAAAATGAAGGCTTCTCGAATAGCTGCCAACTTTCTCTTTAACACCAAAGCGGATACTTTGTTATGCAGTAGATATGCGTTGGCTGCAAAGATCGTCTAAAGGGCCACACAGCTTTAAAACTGGCTGTCAGAAATAATTAGCCCCTGCACTAGCCGCCGGCAAGTTCCTTATTGGATGTCCGGGGGTGCTGATAGCTGTGCAGGCAAAATCACCTTCAGTCCGGACTTGCTTTTGGTTTTACCATTCACTTATTACTACAATTGAAAATAAGAAGCCCGCACGTTTATAACACGAATTGGTAAAATCCGTAAAGAAATGAAGCGTTACTAATTTAAAACTTAACAAGTTAATTATGGAATCTATCTTCAAAAAGTTAATCTATACAGGAATTGGCCTGGCTTCTATTACCAGAGAGCGGCTTCAAAAAAATATTGATGAATTGGTTTCGAACCAAAAGCTATCAAAAGACGAAGGCAGAAAAATAGTAGACGATGTGATGGAAAAAACTGCCAGCAAAAGAGAGGAATTTGAGTCGCAGTTTAACAAAGTAAAAGAAGAGGTGATGGAGAAATTTAACTTCGCCTCCGCAAAGGATTTCGCAGCCCTGCAACGACGCGTGGAAGCTTTGGAAATAAAACTTGAAAGAATGGTTACGCCGCCTCAATCTGCACAAGACATCATTACTTCTCCAGAAACAGTAAATCCGGACGAGGCTGGACAAGAATCGAAGGACCAGAAAAATCCTGCTCAAAACGATGACCAGAAAATCATTTCCTGATTTTCAGAAAAGAATTATAGGTCTCGTACCCTTGGAGCAATATAAAAACCTGTCAAAGTACGCAGGGTCATTACCTATTTATCAAATCATCTGTACATTAGATTCTTAATTAGACCATCCGGATGCTTTTCAACCAAACGATAAAAAATTTAAAACGCATCAGAGAAATTATTCAAATCCTTATCAAGTACGGGTTTGAAGACATAGTTTCCTCTACCCCACTTCATAAACTCGTTCCGCGGAATATGCAGGGGCGCTGGTCGCGGCAAGACAGGCCTATTATGGAATACAGCCGCTACGAGCGTATCAGACTGGCGGCAGAAGATTTAGGTCCCAGTTTTGTAAAGCTGGCCCAGGTTCTAAGCAACAGGCCCGACATTTTACCTGAAGCTTTGATTACAGAGCTGGAGAAGTTACAAAATGATGTTCCTCCGTTTGAATTTACCAAGGCAAAAATCATTATTGAAGGAGAAACCGGTCAATTACTCGAAGAACTGTTTAGCTCGTTTGATCAGGAACCCATCGGATCCGCTTCAATCGGACAGGTTTACAAGGCCCAACTTCACACAGGAGAAGATGTAGTCATAAAAGTGCAGCGCCCCGGCGTAAAAGAAACGGTAGAAACGGATCTGGTAATCCTGCGGGAATTGGCAAAGCTGACAGAGAATTATTTTCAAAAACAGGGGGTCAGGAATACGATGGACGTTGTAGATACTTTTGAGAAGGTGATGCGAAAGGAACTCAACTATTATAACGAGTCCAGGAATATCGAACAGTTTCGCGAAGTATATAGCAATTACCCAAACCTCTACATCCCAAAAGTCTACAAAAGCTTAACTACAGAAAAAATTCTTGTTCTGGAATACATTAACGGCTGTAAGATTACAGATGTTCGGCAACAACGGGCATGGGGAATAGACCCCCGGAACACGGCGGAAAAAGGCATGGACATTTACCTCACCCAGTTTTTTGAATATGGCTTTTTTCATGCGGATCCGCATCCGGGAAATGTACTTGTAAGAAAAGATGGGGTAATTTGTCTGATCGACTTTGGTATCGTGGGCAAGCTCATGAAAAGAGACAAATACGCCTTTTCGGGAATTTTGCTGAGCATGGCCCAACAAGATGCCCGTTCCATGGCCATAAATCTCAAAAGACTGGCCATGGACAATGACATCGCTGACATGAAGGCCTTTGAATATGACTTGAATGAACTCATAGAAGAGTTTGCCTCGCTGGATGTTTCAGAAATGAATATTGCTGATTTCACCAAAGAGCTGCAAAAAATCATATACGCATACCAACTAAAAATCCCTTCCAGCACCTTCTTGATATTAAGAGCGCTTGTGATTTTGGAAGGAATTGGGAAAATTATACACCCTGAGTTTAAAACCTTTGAATTTGTAAAACCATACGGGAAGAAGATTTTAAAGGAACAATTCTCCTTTCAGAATCTGGGATTGGAATTCTATTACTCTTTTCTTAATTTTTACACCTTCCTCAACTCATTTCCTGTAGAGTTAAATTACCTCATCCAAAAGCTAAAGAAAGGGCAGCTAAAAATACAGATCGAGCATCAGGGCCAAAAACAGTTTTTGCAAACCATCAACTTTATTGGCTTCAGAATGATGATAGCTCTTCTGATCAGCGCCCTATTGATCGCTTCTGCAATCATTATGACAGCGCCGCTGGAAAAAAACCTGAGTACTCCGGGAGGTATCCCTTACCTGAGTCTGATTGGATTTTCAATTGCTGCTTTTTTAGGAACTGTGCTGTTGATTACCTCATTCCGGGGACCAAAAAACAATTAAATATCCTCTGCGACTAAACGAATGATAAACGGTGCGAACTTTTCGCGCATGCCGATGTTATCAGAAGAGATTTTATTTCGATGTCCCGATACAATAATAATTTTGAAACTCGTTGTATCTAAACTTTTTAATTTTTTTTTTAATTAACCACGTAACAATGACACATCACAAAAAAGCAATTTTCCCCTTTTTCAAATTTGCCCTTGCCACCTTCTTCTCCATTTCTTATGGTTTTGGTGTTATGGCCCAGCAAAATCCGGCCTCCGCACCTCAGCAAAACCAGCAAATCGAAACCGATTTTGAAGATAAAGAACTGGAGCAATTTGCCAGTGCTGCTGGTAAAGTAGTGGTAATTCAACAGGAAACAGAAGAAAAAATGATCCAGGCCATAGAAAAAGAAGACCTTGAGATCACCAAATTCAATGAAATTTTGATGGCCCAGCAGAACCAGCAAACCGATCAGTTGGAGGCTACTCCAGAAGACCTTCAGAAATTTGACAAGGCTGCCGCGCAGGTAATGAAAATACAGACAGAAGTGCAGCAGGAAATGGTCGAAGCGATTCAGGAAGAAGGACTCGAGCCACAAAAATATGAGCAAATTTTATTGGCGTATCAATCTGATGCCAATATTAAGGCTAAAATAGATGCACTTATCAGTCAATAATTTTTGTATTTTGACCTTTTAAAGCGCTTCCATCGAAGCGCTTTTTTTTGTTTAAAAAATTAAGTTTTACCTTCATTTAAACAAAAAGAGGATGCTTTATATAATTCCCTTCATTTCAGCAGGCATAGGTTGGTTTACAAATTTCATTGCAATAAAGATGCTTTTCTATCCCAGAGAAGAAAAGAACTTTTTGCTATTCAAGTTTCAGGGCATATTTCCGAAACGTCAGGAAGTTTTGGCCGGACGCCTGGGAAAAATTGTTGCTGAAGAATTGTTTTCCCTGGAAATTATTAAGCAAAGAGTAGATAACCCCAATACCCGGAAGGAAATTAAACAACGAATAGAAATTGAGGTGGCCATTTATCTGAGGGAAAGGGTGAAAGCAAAGATTCCTGTAGGTGGCAGCCTGATTTTAACAGATAAGCGCATCGAACAAATCAGAGATATTATTTGCAGAGAAGTGGAAGGCTTTATACCTAAAATAATGGATGAATTCTCCCACAGACTAGATCAGATCAACATCGAGAAAATCGTCTATACCAAGGTTGCTTCTTTTTCAAGTGAGAAGCTGGAGAACCTGCTGATGGGGGTACTAAAAAAGGAACTGAAATTTATTGAAATAGCAGGCGCCATATTGGGATTTATCATTGGAGTTATACAGGTGTTACTTCTCCTGATTTCTCAATAAAGCGCCCGTCATTCCGGGTACACTCTTTAATTTCGTAAAAGTCTCAAACAGACAGAGCGTATATAAAGAAACGCGTCAGTACTACTATCCACGAGGTTTGTTCGCTTCATCCCGCAGGATTTTTCTTAATATTTTACCGACGTTTGATTTTGGCAGCTCTGTTCTGAATTCCACTGATTTCGGCACTTTATAGCCAGTAAGATTATTCTTTGCAAAGCCAATCAATTCCGCTTCTGTAAGGCTATCGTCCTTTTTTACCACAAACACTTTCACCCTTTCGTTGTCGCTGGTATCCTTCACACCTACTGCTGCAACTTCCAAAACCTTCGGGTGTTCGGCAATGGCATCTTCAATTTCATTCGGATATACATTGAAGCCGGAAACATTGATCATGTCTTTTTTCCGGTCCACGATAGAGAAAAATCCATCCTCACTCAAAATTCCGATATCCCCGGTTTTGAACCACCCATCTTTAAATACTTTTGCGGTTTCGTCATCGCGGTTCCAATAACCCGGCATCACCTGAGGACCCCTTGCGTAAATTTCTCCAGGCTCACCCACTTTTGCATCTGTTCCGTCTTCGTTCACACATTTAACCTCCGTACCAGGCAGCGGAATTCCAATGGTACCAATTCTCTCAGTCCCATCTATCGGATTGCAGGTTAATACAGGTGAAGTTTCAGACAAACCATAGCCTTCAGCCAGAGGTATGCCAGTGACTTCCTCCCACCGCTTAGCTACAGCGCGTTGTACAGCCATGCCACCCCCCACAGCAATTTTAAGGTTACGAAAATCAACACTCTTAAACGCTTCCTGATTAAGCAAACCGTTGAACAATGTGTTGACCCCGGTTATAACAGTAAAAGGGTATTTTCTTAGATCTTTAATGAACGCCGGCATATCCCTGGGATTGGTTATCAGGACGTTTTTGGCGCCTATTTTTAACATTGCCCAACAGTTTACCGTCAGCGCAAAAATGTGGTATAAAGGAAGCGCGGTGATTATTAATTCTTCCCGTTCTCTCAGCTTCGGCAACATCCATGCGGATATTTGTTCCATATTTGCGATCAGGTTCCGATGCGTGAGCATGGCGCCTTTGCTTACACCCGTAGTCCCCCCCGTATATTGTAAATAGGCCAGATCGGTATTTGCAATTTCAGGACGTTTATACGTGCTTCTATCGCCTTTGCCTAAGGCTTCTTTAAAACCAATGGTGTTGGGAATATGATACGCGGGGACCATTTTTTTAACGTGCTTCACAACCAAATTGGTGATCCAACCTTTAATTCCTCCTAGCAGGTCACCAATTTCCGTAACTATGACCGTTTCTATTTTGGTCTTGGGAAGCACCTTTTGGAGGTTATGAGCAAAATTTGCCAAAATGATGATGGCCTTGGCTCCGGAATCCTTGAATTGGTGTTCCATTTCCCGGGGTGTGTACAGTGGATTTGTATTTACCACCACCAGCCCGGCCCTCAGCGCCCCAAACATTGCGATGGGATATTGCAGCAGATTGGGCATTTGGATCGCTATCTTATCCCCTTCTTTAAGACCAATTTCATTTTGCAGGAAGGAAGCAAAGTCCGCTGACAAATCGTCCACCTCTTTAAAAGTGAGCGCTTTGCCCATATTTTCAAAAGCAGTCATGTTCCCGAATTTCGAACAGGATTCTTCAAATAGATCAACAAGTGAATTATACCTGTCGGGGTTTATGGTCTGCGGTATGCCTGAAGGATAGTGTTTATACCATGGAAAGTCTTGCATAAATATCAATCGTTTGTGTAATAGATGCCAATTCTTTCAACATCATATTGAAAGAATTCTCCTCTAATATTAAGGTATTTTTATTAGTCCATCAAACAATTTTGAGAAAATGGAGGAGAAAGCTCCTTAATCGAAATGCAAAAGTCGGCCGGTCCCGTCTGTCAGAAATTGGCTTTGCTGATGGTAGGGAAATTTTTGGGCTGCAATTTCTGATCCCGACGACCATTACCCGAGATCATTATCCTCCCGCCTGTATTATATTAGAAGAATCTGACTCCCCATTTGCTTGTAATTCTACCAGTCTTATAATATTATTTGTTGATTCTTTTGCGGGCAATAAAAAAGAGGTCCCCGTTTGGAAACCTCTTTTGCTGTAGGAGAAGGATTCGAACCTCCAAGGAGTAGTTAGATGCTCATCTTTTTTGATCGATGTTCACTTTATCCCATAATCTCCGCCCCCGAGATAGGAGGGTATGTCTGCCAGTTTCATCACCCTACATTGTGTGTCATCTTCATGATGATGCAAATATAAAATAAGGCATCTAAAATTCAAAATGTTTTAAAAATTATTTTCAATAATTACACATATTGCAAGCAATAGCGATTATTATTGCATTTATAACATTTTTAATTTTTTGGTCGATCGCGCTGTATGTCTGCTATTCATTCTTAATCTGATGTCAAATGAACCTGCCACTTTCTAGCTCGCACAGACAGCGTAATCTACTGTAAATGATTCCACATGGCATTAATCGAGTCGGCGTATTGGGTTTCTCAAGAAGCAAAGTTGATTGCAATATGTGGATTTCCTGTCTTTATCGGGATAGAGTGCATGAAATGTGAGCGAAAATTCATTACTCGGTCGCAAAAGGGTGTTGTCAAAAAATGTTCTGCATGGATCCAAAATTACTGTTACAGCGTAAATCCCAAAAAAAAACCCTGTACATCTGTACAAGGCTTTTCACTACTCATATTGAAACAATTCGCTGTAGGAGAAGGATTCGAACCTCCGGAAGTCGCTCGCTTTATCATGATAAGGATAAAGATTCTACATGACGTGCTTCCACCATTTTGTCACTACATGATGATGTACTTAAACATCAATAATGAATCAAAGATAACATAAAGATATATAAATTACAAGTTATTTAATATAAAAATGCTTTTATTATCATTTGTTCAATACATAAGCATTTTTTACAACTTTCATCTAATTTGAGTCGCTTTAACTCTCAGAATTTTTCAATCTGTTTAAAAGCCAGCATCAATCGTCCGTCAATTGACTGTGGGCCGACACTTGATCCTCTCTGTGCCTCATCCCATTTCTTCGCTTGTCCGCCACCAAACTTTTAATATAATATCGCAATGTTTATACAGGAATTAATTAATTTAGCGAATAATTACACAATTGTAAAAACACCATAGATATGCTGGGGGATAATTATGAAATTGATAAAACGGATCTGAAGATCCTGAGTCTTTTGTCGGAAGATGCAAAAATGCCTTATACCGAAATTGCCAAGCAGCTTAACGTTTCAAACGGAACCATACATGTTCGGCTTAAGAAAATGGAAGACTCAGGCATTGTAAAAGGATCGAGTTTAAGTATCGATTACTCCAAATTAGGGCTTGATGTGTGTGCCTTCCTGGGCATCTATCTGGAGAAAAGTGCCTATTATGACGACGTTGTGCGTGAGCTCAAAAACATCAAAGAAATTGTCAATATCCATTACACAACAGGCGCATGGAGCATTTTTATTAAAATATTTTGTCGGGACACTGTCCATCTAAGGGATGTGCTCCATGATAAGATTCAAAAGATCAACGGAATAGAACGCACTGAAACCTTTATTTCCCTTGACGAAAGCCTGGATCGCCAAATCCATCTGGATACACGATAAAAATCCTCCCCACCCAGGAACTTTGACGCCTTAACTTTTGTGTTTATAAAAGTTATTTAGAACAATTTTAAATAACAGGAAATATCGGTATCTTTGCCTTGAAAAATTCTGTCGTTTGTGATTGTTTCTAGCTAAAACGGTGGTTTTAAAAAGTCTTACATAAGACTGATAAAAATTTTTAATGTTGTACCTTTGGGCTAAATAAATAGAGACAAAGGCTAAAGCAATATATGAAAATGATCTTGTGGTTCATATAACGAGTGCAACAGACAATTTTTATCTGAATATTTTGCAAACAAGCCAAAAAATACGAGTATGAGTAAAGATACCCAGATTCTAGAAGAACTAACTAATTCTGAATACAAGCATGGTTGGGAGACCAAATTTGACACTGACTCTGCCCCAAAAGGATTAAATGAGGATATAATCCGATTTATCTCGGACAAGAAGGAAGAACCGGAGTGGATGCTGGAGTACAGACTAAAAGCTTACAGACATTGGCTCACCATGAAGGAACCAAAGTGGCCAAACGTAAAATACCCCGAAATTGACTATCAGGATGTTATCTATTACTCTGCTCCGAAACAGAAAGTAAAGCCTAACAGCCTTGATGAGATTGATCCGGAATTGTTGGACACCTTCAAAAAATTAGGAATTTCTCTTGAAGAACAAAAAAGGCTTACCGGAGTAGCAGTAGATGCAGTAATAGATAGCGTATCGGTAGCCACCACTTTCAAGAGCAAATTGGGTGAACTGGGAATCATTTTCTGTTCATTTACAGAAGCCGTGAAAGAACACCCGGAGCTAGTTAAGAAGTACATGGGATCTGTGGTTCCAGTAAATGATAATTATTTTGCTGCCTTAAATTCCGCAGTATTCACTGATGGTTCATTCTGTTATATCCCCAAGGGCGTTCGTTGCCCCATGGAGCTTTCTACCTATTTCCGAATCAATGCCGCCAATACCGGACAATTTGAGCGTACGCTTATCATTGCAGACGAGGGCTCCTATGTTAGCTATTTGGAAGGCTGCACAGCGCCTATGCGTGATGAAAACCAGCTACATGCTGCTGTGGTAGAAATACATGCTGCCAAAGATGCAGAGGTAAAATATTCAACGGTTCAGAACTGGTACCCCGGAAATAAACAAGGTAAAGGGGGGATTTACAACTTCGTGACCAAAAGAGGCTTGTGTTTTGGCGATAACTCCAAGATATCGTGGACGCAGGTAGAAACAGGCTCGGCCATTACCTGGAAGTACCCAAGCTGTATATTAAAAGGTGATAATTCTATAGGTGAATTTTATTCAGTAGCTGTAACGAATAATTACCAGCAAGCAGACACTGGAACCAAAATGATCCATATTGGTAAAAATACGAAGAGCCGCATTGTTTCAAAAGGGGTCTCCGCAGGAAAGAGTCAAAATTCTTATCGTGGATTGGTAAAAGTTATGAAACGCGCAGAAAATGCCCGTAACTTCTCGCAATGCGACTCGCTGTTAATGGGCGACAAATGCGGTGCTCATACCTTCCCTTATATTGAGATTGGCAATAAGTCGGCTCAGATTGAGCATGAAGCTACTACTTCTAAAATCGGCGAAGATCAGATCTTCTACTGTAACCAAAGGGGCATTTCTACTGAAGATGCGGTGGCACTTATTGTGAACGGATACTGTAAAGAGGTATTAAAGCAGCTTCCAATGGAATTTGCTGTTGAGGCTCAAAAACTCCTTGCACTCACATTAGAAGGAAGTGTAGGGTAATCGCTCTCGTTCCATTACCCCAATTGACGCAACATAATTCTAAGATTACTTATCGAAGGGATAAGTAATCTTATCGTATTTATAAATTGAAATTATATCCACATGTTAAGCATAAACAATTTACAGGCATCTATCGAAGGTAAGGAAATACTGAATGGCATTAATCTTGAAGTGAAAGCAGGTGAGGTACATGCCATAATGGGGCCCAATGGCTCGGGCAAAAGTACTTTAGCGTCAGTTTTGGCCGGCCGGGAGGAATACGAGGTCACAGGAGGTACAGTTACTTACCTTGGTAAAGATTTGTTAGAACTGGCTCCGGAAGACAGAGCAAGAGAAGGCCTGTTTCTTGCCTTTCAATATCCAATAGAAATACCAGGAGTAAGTTCCACCAATTTTTTAAAGACGGCTATTAATCAGATAAGACAGTACAAAGGCCAGGATCCTATGGACGCTGTTTCATTTCTGAAGTTGATGAAGGAGAAAATGCAACTGGTTGAAATCGACCAGGCTTTACTTAGCCGTTCCCTGAACGAAGGCTTTTCAGGAGGAGAAAAGAAACGCAATGAGATATTCCAAATGGCGATGCTTGAGCCTAGATTGGCAATTCTGGATGAAACAGATTCCGGATTGGATATCGATGCATTAAGAATTGTGGCGAACGGCGTAAACACGTTGAAAACGAAAGACAATGCCACCATCGTGGTAACCCATTACCAACGCTTGTTGGATTATATTGTACCTGATTTTGTACATGTTTTATACCAGGGCAAGATCGTGAAATCAGGAACAAAAGAACTTGCATTAGAACTGGAGGAGAAAGGATACGACTGGATTAAGGAAGAAGCGAATTCTTCTTTGGCTTAAACAGTCTCTTTCAATCATTGAAGTTTTAAAAAATTTTGGAATGCAGCAATTACACGACAAACAGGGAATGATAGGATCAATATCTGAGCAATGGGAACTTCTAAAAAGTAAGTCTAATGAAGCGCATGATTTCTCTCCTCGCAGGAAAGCTGCTTTTGAAGCCTTTATGCAAACAGGCTTCCCGGGAGCAAAAAGTGAAGCTTATAAATATACCGCCATTACCAAGGCACTGGAAAAGGCATTCGGCAGCAATCTGGCGCTTCAAGATACTAAAAAAGTTACTTCCGTAGAAAATCACTTCATTAAAGGGCTTGATGGCAATGTAATTGTATTTATAAATGGCTCATTTTCAGAAGCACATTCGCATATTGTGAGCCCTTCTGACCAGTTAATCATCCACGACTTTAATTCAATTTATAAGGATGCTGATCACTCAGAAGTCGGAAAAGATCCTTTTGATCTGCTGAATACTGCCATGGCTACCACGGGCGTTGCTGTGGAAATTCCCAAGGGGAAAATTGTAGAGAAACCAATTATCATCTACAATATTACCGATACGGTTGAATCCCGTGTTGTTCAGCATGTGAAGAATCGCATTATAGCCAGAGAAAACAGTCAGGTTTCCATAGTAGAAATATTTTCCGGAGAAGGGGTTCATCCTAATTTCTCCAATACCAGCACAGAAATAATTGTTCAGGAACGTGCGGTAGTGGATCATTACCAGATAGAAAATGAAGGACCTCAATCTCTTCATGTTGATAATACTTCAATTGCACAAGCCAGAAACAGTGTTTTTACAACAGTAGCAATCACGCTGAACGGCGCTTTGGTTCGTAACAATCTTACGATCTCAATCAATGATGAACATTGTGAGGCAAACATGTTTGGACTTTACTTACTTCACGATAAGCAGCATGTAGACAATCAGACAGTTGTGGATCACCGCATGCCGAATTGCTTAAGCAACGAGTTGTATAAGGGCGTTCTGGATGGAAATGCTACCGGCATTTTTAACGGAAAAATATATGTACGGCCAGACGCTCAAAAAACAAATGCTTTCCAGTCCAACAAAAACATCCTGCTGTCTGATGATGCAACTATGAATACCAAACCACAGTTGGAGATATGGGCAGACGATGTAAAATGTTCGCACGGCGCCACTACGGGCCAATTGGATGAAGAGCAGTTGTTTTATTTAAGAGCCCGCGGCCTGGGGAAAGAAACTGCGAGAGCAATGCTGCTTTATGCGTTTGCCATCGATGTTCTCGATAAAATAAAAATACCTGCCTTGAAAGACCATCTGGATACCATCATCTCCGGCAGGTTTCTAAAATATTAAACTTCTATAAATATGTCAGTAAGCCAGTTAAAAAATGAAGCACTAAATACAGACCGGGCTCAACCTTTAGACATAGATAAAATCAGGGCTGAATTTCCAATTTTACATCAAAACGTAAATGGAAAGCCGCTTATTTATTTTGACAATGCCGCCACTACGCAAAAACCTCTCAGCGTAATTGATGCGATAAACAACTACTATTCGGGGATAAATGCAAACATCCATCGGGGAATCCACACTTTAGCGGAAAGGGCAACAGCAGCATTTGAGGAAACAAGAAAAACTGCTCAGAGATTTTTAAATGCCCAACACCTTGAGGAAATCATCTTCACAAAAGGCACTACCGAAGGCATCAACCTGGTTGCCAGCTCTTATGGAAGGGCTAATTTGAATCCTGGTGATGAGGTAATTATCTCCACCATGGAACATCACTCAAACATAGTACCCTGGCAGTTAATCTGTGAAGAAAAAGGAGCTACGCTGAAAGTAATACCCATCAATGAAGCGGGGGAAATCTTATTTGATGAATACGAGAAGCTACTGACTTCGAAAACGAAAATTGTTTCCGTGGTTCATGTTTCCAATAGTCTTGGAACGATTAACCCCATCAAAGATATCATTAAAAAAGCGCATGAAGTCGGTGCGGTAGTAGTGATTGATGGCGCGCAGGCCGCGTCTCATATCGATCTCGATGTTCAGGACCTCGACTGTGATTTTTACGCCATTTCCGGGCACAAGATGTATGGCCCAACCGGATGCGGTGTGCTTTACGGCAAGAAGGCCTTATTAGAAGCCATGCCCCCCTATCAGGGAGGCGGCGAAATGATAAAAGACGTTTCGTTTAAGAAGACCACTTTCAATGACCTGCCTTACAAATTCGAGGCAGGGACGCCCAATATTGCCGATATAGTAGCTCTGCAACATGCTTTTGTATTTGTGGACAGGGTAGGAAAACGCAATATCCGTGCCCATGAGAACCAACTTGTGGCTTATGCAAACGAGCTGCTTCTTGCGATTCCAGGTTTTCGCCCGGTGGGTTACGCCAAAAATAAGGTAAGTGTTGTATCCTTTGTATTGGACAAGCTGCATCATTTTGACATAGGTATGATGCTAGATGCCAGGGGTATTGCTATCCGAACTGGACATCACTGCACCCAACCTTTAATGGATTGGTTTAATATTGAAGGAACTGCCAGGGCCTCTTTCGCCGTTTATAATACCAGGCAGGAAGTTGAACAACTTGCTGAGGGAATTGCCCGTATAGCCAGAATGAAGAATTAGTTTAAATGTCTGAAAAAACAATTAATCAAGTACAAGACGAGATAATCGATGACTTCGCTATTCTGGGCGATGATATGGAAAGCATTATTTTCTATATCATGGAACTGGGACAACAGTTACCGCCGTTGCCCGAAGCATTTAAAGTGGACGACAACATTATCAAGGGCTGTCAATCAAAAGTATGGTTGATTACGCGGCTGGATGGCGACAGGATTGTTTTTCAGGCAGATAGTAATACAGAAATAACAAAGGGCCTCATCAGCATGCTTATCAGGGTGCTGTCCGGACAAAGAGCTGAAGACATTGCCAAAGCAGATCTTTACTTCATCGATAAAATTGGAATGAGCAGGGTAATTGGATCGCAGCGTTCGAATGGCTTTTCAGCTATGATCAGACAAATGAAATTGTTCGCACTCGCTTATCAGGCAAAGATTGGCTCATAAATTCTGTGCCATGCAAATTCATGGCGAAAAAACAAATAAAAACATGACTGAAAATCTAAATACAGAAAATCTCAGAGATAAGGTTGTAGAGGCATTGAAGACCGTTTACGATCCGGAAATACCTGTTGACATATACGAGCTGGGGCTTATTTATGAAATCAACATTTTTCCGGTAAACAATGTGTATGTAGTGATGACCTTAACTTCCCCTGCATGTCCGGTGGCTGAAAGTTTACCGGCAGAGGTGGAGCAAAAACTAAAATCTATTGAAGGTATCAATGAAGCCAAGGTAGAGTTGACTTTTGACCCACCCTTCACGCAGGACATGATGTCGGAAGCTGCAAAACTTGAATTGGGATTTTTATAAGCAATTAATCATTTAAATTAAAAGACAAAAATATGTATCCTGAAGCATTAGTGACCCCGATGAGGCTGGAATTAACCAACGCCGGATTTGAGGAATTTAAAACTGCCGAAGAGGTAGACAATCATTTAAAAGATCACAAGGGGACTTCCCTAATCGTAATAAATTCTGTCTGTGGATGTGCTGCCGGCACCGCCCGGCCGGGAGTAAGGCTGGCGGTTCAAACTAGCCAAAAAGCACCTGAGACTCTTGCTACGGTATTTGCCGGAGTAGATCAGGCGGCGGTAGCCAAAGTACGGGAATATGCCGCACCTTATCCACCTTCTTCCCCTGCCATAGCCTTATTTAAAGATGGTGAGCTTGTGCATTTTGTCGAAAGACATCATATTGAAGGAAGGTCTGCAGAAATGATCGCCAATCACCTGAAAGGTGTGTTTGAAGAATTTTGCTAAACTCTGCAAAAAGCAAGGAAAGAGAAGTTGAAAAAGCTTCTCTTTTTTTGTTTTACAGGGTTAGTCTTTCCACTGAATTTCCAGATTCTATCTGAGCGACTAGTTCAGCATACCATTTTTCGCCATACTTTCTTAAAAGCGCATCTTTTAAAAATATGTAAAGCGGAATCCGCAGTTCTTTTCCGAATGAGCAAGCGGGGCTGCAAATTGACCATTGGTCGTAATTGAGAGCTTCATAGTCATCGTATTTTGTGATACGAATGGGATACAGATGGCAGGAAATTGGTTTTTTAAAGGAAATCTTCTTATCCAAGTACGCTTGTTCGATGCCACACTTTAATATTCCTTTCTGATCGTAAATGGCATAAGCACACTCTCTATCATTGATGGTAGGCGTAGAAAAATCGCCCTCATAATCTCTGATAAATTTGCCCTGCGCTTCGATGGCCGCTCTGCCTTCAACTGAAAGGTATGGGGCTACCTCATCATACACATTTTCAAGTTCAGCCAGTTCTGATTCTTCGAGAGGAGCACCTAAATCTCCTTCGATACAGCAAGCTCCTTTACATTTGTCTAGATTACAAACAAAGAAATTATCTTTGATGTCATCACTAATTATTGTCTGGCCTATTACAATCATCTTTTATAATCTTCATGCTCCATAACAGCATTGAGCGATGGAGGGTTCCTGCCGGTTCGCCCCTGTTTGGTGAGGAATCAAATGTTCCTCACAGGAGTTATTTGAATGGGTGAAACTATGTAATGCAAAGTTAAGAAAAATCCCACGGGTAGCCAGCGCGTACTGAAAAATGCCCATAGCACAAAATAGACTTTACAAATCAGGTTCGGACCTGAGGCTTTTTCAACAGGAGCCTAAGTAGCCAGCCATTTTTGAAAGCAACATTAAATGGGAAAAGCAACATTTAATCTAATATTCTTGAAATAACCATCAAATCCCAATAAATTTTTGGTTTCCAAGCTGTATAAATTTTTAATTCCTAAACTAAAATATTTATATTGAGCTGGTTATGTCAGAAACTATTTTTTAAGATCCGGACCTTTTGAACTACAATTTTAATTTTTGATGGATGTTTCTTAAAAGGCTGCTATTTAAATTTCTTTCTCAGGCGGGCAAAAGAATTCTCCCCTCTTATAGAAACCGTGACTTAACGAATCTGTCAAAATTGGATAAAATGTACATCGGCCTAAGATATTGGATAGCAAAAAATTATTTTGACAGCAAGAATAAATAAGCTGCAATTGAAAACATCCAGGGGAGATACATTAATTTTGTAATTGAAATACCATTATAAATGGATACTAGGCAAAGATTTATATATTAACACATTAGTTCGTTAATTCATTTTTCCCGAATGAATGTTTTAAGAAGTACACTTGAAATATACATTGCTCCAGAATAACATTTTGAACATCTGTTTTATGCAAGAGAACTCATCACAAAAGGTTGTTGTGAAATGAAAAAAAAATCTATTCTTTTTTTGTTCAATTTGACCTTGTGGCTCCTTGTACTCTCAACTGGTGTTCTTGCTCAAAAAAGTAATATAGATAGTTTAAAAAAATTACTGCCTAAATCTACAGACACTACAAGGGTTAAAATATTAAATGCCCTGGC
>CAZWQB010000012.1:0-10680 GCA_964636035.1 uncultured Roseivirgaceae bacterium
TGTTAGATGTTAGATTTTAGATTTTAGATGGCAGACGGAAAAAGTTTAAAGTTCAAAGTTCAGGGTTCAGGGTTTAAAGTTGAAGGTTTTAAGTTTCAGGTTTAAAGTCTAGATTTTTACTACCATATGCCCCGGCAGGGCAAGCTGTTTGTAGAAAAATAAATAATGAGGAATACGCTGATGTTCGGACATGAAAGATTTTTTAGAGGGCGGTAATTTATAATGACACATATTTTTATCGGAAATTTTATTGACGAGCTTATCCGGTTTCGGCGGGTATTGCATCAAAACGCTGAGCTGTCGGGCAAAGAAGAAGCAACACCAAAACTGGTCCTGGATTTCCTTGGAGCGGGAGCGCCGGCGTCCGTGATCCAAGGGCTGGGAGGAAACGGCATGGCCATCGTGTATGACAGCCAACGTGAAGGCCCCACAACCGTTTTTCGCTGCGAGTTAGATGCATTGCCTATTCAGGAAACAAACACCTTTTTGCACCGCTCAAAGAATGTTGGTATTTCTCACAAGTGCGGGCATGACGGCCATATGGCAATCGTAACAGGGTTGGGAAAAATGCTCCATACCACTCCGCCAACAAAGGGCAGAATCGTGCTGCTTTACCAGCCAGCTGAAGAAACAGGCACTGGTGCTGAGGCAGTTTTAAATGATCAAAGATTCACCGAACTTTCGCCGGACTACATTTATGCCCTCCACAACCTGCCCCAGCTACAAAAGCATGCTGTATTTATAAAAAGCGGTCCTTTTGCGGCAGCATCCGGGGGTGTCATTGTAAACCTATTCGGAGCCACCTCTCATGCAGCAGAACCTGAAAACGGCAGAAGCCCGGCAATTGCCTTGTCAGAACTTATAAAGACGTTTACTTTACTGCCAAAGAAGATTCAATTCAAGGACTTTACAACCATTACGGTGGTACATGCTTTACTTGGAGAAAAGGCTTTTGGGGTGACACCAGGATATGCGGAAATGAGAGCCACTTTACGTACTTTTCTGGAAGAAGATATGAGCCGTCTCGTAGACGAAGTCGTTGATGAAGCCCGGTCCATTTCCTCCAAGGAACGTTTGATGCATGAGGTTGCCTTTACAGAAGTATTCCCGGCGACCGTCAACGACAAAGAGGCCGTAAATATAGTGACGGATTGTGCAAAGCAGAGTAATTTTGATGTTGTGTTAACTGATCGCCCTTTTAAGTGGTCAGAAGATTTTGGTTTTTTTTTAAAGCGGTACAAAGGGGCACTTTTTGGATTAGGAGCCGGAGAAGATACTCCAAGTTTGCATAATGATGATTATGACTTTCCTGATGACCTCATCCCTACCGGGGTGCAATTGTTTTACAACATAGCAAAGTACCACAATTTTTAATTTTTAATGGAAAACCTGGACCATTACCAAACCTCGGCAATATCACTCAGCAAATCTGCTTTAAAAAGTAATCTACATTTTATCCAAAATAAGATATGTAAGGATACGCTTGTATCCATTGTTGTAAAAGGAAATGCTTATGGTCATGGCATTGAACAAATTGTGACGATGGCACAGGCATGCGGAATAGGCAGATTTTCAGTTTTCAGCGCCCATGAAGCACATCGCGTGATGCAAGTCAAAAAAGGAAAAATCCACCTGATGATCATGGGTATGATTGAAAATTCTCAACTGGAATGGGCTATCGTAAATGGAATAGAAATTTACGTCTTTGAAATAGATCGATTGCTGGCAGTAATTGCCGCCGCAAAAAAAACACAAAAAAGGGCCATCATCCATATAGAATTAGAAACGGGAATGAATAGAACCGGCTTTGATCAGGGTGATCTGGCTGCTGTAGCAAATTTAATCCGAACCAATCAGGAACATATAAAACTGGAAGGGCTTTGCACCCACTATGCAGGTGCGGAAAGTGTCAGTAACTATCTTCGCATCCAAAATCAGCTAAAGAAATTCAACGAAAGCTACAAATTCTTTTGCGACGAAGGCCTTAAGCCGGCCTTCCGTCATACGGCCTGTTCTGCAGCAGCCGTCAACTATCCCGAAACGCTCATGGATATGGCGAGGATAGGAATTTTAACCTATGGATTCTGGCCGAGCAGGGAGACATATATACAGTACCTGCAGCAACATGGCCTGCGGGGAAAAGATCCGCTGAAGAGAATCATTACATGGAAAAGCCAGGTACTCGCTACTAAGTTTGTGAAACGAGGAGAGTTTATTGGCTATGGCACCAGTTATATGACATCCAAAGATATTTGGGTGGCATCGGTACCGGTAGGCTATGGCTATGGGTACAGCAGAAATTTAAGCAACCTCGGCAGGGTTTTGATCCACGGGAAAAGAGCCGGGGTAATCGGAATTGTGAATATGAACATGCTCACGGTAGACATAGACGACATTCCGGGCGTCAAGAAAGGAGACGAAGTAGTGTTGATAGGAAAGCAGAAAAATCAAAGTATCAGTGTTACAGCCTTTGGAGAAATGAGTAACCAGCCAAATTATGAATTACTGACACGCCTTCCCGAAGCCCTGCCGCGGTATATTGTCCGGTAATTAATGAAATTAATTATACTTTCAATAATTTTTGTATATTATCATCCTATTTGATCAAATACTGCAAATCTGCTCTCGATCAGCTATTTATGAGAAAATTCAAGAACACCGCATTCATAGTTTCCTTTTTCTACCTCGTATTTGGATTTTTATGGATTATTCTCTCAGATAACTTTGTCACTCAGTTTTTTCCTTCTTTGGAAAGCATACGGTATTTCCAATCGATTAAGGGATTGGTGTTTGTCAGTGTCAGTGGTATGCTTATCTACCAGTCTTTATACCTGATTCTCAAAAAAGTAGAGATACAGGAGAGCCAAATTACCGAGGCCGAAGAAAACTACAGAAAATTATTTATGAATAACCCCTTTCCCATGTGGGTTTATGACTTGAAAACGCTGGGTTTTCTCGAAGTAAATCATGCGGCTGTGGATACTTACGGGTATTCCCGGGAGGAATTTTTAAGTATGAACCTCTTCGATATAAGGCCACCCGAAGACCATGAAAACCTGATGCAAAATGTTGCTTCTGACGACAACAAGAGATTTACGACCTCGGGTGTTTGGAGGCACCTCAAGAAAAACGGACAGGTAATTTTCGTTGAGATCAATTCCCATCCCATCGATTTCAACAACAGGAAAGCAAAAATTGTATTGGCACTGGACATTTCTGCCAGGAAAGAGGCAGAGAAGGAGATTCAGGGTCTTATTTATGAACTGGATAATTTCGTTTACCGCGCATCCCATGACCTACGGGGACCTCTTGCCAGATTAAAAGGACTGTCTCAGGTGGCGCTTATGGAGACAAATGATACTGTTGCCCGAAATTACTTCAACATGATCAGTACTTCCGCGAATGTCTTAGACAATACACTCCTGCGACTGCTCAGTATCAATAATTTAAAAAATTCAGTTGTAGAAGAAGAGGAGCTGAATCTTTATCAGTTGATTGAAGATGTTATTCTTCTAAAGAAGGACGTAATTGCTTCAGCAGGTATTTGCTGCTTGAACAAAACAAGTCAGGAATTATCTGTTCTTGCGGATAAAAATGCACTGAAGTTGGCTATACAAAACGTTTTGGAAAACAGCATTGAATACAGAAATCCGGAAGTCGCGACTGGAATGTATATAGAAATCACCTCTTCATTAGAAGATAACCAGGTGAAGCTTACTTTTGAAGACAATGGGATAGGAATAGAGGAAAGCCAGGTGGATAGGATTTTCAATATTTTCCATAGAGGAACTGAGAAATCCCAGGGATCAGGATTGGGTCTTTACATTGCAAAAATCGCCATGAATAAGATGAACGGCAACATCATTATAAAAAGCCACCAGAAAAGCCATACGGTTTTTGAGTTGGTTATCCCTCAGAGCACGGAATTACAGGCACAAAAAGCGGTATAATTTTTCGTCGATCGTAGTTTAATGTTCAATTGCCTGGAGCACCGGGGATCTCATAAAGAACAGACATACTAGTCCAGGATAGAATTAGCATGTCTGTTCTGTTTTGCTGATTTTCACTTATTGATTCTTGCTTTCGGATAGAGACCGATTAAGCTTCAGCAACTTCTGAAAGGGGCTTTAAATTAGCAGGAATTTTCTGTGCTTTGTCCTCTTCTGAAATGTAGGGGAAAATTTCTAAGATTGGAGTTTCAACCACCTCCGGTACACTGAATGTAACAAGCATATTATCAAGGCTTTCATAGATCCGCTCATAGGCTTGTTTTACGTCTGAAGCAGAAACCAGCATGTAATGCTTTATTTTCTTCTCCTTTCCACTCTCTTCTTCTACTGAGTACGTGATCTTGCACTTGTACCACACGTCACTGTCATCGTAATGGAATACGTCTATAATTTTACTCTTAGAAATGCCACTTACCACAAATTCGCCCCTGATGACGCTTCCCAGCTCTTCATAAATTCTCGCTTCCGCCTCCGTAAATGACATTGCATCGACGAGATAAGGCTCGTTTACGTTTTTCATCCGGCCATTTTCTTCTTCCTTCTGGTATTTCACCTTACACATAAACCAAGTCTTCATATACGATCTCTTTTGAAAATAGCTTCGTTACCAGCTATCATTATTAAATATCAATTGAACAATAAAGCCGTAAGATAAAAGCATTATAAAGACATTAGCAAGAGAGAACAGCAATTAAATAAAAAATATTTTGTCCATAATTTTAGAAAAAGCCCATTCTCAAATCATAACTCTTTATAAATAAAACCTTTGACTATTGATAGTTTTCACCACCACCAACACGCGGGTTTTCTAAAATAAAAACTCTAATTTTACTGCTTATCCGGTTTCGACTTTAACTCAGGTCAACACGCCAAAAGAGCGTTATTTGAACGAAAACAATTTATGGAAAAGAACAAAATACTCATCACCTGTGCATTGCGAATTAGCCCTATACTTGCTGAAGAAGTCAAATCACTGGGATTTGAGGTAAAATCTGTAGATCGCATGAGTGTAGAAACGGAAGGAACGCTCAAAGACGCCATGCGCCTTAATATGCACCTCCGAACAGGAAACCGGGTGCTTTATTTTATTAAACAATTCAGGGCAAACCATCCGGATAAATTATACAACGCTGTAAAAAATATACCCTGGGAAAAGTGGATTTCTCCTAATGGCTACGTCAGCGTAAATTCGTTCGTACAGAATGATTATATCAACGACACCAGGTTTCCTAACTTAAAAACCAAAGACGCAATTGTAGATCGCATTTTCGAGCGCAAAGGCAGACGTCCCGATTCAGGACCCGATCGGAATGGTACTGTCATCTACCTCCACTGGAAACTCGATGACTGCCAACTGTACTTTGATACTTCGGGAGAAACGATCTCCAAGCATGGCTACCGGAAGATTCCGATGAAGGCGCCCATGATTGAATCACTGGCGGCAGCTACCATATTGAGCTCGAACTGGAAACCTGATGCGCATTTCATCAATCCCATGTGTGGCAGCGGCACCTTGGCCATAGAAGCGGCCCTGATGAAGATCAACAGAGCGCCCGGACTGTACAGGGATCAATTCGGCTTTATGTTTCTGCCTGGGTACCGGCAGGAAGACTGGGAGCAGGTAAAAAATGAAGCAGAGAAGCAATTGGTATCTCCCTCCGAGGCAAAGATCATTGCTACCGACATCAGTAGAGAAACCATCTCAGCAGCAAAAAAAAACGCTGAGCTGGCCGGGGTAGACCACCTGATCGAGTTCGAAGTCTGTGACTTTGCTGACACGCCCATTCCCGAAGGAAAAGGAGTGGTATTTTTGAATCCGGAATATGGAGAACGTTTGGGGGAAGAACAAGCCCTGGAAGAAACTTACAGTAAAATAGGAGATTTTTTTAAGCAGAAATGCAAAGGCTATACGGGCTATATTTTCACCGGAAATCTGAATCTGGCAAAAAGAGTTGGCTTGAAAGCCAGGCGGCGAATAGAGTTTTTTAATGGAAAATTCGACAGCAGATTACTCGAGTATGAACTATACCAAGGTTCAAAAAAAGAATGATGCTATTTTTGATAACTAGCCATATAAATTGATTCAGGAAATAAAATATGGAACCAAAGGCAGGCACCGCAAAGCGCAAACGTAAAAATCCTGCTAAAAACCACCTATGGCTTGCCAAAATAAGGCATTTCTTTGAAGCCATTTATTATGCTTTCCCGGTTCAACTTCTGGTAAACCACTTCAAAAGCAACCAGGTGCTACTCCTTTGCTGGGTGCTTCTTTTTGCAATTGTCACCGAAAACTTTGGTAAGGTTTTCGGCATTCCATACCTGTTTCTTGATCCGGAATACATGCAGGAAGTCAGCTTCTGGAGTTTCTTCATGATAGGCATTGCTTTAGGAGGCTTTATTATGGCCTTTCATATCACGTCTTATATCATGGATGGCCCCAAGTTCAGTTTCCTGGGCATGCTACCCCGCCCTTTTACAAAGTTCACCATCAATAATGGGATTGTTCCAGCGCTCTTCTTAGTCATTTACATCGGGGCGCTTATCCGCTTTCAAACTGAAAATGGAAATAATTCCCTTGCCGGAATCCTTCTGAATGTATCGGGTCTGTTTGCAGGTTGCCTCACCATGTTTGTGGTGCTGTATAGCTATTTTCAGGCGACCAATAAGGACATATTTAAGTTTGTAGTAGCAAAGGTAGACAAGCGATTAAGAAAGGCCAGGCTTGCCCGAGGCAAATTGATGCACAGGTATAAAAATGTAAAAAAAGAGGCAATAAGGGTTGATAGCTATGTAGATGTATCTTTCCGCATTCAACCTGCCATAGCCCGCCCCTCCTATCTTGACAAAGCCGCCATTTTGAAAGTATTTGATCAAAATCATTTCAATTCCGTCATCATAGAATTATTTGTATTTGTAGCATTGCTCTTGTTGGGTATCTTTAGAGATGTACCCTTGTTTCAAATTCCTGCGGCTGCAAGTGCCCTCCTGCTTTTTACCATATTTATCATGTTCGCAGGAGCAGTCTCCTTCTGGTTCAAGAGTTGGGCCGCTTCCAGTGTTATTATTCTGATTCTTATTTTCAATGTACTTGTTGAGAAAGAGCTGGTTACAAAAATTTATAAAGCATATGGCCTGGATTACAACAAAGAGCAGGTAGATTACTCCTTAACGAAATTAGCGACCATCAACAGCCTTGAGAACTACGAAAAGGACAAAAAGGCCACCTTTGAAATTTTAGAGAACTGGAAGAAAAAACAAGGGGGGATTCAAAAACCAAAAATGGTATTCATCTGCGCGAGCGGGGGCGGACAAAGATCCTCATTGTGGACGTTGAAAGCCTTGCAAGCTGCCGATAGCATTACGGAAGGCAGGTTGATGCAGAACACCTTTTTGATGACGGGCGCTTCAGGTGGGATAATTGGTTCCGGTTATTACCGCGAGCTTTATCTCAGAAAGCAATTGGGAGAGGATATTCAACCGAATGATCCCCGGTATCTTGCTAATATCGGTCAGGACATCCTGAATCCACTGATTTTCTCGTTGGTGGTAAATGACATCTTTATTCGTTATCAAAGCTTTGAGTATCTGGGCAGGCGGTATTTAAAAGACCGCGGTTACGCATTTGAACAGCAACTGAATAAAAACACAGGCGGCTTATTGGATAAAAGGATTCAGGACTACGCAGAAGCCGAAAGAGAAAGTATAATTCCAATGATGATCATGGCGCCGGTGATCGTAAATGACGGGCGGAAGTTGTATATATCGCCGCACCACGTGTCTTACCTGAACTTGCCCAATACCGAATCAGATGATTATTTTGATACTAAAGTAAAGGGAATGGACTTTGGATACCTTTTCGAACACCATGGAGCACGGGACCTGCGTTTTTTAACCGCCTTGCGAATGAGCGCTACCTTTCCTTACATAACGCCGAACATTACCCTACCATCTAGTCCCGCCATTGAAATTATGGACGCAGGACTTTCAGACAATTTCGGGATTACAGACGCTCTGAACTTCCTGTCGGTATTCAGAACCTGGATCCATGAAAATACTTCTGGCGTCATCATATTATCGATCAGGGATTCCGAGAAAAACCCACACATTGACAAAAGAAGTGCGCCTTCTTTTTTTGAAAAGGTGATTACCCCAGCTCGCAGTTTGTACAATAACTGGGTGAACATACAGGACATCAATAACGACAACCAGGTAGAACTGGCGAAATTATGGTTTGATGGTGAAATTGACAGAATAGACCTTGAATATACCACCTCCGCCGTGGATGATTTGACTACGGGGCAACTGCCGGACAACAACGAAAAAAGGAAAGCCAGGGAAATTGAAAGGGCTTCTTTGAGTTGGCATCTAACTGCGATTGAAAAGCAAAATATCATCAACAATATCTACCTATCAAAAAATCAGGAAGCACTTCAAAAGCTAAGGCAATTATTGAATGGAAATGAAAATCCGGAAAATTTAGTTATCATACAAAAAGAAACCGCCCCAAATCCGAGAGGATTTTAAGGGCGGCTTTTTTCAACCAGCTATGGAAGACTCAAATCTAGAAAGTTTTTTTTAATTTACAATCATAAACCGAAAATATTTTTAAAAAAAATATCCAGGCGTTCTTCAAACCCCTTAAAAGCCCAAAGATTTTTTAATAACCTTAAACACTTCTGTTGATTTGATGCTCTGATCCGTAACATCGGGCAGGTCTGCAACCAAAACCGGCCACTGATCAGAATTTTCCTGAACCCTTCCGTGCGAGCCTTTTACCAAATTTGCGTCGAGTGGAGTGACATCCATTAACTGTCTGAAGCCCGCCTTGCGCTTGGCCAGGATCGTTGCGATTTTTAGCATCGGAAATTTAATCTCAGGGTTGATAAATAATTCTACAGGATCGTAGCCCGGCTTTTTATGAATATCTACTGTTCTGGCGTAATCCGGAGCTTTGGCATCGTTGTGCCAGTAATAGTAAGTAAACCAATAACCCTTGTCGGCCACCGCCACAATGTCTCCGGCGCGGTCGTGATCGAGACCTGCAGCCTTTTTTGAATCACCCTCCAAAATATATTGAATTCCTTTGACCTGCTTCAAAATTTCCATCACCTCATCTTTCAATGCAGGATCATTTAAATGGATATGAGCCACCTGATGGTCAGCTACGGCAAATACTTTACTTGCGCCTGCATCAAGCACTTCCCGGCCCATCTCTTCTCTATAAGCAATATAGCCTTTTTCACGGAACAGCCTGTTTAAGTGAATGGGCTTGGAAACATCCGAAATACCGTACTCAGAAAGTAAAATTACATTTGCTCCCTGTTTCTCGAAGAAATTTACGAGGTCGGCTACAATTCCATCAATTTCATTTAAGTGCCTGCTTATTTTATCAAAATCTATCCCTACCTGCTGCAGGATGTAATCCAGGTGCGGTAGGTAGACAAAAGACAAAGTAGGGCTGTACTTTTCTTCGATGTATTTGGCAGCATTGGCTATCCACTGGGTGGATTCGATGGTAGTGGCCGGACCCCAAAATTTAAAAAGCGGAAAAGTACCGAATTTATCCTGGAGTTCATCCCGCAACGCTGAGGGTTGGGTATAGCAATCGGGGATCTTTCTTCCATCAGCCGGGTACATGGGTCTTGGTGTGACGGAATAGTCAACCGTAGAATACATGTTGTACCACCAGCAAATGTTGGCGACTGTGAAGGAAGCATCCTTTTCCCGCGCGTATTCCCAAATCTTTTTTTGCTGAACAAGTTTATTGGACTGTCTCCAAAATTTTATTTCGCATTCATCTTTAAAGTACCATCCATTTCCTACTATTCCGTGTTCAGATGGCATTTTTCCTGTGACATAGGTGGATTGAGAACTACAGGTAACCGCAGGGATTATAGGTTCTACCTTCACTTTTTTCTTTCTCTGAATATAACCCGACAAGAAAGGCGTGTGTTCACCGATTAGTTCTGTAGTTAATGCTACAATGTTTATGACAACTGTTTTATTCATACTTTGAGTTCGGAAAAAGAGGTGATACCGCACAACTTTTTCCTTTTATTTTATCAGTTCTTATTTTCTAAAGCTTTACCAAACCCATTTAGCCACGATCAGTACTTAACAACATCCGACTACTTCTTAATTGTTAAGGTTTAGTAAAGCAAATTGGCTACTGTCAATTGTCTTTTGACTGTCTTACATCTCATGTCTCACATCTCTCTTTAGAAATCATGAGCAATTTTTCAAACGAGGTTTAGCAAAGCAAGACTTGTTGCTTACTTCCTTTTGCAAACTGCCTACTGCCCTTGCTATTTACGAGTAGCTTTACCAAACCACCTTCAGCCAGAACCAGTACTCAACAACCTGCGATTCTCTCTTCAATTGCTAAGGTTTAAGTAAGTTGCCTACTGTCTAACATCTCATGTCTCACATCTCGTATCTATCGAAAGTTTTACCAAACCTGCTGTTTAATTTATCTTGCAATCTTTCCCAAAAGAATCTCTTTAGAACTCATGAGCAATATTACCAACGTGGTTTAGTAAAGCAATTGTCGACTGTATACTGCCTTTGCCTACTGAAAAGCGCGCAACTCACGCTTCACCCATTGCAACTCGCGCCCGATGGATGCATCTATGTCTAATTTTAAGGCTTCCGGAAGTACACCCCAGGTATA
>CAZWQB010000012.1:10780-17778 GCA_964636035.1 uncultured Roseivirgaceae bacterium
CGATGGATGCATCTATGTCTAATTTTAAGGCTTCCGGAAGTACACCCCAGGTATAGGTTTCGACTTCAAGATGGACCTTCATGTTTCGATCTTTTACCAGTTCAAGTGTCTTTTTAACATCCTTTTGGGTTGACGATAAATGGCCATATTCCTCAACAAACAGCGGCACATGAAAATGCACCCTCCACTCTCCTTCAAAAGACTCCGGACAATCTACAAAGGCCTCCGGCAAATCTCTATAGCTTTTTATAAGTCCCTGGCTATCGCGGGTAATCACCTGGTGGAGGTAGATATCCTCATTAAATTGTCTTAATTCCTCTCTCCCATTCAAATTCCCTGCTCCTGTCATTGTTCTTAATGCTGCTGACAACTGAATCTTTCCGATGCCAATTGCTTCCGCCTTCAATTTATCGAAAACTTCAGCCGCGTCTTCATAAACCAATGCAAAATGGCAGACATCATAGCATAGTTGGATATGCTGGCGAATTGCTTCTTCCGCCCTTTCCTCTGGTACTCCAAGTAGTTTAGCCAGCCTCGGAGCTCCCTTTTTAAGTAGCCAGTTATTATAAAAGAATATAAATTCCTCAGAATTCTGGATCACTCCGTCCGGCTCTGGCTCAATATCGAGGTGAAGAAAAACGCCATACTCCTCCCGTATCCTGTACAAAAAGGTAACTATTTCGATCAGGTTGTTTAATGAGGCATCCACTGCATTTTCAAATTGCTGCTTTGTGGAAAACCACGGCTTATAAGAAAGCGGTGATGTAGACACCCCACCATCCATGCCCCCCGGTACCAAATCTTTCAAAATGGCAAAGAGCCTTTTGGTGTAATTCAACCTGTCCTGCGTCTGCCAATCGGGCTGATGCACATCATCTTTCACCCGGGAATGATGGAAATTCCCATACGGGAAACCATTCATCGTGAAAACATACAGATTGTTGTTATACAAAAATTCCCTGAAGGCTTCCATTGATGCTTTTTCACCCAAGGTTTCACTGGCCATCGCGGATAATCTCAGGCCCACTCCGAATTTTTCTTCCGGAGACACCAGTTTTCTGATCGCCGGCAGATGGCTTTCCAGTTGCTCCAGGTGCTTCTCCCAGGATTCACCTGGATGAATGTTACTGCAATAGGTTAGATGACTTCCGTTTTGTAAAAGCATAAAATGATTTTGTGTTATTGAAACGCTGGCCGAGGCTGCAACATATTTTATAGCGTTTCTTTATGGTTCAAAAGTCTATTCCTTTCCAACGATAGGAATGCTCCTGGTGTTTTCGGCTTCCTTTAATAAATCTCTCGCTTTCAATATCAGTTGCGCCTCCATAGAATGTACCTCAACACCACTACCAATTGCTTGTAGCAACATTATCGTGAGCTCGCCTCCCAGATGCTCCCTGAACTCTTCAAGGCCATCTATCAGATCCTGATCCTTCTCCATCTCAGGAATATATAATCGGAAACCAAAATCAGCAATTACTTTGATGATTTCATTCCAATCTGCTTCCGAAATCATTCCATTAAGATAGGAATAAGAAACGTCAAGCGCCATTCCAATCGCTACTGCCTCACCATGCCGCAATTCGAAGTTCGTAAGCTGTTCCAGTTTGTGGGCAGCCCAGTGACCAAAATCCAATGGTCGGGAAGAGCCTTTTTCGAAGGGATCTTTAGAGGCGATATGCTCTATATGCATTTTCGCGCACTGGTAGATGAGGGAATACATGGCTTCCGGATTACGGTTCACCAGCAAGGCGCTGTCATTTTTGAGCGCCTTAAAGAAGCCTTCATCCTTGATAAGGGCAACCTTAATGGCTTCCGAAATCCCTGCAATCCAGTCACGGTCGGATAGGGTATCCAGAAAATTCAAATCGTTGATCACCGCTACGGGTGGGTTGAATGCACCCAGGAAATTCTTTTTTCCGAAGGCATTTATCCCGTTTTTAACACCTACGCCAGAGTCATTTTGAGACAATACTGTAGTGGGAATTCTTATGTGTTTTACGCCCCGGTGTGCAATAGAGGCCGCAAATCCTACCATGTCAAGAACAGCCCCTCCGCCGATGGCAATGATGTAACTTTGGCGATCAATGCCTGCATCATTGACCAGAGACAGCACATTTTGAAACTCCTTCAGGTCATTTTTTGATTCCTCTCCCCCCTGCACAACCAGAACGGGATCAACCAATACAACGCTTTCCCGGAACGTCTTAAAATAGCCCTTAATATCAAAGATGAGGGTGGGATTTGCTGCCACCACACCACTGTCAATAACAAAAGCTGCTTTAATCTTCCTCTTTTCATTCAAGGGTAGAAACTCCTTTAAAAGGTGATTTTCAACAGCAAACAGGTTCTCGGTGAAAATCACCGGATAGGAAAACGCAACTGAAAAGGATTGGATAATTTTATTGTTCATTTTTTATAGCAAAATGCACACAAACAGTTTCTAACGAGACCATCTGAAGTGCAATAAAATATTAATTTTTAAACCGACCACTGCTCTATAATTCAACAAGAGCAACGCATTAACCTTGCAACATATTTTTTCATGCCTTTAGTTTTCCATGCATCAAAATATTAATCCCGTAAACCGATAGTTGGGATGACACACTCTAAACGCCCTGCTTTTGTTTGCATCTTTCTGTAGTGTTAGGTGACAGCAAAAAATTTCGCCATCCATCTACTCAGCGGCAACAACAATAATATTACCAGCCCAATTATCCACCCTGCAAAGCCCGCTACAATGGTCGCATCCAGTATGATCATGGAAATGACTCCAGCCTTCACCGCCGTTCTTGCCATCAGTGGATCGCCGCCCAATGCAGCTTTGAACGCCGGCGGTAAAACCATGTATGCAAAAAGCAGAAAAAACGGTAAACTCTGCCACACAATAAAACCCTCTATCAATGCCAGACACATGACAAAAATCACAACAAGGCAATAGCAGGTCAATCCAGCGTACAAAGTCTTTTTATTAGCAGTATTCACTTCACCTCTGCTTATCAACGTGATTCCCTGAATATAGATTAGTGGAATAATGCTGAGAAACCATAAATCAGATAACACTGTGGGAATCACGCTCATTCCCAACAACAAATTGCCGGCCCGGCACATCCCCATTACAAGAGGCCCTGCTATCACTGACTTTTTTGCAATGCTGTCGTAAACCAACACCAGCACAGAAACAGCAATGGCAATGATTCCGCTCAGCTCGTTAACCGCAAAAGCTGTTGTAACACCCAGGGCCAGCAAACCGGCTCCTAATAAGGAAGCTCCTTTTTTGGTTGCATCACCTCTGGGAATGGGCCTTTCAGGTCGTTCTACCGCATCGAGCTCGGCGTCAAAATAATCATTAAAAACAACACCCCCACCATAGAGGCCGATCGTAGACAAAACCAGCAGCACCAAAAAAGGCCAGTGGATTTCAGAGATCACATGGTGCAACAAAGCCCCTTCTACTACCGAAAAAGCAAGAAAAAAGCCCAAAAGAATATCAGCAATTGCTGTTATGATATTGGCCGGTCGCATCAGTTGCAGGTATGCCCAAACTGTTTTATTCATTGATTGCGAAATGATTATGAATTTATTTTTTTCTTCTCAGCATCTAAGAGAAGCCAAATCTTTCTAACGATGTCAATACGTTCAATGACTTCCGCTCTCCGTTGCTATGATATACAACTTTCCTAAGTTGCCAGATAGTACCTCTATGAGAGGTGCGTACAAAACCCGGTTTTGACAGATTTTGGCTAAATCAAGTCAATTATCGGATAATATTCTTGTCGACAGCAGGTGATTGCCCGCCTCTGAGTACTGAATTGCCGGAAAAGTTCTGCGTCTGATCAATTCCTTTTGAGTCAAGCCAATGCGCTTCTTCCATTTGCCCGCTCTTTGAAAAGAATTCGAGCGCATTGCTATAACAAACTTTTTTAATGTGCTCTTCTGCAATTCCTTTTTCACGCATCAAGGCTGCAGTTTTCGGAACAGAAAGTGGATCGCTGATGCCCCAATCAGCCGAACTGTTCACAATTATTTTATTACTGCCGTATTTTTTTACAATTTCTACCATCCGCTCATTTCCCATTTTTGAGAAGGGATAAATGGTAAAAGCAGCCCAAAAGCCTCTGTTGAGTACATCTTCCACGGTTTCTTCATTGTTGTGGTCGATCAAAACGAGATCCGGATCAAGGCCGTGCTCCAGGCATACCTCCATGCTCTTGATGGTCCCCTGCTTTTTGTCCCTGTGAGGAGTATGCACCTGCACCGGTAGATTTACTTCTTTCGCCAATTCCAGTTGTGCCCTGTAGAACCTGTCTTCCGCCTCTGTCTGATCGTCATAGCCTATTTCACCGACTCCCACTACACCTTCTTTGCAAACAAACAACGGCAAAAGCTCCATCACCTGCTCGGCCAGTGCAACGTTATTGGCTTCCTTTGAATTTAAACCTATGGTACAGTAATGCCTTATCCCGAACTGGCTGGACCGAAACCTTTCCCAGCCCACCAGGCTGCTGAAATAATCCTTAAAAGATCCCGCTTCTGTTCTCGGCTGCCCCAGCCAAAACGCAGGTTCTACAATGGCTACAATTCCCGCTTCTGCCATGGCTTGGTAATCGCTGGTGGTACGGGAGGTCATGTGAATATGTGGATCTATGAACATCATATCATTTGTTTTTCTATTTTACTAATCAATTTATTTCTCAATGGTCGGTGTGTTGAAAATAGCAGCTACTTGCTTTTGCTCTCCCAATAAGCCTTGCCAAGGGAGTCCCATGTGAGGGTTTTGGCTTTTATTCGCTCCGCAATTTCGGGATATGTTAAAAGCACCTGGTTCAATTTAGCACTTTTAGAGTCACTGCAGGCCAAAAGTGCTGCTTCTAAATCAAAAGGCTCATCATCTTTTAACATGCGTTCCAAAAGCCATACATCTTCTTCTTTAAGGAATTTTCCCACTGGTCGCCAAAGTTCCGGGGTTACCACTCTCCCTGCTGCCCATCTTTCTTTTGCGTAATTGATCAACATCACAGCCAGTGGTTCATTTGCCCGCCTGTCCAAACCCACAATTTCATAGAATGGCTTGTCAGTAAACACCATCTTCAGCACCATCTGATTCCAGGAGCCGTCTGGCAAATAGCTTGCCGGATAAGGATTTCTGATGGCTATGGCTTCCAGCACCGGTCCAATATTGGTTCTGATTCCTTCTGCAGCCCTTTCAACGTGCTTTTCAGGATTTGGCAAAAAAGGCAATGAAGCATATAAAGCTACCAATTCATTGAGTTCTGCGGTTTCAAACAGCTTCTGAAATGCGGTTTCAAATTTTTCCTGATCATGGGCTGCCAAAACCAATAGGAGATAAATTCTTCCCAGTCTGCTTACAGGCCAGCCTTTCATATTTACGACATCACTTTGAAAACCGGGAAGTTCGGCAGAAAATATTTCCTCACCGCCTTTTATTCTGGATGCCATACTAAAGGCCAGATAAAAGCTTCGAAATGAAAAATCATTTTTGATAACACCTTCTCTTTCTTCGAGCCATGCCGCGCAGGTGGCGCTGGTTTTCCTTATTAAATCCAGAATATCGCTTCTCATATTGCTTGCGTTATATAAGATTACAACTGTTCATAAGCTGCAACTCCAAATCAGCCTTGAATAGGCTGATTTTTTGATGCAATATCCAAATTTAGGATAACTCAGAGTAAAAAGCAGGCTTTATGCACGAATAGATGAAATATTATTCTGTCTGTCAATGTTTCTTAATGGGCCAGATGGCATCGGCTATGCGGCGCAGCCTAAGCATCAACTGCTGGTCGCGCAACTAGCTAGTCATCCTGGTGACAAAGAAGCAGATGCATCGTCCTCTGCGTGAAACAACTGAGTCTTTAGGATTTATTAGGTTCATCATCGAAGTAGTCAGGTTCTATGTGAACCAAGACATCATTGATTCGGGGATAGGCTGCCAGGATAGCATCTTTTACCTCGTGGGCTATTTTATGCCCTTCACGTACCGTTAAATTCCCATTTACTACCACGTGCAGATCTACGTAATAGTCAAATCCCATCTTCCTTACAAAGCACTTATCAAGCCCCGTAACTTTGTCGACCGAAGCGGCAATTCCTTTCACTTTTTCCAGAATTTCTTCCGAAGGCGCTGCATCCATAATTTCAGCCAAAGCGGGCCTTACAATCCTGACCGCATTGTATAAAATCACAACCGCTGCCAACAGCGCCGCCCAGTCATCGGCACCCTCGTAGCCTTCGCCGCCTATCAAAGCAATGGAAATCCCAATAAATGCCGCTCCGGACGTAATTGCGTCACTCCTATGATGGAAAGCATCGGCTTTTACCGCCGAGCTTTTCGTTTCCTCCCCAACTTTGATCACGTAGCGAAACATCAGTTCTTTTGTACCTATTACCCCTAGTAATACGAACAAGGTAAAAGTTTCAGGTACTTCGTGAGGGGTAACTAAGTTCTCTATACTTTCTATGGTAATAATGCTTGCGGCTACCAACAATGCGAGCGCTACAATTACGGTTGCTATGGGCTCCGCTTTTCCATGTCCGTAAGGATGGTCTTCATCGGGAGGCCGCGCTGCAAGTTTTAAACCAAACCACAGTACAAGGGAAGAGAAAACATCAGAAAATGACTCAATGGCATCTGCAATCAACGCATAGGAATTGCCGAAAAAACCAGCAATTCCTTTGATGATGGCCAGAAGCAAACTCACGCCTATACCCACAATGGTGGATTTTATTCCCTTTTCAGATGGGTGGGGTATTTCACTTTCTATGTTCAATTTCCTGTCAGCTATTTTTTAGAATTCTTGATAGCACGAGCGGAAGTGCATGCTAGTTCAAAAGTACTTCGTGGACACATCTTTTGTTTTAGCTTTTTCAACAAGCTTGGTAACTCTTACAAATGTAGGGCTTTATTCTGATCAAGTGAAAAAGCAAAGGTGTTTGATGAAGGGATGATCAGTTGTCGCTGTGAGGACACATGCGACGGC
>CAZWQB010000012.1:17878-33576 GCA_964636035.1 uncultured Roseivirgaceae bacterium
AAAGGTGTTTGATGAAGGGATGATCAGTTGTCGCTGTGAGGACACATGCGACGGCTTTCCGAGATTCGGGGCCGCACTGGCAGACGCTTGCTATTAGAACGTAAACAGCACGAGCGGAGACGATCTACATTAGATGTTCGCTCCGCTCGCGCTAAACAGACTCATAAATTCATTACAGATTTCTCTTCTTTAGTTCGTTGACGGCATGGTCGCAGGCTCTTGCGGTCAAAGCCATGTAAGTGAGAGAAGGGTTCTGACATGCCGCAGAGGTCATGCAGGCGCCATCTGTAACAAACACGTTCGGAACATCGTGCATCTGATTGAAAGCATTCAGAACGGAGGTTTTAGGATCTCTACCCATCCTGGCAGTTCCCATTTCATGGATGGCCATGCCAGGATAAGAACCATTGTCATAGGTACTGACATTCTTCAATCCCCCCGCTTCCAACATTTCAGCGGCATCATTCATCATGTCTTTGCGCATCTTCATTTCATTCTCCTTAAACTCACAGTCGATCTTGAGTGTAGGAATACCCCACTTATCGGTAACATCTTTGTTTAGCGTCACCCGGTTTTCTTCATAAGGAAGACATTCTCCAAATGCTGTCATGCCCATACTCCAACCTCCTGGCTCCAACAACGATTCTTTAAAATCAGCACCAAAACCAAGCTCGGCAATTCCTCTCTGCCAGCCCTCACGGCTTGCACTGCCCTGGTAACCAAAACCACGGATGTAGTCTCGTTTATCGTCACCAATATTGGCAAAACGTGGAATGTAAATACCATTTGCACGTCTGCCACTATAATATTTATTTTCAAATCCATCGTACTCTCCGGAAGCCCCCACCCGGAAGTGGTGGTCCATGAGGTTTCTACCCAGTTGGCCGCTGGAGTTGCCCAGACCGTCAGGGAACTGGTCGGATGTGGAATTTAACAAAATTGCCGTGGTACCTAAGGTAGAAGCATTGAGAAAAACAATCTTAGCACTATAATCTATTACCTCGTTTGTCTCTGAATCTATCACCCTTACCCCACTGGCTTTTCCTGTCTCTTTATCAAATAAAACCTCACTGACAATGGAGTGCGGCCTCAATGTGAGGTTTCCTGTAGCCATCGCGGCCGGCAAAGTAGAGGCCTGGGTGCTAAAATAAGCGCCATAAGGACAACCTCTACTGCATAGATTCCTATATTGGCAGGTAGCCCTTCCTTTGTGCGGAACAGTAAGGTTTGCTACCCTACCGATAGTCAAATGCCTTCCCTTGAAATTTGCCTCTATGCCTTTTTTTACTTCCTTTTCAAGACAATTGAGCTCCATGGCCGGGAGAAACTGCCCATCAGGCAAATGTTCCAGTCCCAGCTTTTCTCCGCTGATGCCTGCAAAACTCTCCACATAATCATACCAGGGAGCCAAATCTTTGTAACGGATAGGCCAGTCAACCGCTATACCATCTTTCAGGTTGGCTTCAAAATCCAGATCTGCCAGTCTGTAGGATTGTCGGCCCCACATAATGGATTTTCCACCTACTATATTGCCTCTGAACCAGTCGAAACGCTTTTCCTCCTCATAGGGGCTGTCAGCATCCTTGAGCCAATAATGAGCCGTGTATTCATTGAAGGGATAGTCTCTGCTCAGGTAAGGATTTTCCTCTCTTTGCTTTTGGGTAATTTTACCTGCGTATTTGAACTCCCATGGATGCTTCATGGCTGTTTCGTACTGTCCATGTTTTAAATCCCAGCCTCTGTCGAGCATCAGTGTTTTTAAACCTTTTTCGGTAAGCTCTTTTGCAGCCCAACCTCCACTAATTCCCGAACCCACCACGATTGCATCGTAAGTATTTTGTTCGGTTGCTTTTCCGTTTACATTCATTATTTTGATCTATGATTGTTCCGTTGCCGCGAAATGATATAACGTGTCGCCAACAGAACGGATTATTGTTAAATATTATGTTTTTAAATCCTATAAATTGCGAACGCTCTATCTAGGTGGCCCATGATTTCTGGTTGGGCTGCAGGTCCACGCATCCATCATAAGCACCTGGCACATGCACGTAATTTAAAGCCTGCGTAGCGCCGATTTCTGATGTGAAATATCCTACCAGCGTCAGCTCTTTGAGCATATGGAGTGCAAAATGAGCTGGTAATTTTTCGGAGGCACTTTTTCCTTCTTTTTCTAAGCGGGTAAGTAAAGCAAGCTGGTCATTCTCCTCAAGTTCTCCGAAATTGCTATCAAAAGTCTTTTTTGCTTCCTCTTCTATTCCACCAAGCCCGGTTCTGAACTTGTCGATATCTTCTTGCGGATAACAATCGGCCATATTTACCATTACGAATGCCGGCACTCCGGCTTCAATTGCACCAGGAGTGGATGTTGTAGGTATAATTAAACCACAGATGGTTGTGATCAACTCCTCCTGCTCTGCTTTGAAAACCTGACCGGCGTTTAATGCTGTTTCTCTCTTCGGTTCACACCCGCTTAGGAGTGAGATTGCGGGGGCGGACAAAGCGCCACCCATCAGAAGCCCTACCCTCATCAAAGCTTCCCTTCTTGATAATTTTGTCATTTAAAATATTGATTTATAACTAATTGCGAAATGAGCTATTTGAAAAACGTATACGAAAGATAAATATTTTATCTAAAATATACAGATGAATTTTAAAGATCAATTTAAATGGTTTGAAATCCTATGAAAAATTATATAAAAAGGCACGTGAGGTAACTGATGCGCGTCGATTAAGCCATCGGTGGTGTTTTAAATATTTTTCTTCAAGTGCGAGTTGAAAAACCTTTGTGGTTTAAAAAGCGTCGGATAAATTGCAAAAAGAAATCTAGAAAGACTGATATGGAGGGAAGAAAATTGTCACTGAATGATAGCTTATCCAGGTTCAATGTGCATTCATGAGCTGCTGTTCATGCTGAAATTTGTATAATCCCTCTTCCAAAGCCGGGAGAAAAATTCCTCTTTTGCTACCGAGTGCGCTATATGACGGCCGCTTTGCTAAAAAATTCATTTTTATCGACGGCAAAGGCACCACAAACCTTGAATCAAAACCCATCACATCCGCGGCTTTTATTGCAAAATCAGCCCAGGAAATTTCACAAGGATTGGCAATGTTCCATATTCCGAACTCCCCATCAATCAGGAGATCGAGACAAGCATTGACGAGGTCAGGTACGTAGGTGGGGGAAATGCATTGGTCATCAGGAGCCAAAAATCGTTGCTCCTTCATAAGAGCGCGGACAACCTGCGCCACAAAATTATTTTCATCCCATGGGCAAAAAAAAGCGCTTGTTCGAACCATTAAGGCCTTTGGGTGATGCTGCAGCACTTTTTCTTCTGCCAGTTTTTTCGACATTCCATAAATTCCCAATGGGTTCAATACATGATGTTCCAGGTAAGGTTTACTTCGTTTGCCATTGAATACCAGATTAGATGAAAAAGATAGAAATTTAACATTCGCATTGTAGCAGGCTGCGGCCAGGTTCGCTGGACCCTGCGTATTTTCCCTGAAACATTGTAAAGCATTATTTTCTGCCTTGTCAACGCCCTTAAAGCCGGCTCCATTGATCACCGCCCAGGGTTTTAATTTATTGATCACCTTCTGCACAGCTTCAGGATCGGCAATATCCAGATCTTCTCTCGCCAGCAACCGGTAGGGGACGCCCCTAATCTGGCAAACTTTGGCAAGAGCCTTGGCGAGGGTACCGGAACCACCGGTGATTAAAAGCGGAGGCGCTTCTGAGGAGGCGGCATATTCAATCCGTTGTTGCCTCAATTTTTTACCGGGTTGTTCCACGTGCACCCTTTCCGGGCGTTGCCACCATCCGGGCAATTGAGCGATAGCAGGGAATTCCGGTTTTCCAAGGGCGAGACTTTTTACCAGCTTGCCCAATGCTGTTACTCTTGGAATTTTCCCTCTGACATCAATAGCGCCACTCTCATACATATTGTTACTTTCCAACAACAGCGAATCCCAATCGTAAAGCCCTAACAAGGCCCAGGCAGTAATCGCTTTTATATTGTAACCCTCATTTGTAAGCTCGGATGCAGCTTTCCAGGCAGCAAAAAGCCACCGCAACTGTTCCTCTCTGGTACCTCCCATGTGTACTTCGGTTATTGCCAGGGGCAACTCATACCGCAAACTGGTTTCTTTCATCAGCTCATAAAACCCTTCGGGTTCAAAAGGGCCTACTCTTACGGCTTCTATATCAGCATATTGATGCCTGCCGTTCCCTCCTCTTAGTTGTGGTGGATACTTGTCAATGCGATTGTCAAGATAACGGTCGCTGGATAGATAGTGATTAATACCGATTATATCCGGCGGGCAAGGGTTTGTCAGCAGCATTTCCAGGCTGGATTGTTCGAGCCCCGCCCATAGAAAGTACTGCCACATCCGATGTTTTGCATCTACTTTTCCGCATAGCAGGTCGAAAGTGATCCAGCGCCTTTCGTTTTCAAATTTTGCCTGATAGTCCAGCATTCTGGTACTATAAATTTTGCCCAAGTCTTCCGTCTGAACCAATTTCGCCTCAGGATTTACAGATCGGATGGCCTCCATGGCTTTTTTTACAGCAAGAATTTGATTGAGAATTGCTTTTGAAAAGGAGAGATCATCGCGGAGGTGTGGATACCAAAATCCATACAAAGCACTAAAACGTGCCGTAGTCAACGGCTCGTTTACAGGCGTATAATACCCGATCCAGGGATACCTTTTAGCTACCTGCAAAGCGTAGGCAGCGAAAAGGTCAGGAAATTCCGGATCTAGTAAATTTGTATAAGCGGGGCCACTGCCGTGATGCAACAGTCCCGCTATTGGAGTAATTCCCAAGGTTTTTAGGGCATAGAGCCTTTTATCGGTCCAGCCCCAATTTGGTTTCCTGTTTAAATCCGGAACAACATTTTCCCATAGAATTGGAAACCTGATTTTCTTTAATCCCATGTCTGCAATCAGCTGCAGATCCGAATCTCTTTCATAATGCCCACTCTTTTTTAATTGATCAAAAAACTGATCTCCAACTCTGTTTACCGTGCATTCTATTCCTCCCCAGACTTCAATTTGCGTATTGAATTTTTTTAGTTTCAAAGTGCTTGTTTAAAATACTATTTGAAATTTTCTTATAGGTGCCTAAAGCCTGAGCTATTACCTGATCCATGTTGTAATACTTGTAAGTTGCCAGTCGTCCTACAAAGCGCACATCTGGAACAGTCTCAGCTGCCAACGTTTCATACCTCTTGTAAAGGTCGTTGTTTGCTTTCTGAGGAATGGGGTAGTATGGGTCACCCTCGGCTTTTGGAAACTCATAAACTATACTTGTTTTGTTGTGCTGTTGTCCGGTCAGGTATTTGAACTCAGTAATTCGCGTATAAAGTCCCTCATTGGGATAATTGATAGTACCAGTTTGCTGATAAACAGGTTTATCATGGGTTTCAAACACAAACTGCAGCGACCGGTAGGGTAGCTTCCCAAATTTATAATTAAAAAATTCGTCTATAGGACCGGTGTAAATTATCTCCTTAAAAGGAATTAAGCTCATTACCTCTTTATAGTCCGTGTTGAGCATCACCTTGATATTAGGGTGCGCCAACATACGCTGGAACATTTTTGTATATCCATGCAGCGGCATTGCCTGGTAGGTATCTGTAAAATACCGATTATCTCTGTTGGTCCTGGTGGGTACGCGTGACGTAACAGAGGCATTAAGCTCAGAGGGATAGACTCCCCACTGCTTTTTGGTGTAGCCCTTAAAGAATTTTTCATACAACTCCCTGCCCACCTTATTCACTACAACATCCTCTGAGGTTAGCAATTGGGATTTATGCTCTGCAAGGGATTCGAAATAGTCTACCAGTTGCGCACTGTTGAAATTGTATCCGTATAGAGTGTTGATAGTATTCAGGTTAATAGGAACGGGAACCAGCAAGCCGTCTACACTGGCCAACACCTTGTGTTGGTAATCTCGCCAGGAGGTAAATTTAGATAAATACAGAAAAACCTCTTTTGAGTTTGTGTGGAAAATATGTGGCCCATACTTATGGATTAAAATACCGGCATCGTCATAAAAATCATAGGCATTTCCACCAATGTGGTCCCGTTTATCTATAAGCAAGATCTTTTTATTTTCCTGTGACGCCAATCTTTCTGCTAATACACTTCCTGCAAAACCAGCGCCTACTATCAAATAGTCAAAGGCCCGATCCTTACCCGCATGCCCATCTTTATTATTGAGAATGCTATCGACAGGCGACTTTACTTTTATTTTTTGGTCATAAATCGTCGCCCTGATCAGTTCGCTCATCTTTTCCCAGGTCAGATCCCAGGAGTTTAAAGCAAGAAATTTGTCTACTTTTTCCTGCCACTCCCCATCCTCTTTCTGCACCATTGCAAATTCTATTGCTTTGATAAAAACCTCAGGCTCATTGGCAATATTTACAATTCCCATCTCACCATAAGGCTTTACAACATCTGCAATCGCCGTTGAGACCACCGGAATGTTCGCAGAAAGATATTCCGGTGTCTTGGTAGGGCTGATGAACCTTGTTGATTCGTTTCTGGCAAACGGCAGGAAAGCGACATCCCAATGGGCTAAGTATTGCGGCAAATCCTCATAATTTTTTGGTCCCAGGTAATGAATATTCTCATGCTTTGGAAGGTCTGCAGGGTCGATTTTAACGACCGGCCCGATAATTATGAAATGCCAGTCGGGCCTACCTTGTGCGAGCTTGTCCAGGAGTTGTATGTCCAGCCTTTCATCAATGACGCCAAAAAAACCGATGCGTTTCCCTTTAATCCAAGCCTGATCTTCGGGGTCAACACCACCAATGCCGCTGCTGAAATGCTCCCTGTCTATACTGCTTGGAAAGGGATGAATATTGTAATGCTTCTCCTTTTTATATTGGTACAGACTTTGACCGCCGGTAAATACCAGATCCGCCTTTTTAAATAGCTTGTCTTCGTTTTCAAGTAGGGAAGCTGGTGCGTTTTTAAACATAGACAGTTCGTCCATACAGTCATATATGATCAACGTAGGTTCAAAGAATGTGGAGTATGCTATGGGCATCGGCGTATAGTACCAGAAAATATAATTCTTGATATCCTGCGTTTTAAATAGCCCCTCCAGAAGCGTTTTCAAAGTGGCATTGACTTCTTCTTCGCCATACCCAAGCTTCAAGAAAGGCGTAATAATGGTAACCCCGGAATCGGTAGCGCTGGCTTCAAAATGGTCCTGCGCAACTTCTCCAAAAACCGGTTCTTCCACATAAAATACCCTTTGCGTTTTGGCGCATCGGGTAAGGAGGTGTTGCGGGCGCTGAAAAACGAAATTCCACCTTAAATGCGAAAAGCAGATGAGGTCGTAATTGCTCAGGTCCAGGTTTTTATATTTTGCTTTCTTTGAAGATGGCGTCAGGTTAAGGTTTAAATTAAACTCGCTGAAAGATTCCTGATCACCGGCTGGTTGACCAGAAGTACCGTTTTCATAAAAGCGGGCATTTTTTCCGTTTTTGTTCGACATAAAGGTTCATTAATAGATAAAAAAATCATTGAAGGTTGAATTATTCCTAATCCAAAAAATAAAAATTGGAAACGCCGAAATTAAAGAAATATATCGCGTAAAGTAATTAAGCAATTTATAGGCTGATAAGTTTATACATTTTATAAAATATTTACATAAAAATAGAAAGTTAAAAACCACCGATATTTTCATTATCGATATATCACGCTTCGCATCAAAAAATTATAGCGCCCCTCCTGGTAAAACCTGGGTACTTTTCACAATTTCCTCATGATGTATGATACATCGCCATTTTAAAATACATAATCCTGCACGTTGCAATACTTTTGAAAAAATTGAGACAACAAGCTAAGTAACAAGCAGATGAAATAGCCATAAGGGGAAGCATACCCACCGAAAATGAATATTAAATGCACAAGAGTTCTATTTCGGTTCTAAGGGTTCAAAGCTATTCCATCTGGCAATTAAAAAACAACTTTATACAGATGAAAAAATTTATGTTTGCCACAGGTATTGAAAATAGTTACCCCACTATTCTATTACCCGACGGAACCACTAAAAGGGTTGATGAGATGGAAAAGGCCAGACATTACTTGTATTGGCAGGAAGACTTTAACCTTGTGAAGGAAAGCGGTATTGAGTTTTTAAGATATGGACCACCCTATTATTCTACACACCTGGGTCCCGGAAGTTATGATTGGGATTTCACCGATATAACATTCAACGCCATGAAAGAGCTTGGCATTACGCCCTTGGTAGATCTATGTCATTTTGGAGTACCGGATTGGCTGGGAAATTTTCAGAACCCGGACTTCCCAGTACATTTTGCGGCGTACGCAGGTGCTTTTGCCCGTAGATTTCCTTATTTAAAATACTATACCCCTATAAATGAGATATTTATTACAGCCATGTTCTCGGCCCAATATGGGTGGTGGAACGAGCGACTTTCAGACGAAAGAAGTTATGTAACAGCATTGAAACATCTTTGTAAGGCCAATTTGATGGCCATGCAGGAAATCTTAAAAGTGCAACCTGATGCTATTTTTATTCAAAGCGAATCATGTGAATATTTTCATCCTGAGCATCCGGGGGTCCAGAATCGGGCAGATTTTCTGAATGAAAAAAGATTTCTACCGCTTGATCTTACGGTGAATCATCCTTTGAGCCAGGAAATGAAGAATTATCTGTTTGCTCATGGAATGACCCAAGCAGAATACCAGTGGTTGCAGGAAAACGCCTGTAAAGGCAGGATAGTAGTAGGCACAGATTACTATGTCACCAATGAGCATACTGTTCATAGTGACTGGCATACATCAGCGTCGGGAGATATATATGGCTACTATATAATTGCCAGACAATATTACGACCGGTACAGATTGCCGATGATGCATACCGAAACCAATGCCAAAGAACCACATTCCGTTTCCTGGATGCAAAAGCAGTGGGCAAATCTTTACCGTTTGAAACTTGATGGTATTCCTGTTTTAGGCTTTACCTGGTACAGCCTCATAGATCAGGTAGATTGGGACACAGCGCTCAGGGAGGACAATGGCAATATCAATGCGCTGGGCCTGTACGATATTGATAGAAAAATCAGACCCGCGGGAGAGGCCTACAAGAAACTGATCTCTGACTGGACTAAGCCGCTTAACCTTAATTTTCAGCCCTTTAATTTGGGTGTTAGCCCAAGGGAAAAAAGCCGCCTTGTGTATTGATTAGGAAGGGAAAGCAATTGCGTGAATTTGGTAAGTAGCAGCTAAATGGGGCGGCTTTAAACACTGGTACGTTCAGACAATAGACATTTTCAGCTATAGGAAGAGCACCTTCGGGCTTTGGTCAATGACCAGTTTGGAAGGTGCTTTTTTTCAAAATGCTCTTGAGAGGTCCACTAAAAAACCCTCCACAAATAATTTCGGCCTATAACTTACTTTATAAAAGCGCTTCGGATTTCAGCAAATTGGTCAGGGTAGTATAGCTGTCAAAAACTATGGCTCCCTCGCTTTCCAACTCCTGAGCATTACCTTCGTGTGCATAGCCATATACTCTGAAGCCTCCCGATTTGGCTGCAATAACACCAGGCTTGCTGTCTTCTATTACGATACATTCCTCTACTTTAAAGCCCATTTCACTTGCAGCATGCAAGTAGATGTCCGGTTCCGGCTTCCAGCTATGGATGTCGTAGCAGCTAAAAATTTTATTTTCGAACAGGTCAATTAATCCGGTAGCGGTTAGATTTAGTCTGATTTTAGCTTGAGGGCCACTTGATGCCACACAAAATGGAACATTTAAACTTTCAATAAACTCCCTAACGCCTTCTACGGGACGAATTTCCTTTTTGAAAGCTTCAAAAGACTGCCTGCGATATTCTTGTTCGAAGCGCTCAGGAAGCTTCTTTTTGATGGCCTTTTCAATTTGTGAGAAACATTCACTTAAACTTAGTCCTTTGAACTTTTTAACCCATTCTTCTAATGAAATTTCCAAACCATGTTCTCTCGACATTGAAAGCAAAACCCTGCTTCCTATCATTTCACTGTCTACCAGCACTCCGTCACAATCAAAAATTACGCACTTTAAAGACATATCCCTTGTTTGATCAATTTATAAATACAAAAATTCCTCAGCTACGATCCAACATCTCCTACCCAAGCAGTCGTCCAAAACTTTACGAGAAAGACATTCCTAAGATACAGACTTTCCGCGAGCCAGCGATGACATCCCATTCGTAGCCAACTATTGCAGGCGATTGGTCTTCCTGCAACAATTGAGAAAAGAGGGATGTCATCGCTATAAGACAGAGTGTTGCGAGAAGCCAGCGATGACATCCCATTCGTAGCCATTATTGAAGGCGTTCGGTCTTCCTGCAACAATTGAGAGAAGAGGGATGTCATCGGCTAAGAGGCATGTAAGGAACAACAAAAGAGAAAAGAGGCGCTTACTGAGAATCACGAATAGCCGATATTGCAGTACATCTATGCAAACGTTTTCGAAAAAGATGATTTTGAATAAAAAAAACGGGTCGATTGGGTCGATAATTAACCCGGTTCATCGATTAAACTCCTGCATTAATCGGGCTTATCTTTTTGAGCTATTGCCAAACTTTTTATTATGATATTGATAATCAATGCATTACAGCCTCCTCTCCATTTTTGAAACTCATTTTCCTGAGTCCAACTTCTGGCAAGGTATTTATACTATCTCCGGTAAATCGGCTAAAGTTTATGAAAATAGTTTTACCATTTAAATCTAAAGTCATGAAATCTTCCATCAGTGTTTTAGCAATAGCTTTCCTTGCTTTTCTATTCAGTCCAAGCAATGCTTTGGCTCAACGAGGCATGCATATTTCCTTTCAAACCTTCTATGATGAGCTTTCACCATACGGCGACTGGGTGCATAACCCTGTTCATGGGTATGTATGGGTGCCTTACGCGGAACGTGGCTTTCAGCCTTACGCAACAAGCGGCCATTGGGTGATGACGGAATATGGAAACACCTGGGTATCGGACTATGAATGGGGATGGGCGCCATTCCATTATGGAAGGTGGTTTTATGATGATTTTTACGGTTGGGCTTGGGTACCCGGATCAGAATGGGGGCCTTCATGGGTACACTGGAGACATAGCGACGGCTACTATGGTTGGGCGCCGCTTGGTCCTGGAGTGCATATAAATGTCTCAGTGAATATACCTGTTCACCATTGGGTTTTTGTGCCACACAGACATTTCACCAGCCATCGGGTGTACCATTACTATGTGCCAAGGCCGCGTGTAAACCGCATTTACCATACAACAGTAGTCATCAATAACGTGTATGTCAACAACAATGTGACCTATGTTTCTGGTCCCAGCAGGCAGGATATTGAGCGAAGAACGAGAAGATCCGTGACTGTAAGATCTGTGGATTATTCGGACAGACCCAACCGCTCAACGGTAAGTAATAATTCCGTAAGGATATACAGACCCTCTGTTTCGGATGATAAGGCCAAAGCACGACCAACCCGGGTCGCTGAAAGTGGAAGCAGAAGTAGTGTCAACCAGGGTGCCAGAACTACACGAAGCACTGTAAACCGCAGCCAAAATTCGCTCAGGAATGACAGAACCAGAACGAGCACCGGCAGCAGCGTACAGGAGCCTGCCAGATCAGGTGCGAACACAAGGACTTCCACACCGTCAAGGATCGGAAGTAGAACAGGATCAACAACAAAAGTAAGCGAACGTAGCAGTAGCACGCCTGCAAGAACAAGCCAGGAAAAGAGCGCAAATACTACGCGAGTACAATCCAAAGAACGTACAAGTGTTCAAAAGCAGCAGGAAGTTCAAAAACCTGCAAATCAGGTGCAACGAAAAGCGGCAACGAGAGCGGCTTCTTCGGATAACACGCGCCCCGCCCGGCAGCGGCAGTCTACTGTAAACTCGGCACCAGCACAGCAAGTTAAAAAAAGCACCGCGCAACCGGCACGACAACAGTCAGTGAGACAGCAGCCTGCAAGACAGACATCAACCCGGCAGCAGCAATCCGGCAGACAGGAGGCTGATAAGAGCAAGCCGAGCCGAAGCCAAAGATCGCGTTAAATATAAAAATAACAACAGCAGGCCCCCGAATCCGTCAAGCGGCTTCGGGGGTTTTATCTTTCAATTATTCGACTGTAATATCCTTTTCGGTAGTCAAATGCAATCGCAGCCAAGACGCCGGCATATTGCACAATCAGCAGCAACGTAGATTCATGATAAGTCGGCGTGCTATAGGTGAAATAGGAGAGAAAAATGAGGTAGGACCATACCAGAAAGGTTTTGCTGCTTGTAAGTATAGAAATTCCGAGGGCAGTAATTAAATACCAGGGATGCACCACTGTATTGAAAAGGTAGTAAATCAGATAGGTATAGACAATTCCTTGGAGAAGCACGCTCAGATTAAAAATTTTTATCTTCCAAAACTTCCTCATGATGAGAAACAACGTGAGCAGCGAAAGTAGCGGCCCAAGAATCCTAACCGGATTATTCTCAAACATCCATATCCCGAGTTGCCGCAGGACATAGTAGATCGAAGCGTTGAATTCGAAAATCCCGTGATACAGCCGAATACTCTGAAAAAACTGCCCCATTGACCCCAATAGCATGATTGGAAGGAATAACATGCCAAAAACTAAAACGGCCCAAAGCCAAAAATGATACCTGTGCTCCCTTTTCAGCCAGGCAAAAAAGGCCGGAACCAGAATCAGGGGCGTTAATTTTACCGCCACAGACAATCCAAAAAAGCCCCCTGCTCCAACAAACTGTTTTCGCGTCAATAACACAAGGCTGATCAATAAAAAACAGAGCATTATTCCTTCAAAATGAAGATTTCCGGTGATCTCGATGAGCACAAGCGGATTAAGTGCGTACAACAGAACGCGCTTGGCTGGCATATTTAAACGCCGTAGCAACCAAAGAAGGCAGTAAACTGTCAGGCATTCAAAAACCAGAAGAACCAGCCGGATTACGTAAATGCTCCAAAGCAAATTTTCCTGCCCAATCAGCGACGCCAAAGCAAATATCGCCTGGTTGGTAATTGGGTAAATGCTATAATATTCCGGCGAGTTTAAATCCTCATACAAGGATTGATAAAACGGCAATTTTTCCGGCGGCAGCACTTCTAAAACCTCTGAAGGCGTATATTTATAGGGATCTATTTTGTTGACGACCAGGTGCCCATCCCAAATAAACCGACTATAATCATCTGAAAGTTGTGGTACCGCTCCTATCAATACCAGGCGGGAAACGATGGTTATCAGCAGTACATTTTTTAAATTAATCCACGACGTATCAAAATGTCTGTAGATTAAAAAATATCCCCCAAACAGGATACTATACAAGATGAGGCTGGTAAAAAACGAAGACCGGGGAACATGATAGCCTAATAGATAAAGCGCGGTAACAAAAAGTAGGAATACCAGTGCCAGGGCGGCTTGCTTTCTCTTCATGCTTTGATTTACAAATATTTAAACACGGCGCCGATGATTTTATAGCCTGCCATTACAGTTCCCTTCACGGTACCGCTTATTTTGGAGACGCCTATCCGCTTCTTGTAATTCACAGGCACCTCAGAGATTCTCAGTCCCTTTTTAACGGCTTTTATTTGCATCTCAATGGTCCAACCAAAGGTTTTATCTTCCATTTCCAGGTTGCGCAGCTTTTCCCAGCGAATTGCCCGGAAAGGCCCCAAATCAGTATATCGCTGTCCATAAAATATTTTGATCAGCCTGGTGGCCAGCCAATTTCCGAAGATTTGAGGAAAAGTCATAGATCCCGCTTCCTTTTCTCCTAAGGCCCTGGAACCGATCACGATGTCTGCTTCACCATCTATAATGGGTTGAATCACGTGGAGCAATTCCGCCGGATAATCACTGTAGTCAGCATCCAGAAAAACAATGATATCGGGAGGTTGCGGATTTTCTTTTACCTTTTCCATCCCTGTCAAACAAGCCCTTCCATACCCGGAAATAGGCTCATTCACCACGGTTGCGCCTGCTTCGCTGGCAATTCGCGAGGTACTGTCAGAGGAATTATTGTTTACCACGACGATGTCCCTTACAATGGATGGAATTTCTTTAACTACGAGATCAATGGAATTCTCCTCGTTGTAAGCTGGAATAATGACATCTACAATGGGCATCAGTGGCGTTTTGGCTGCATTCATAGTCCGGATTAAATTTGCTATTTAAGTGCGTATGATTTGATGGAAAAGAGCGCCACCACGGAATAACCTATGGCTAACACCAAATGAAAAGGCAAAAACACATGGTTATTATATACAACGCTAAGCACAACCAAGACTATAAAAAACAGGGCAAGCGTTAGTTCTACCCAGGTGATGACTGGCACCTTCATGCTCAGGTAAAGGTTGTCTTTCCAGGTAGTTTTGTTGCGCCCCAGGTTGAATTTTGGTGTTCGTACAAAGGGTGTCTTTTTTCCCGAGAAGCCTTCCAAAACGGCAACAGCATTGTGAAGCGACAAACCGAGCGAAACTGCCAGAAAAAAGGGTAGTCGGAGCATTGAATTTATGAAGTTAGCCCAACGATTATCTCTGTCCTGTTTTTTGCCATAAGTATTTGCAACTACATACACCATACTGATAATGATAAAGCTCGTTAAAAATATACCCGCCCAATGCATTACTTCCACAGATAAAATTCCATAAAAAGCACCCAACCACATCGGAATACTGGCAAGGGTTACCAACAGCACCAAAACAAAGACCGAACTATTTAGCAGGTGCGCAAAAGCATGGATTTTTATTTTAAGGGGCAGCTTTGAAAAAACAATGTTCCTGAGGTGCTTTTTAGCACACTCAGCTCCGCCTTTAGTCCATCTGTATTGCTGGGATTTAAGTGCGCTCATGACAGGCGGAAGTTCAGCCGGTGCTTCCACCTGCGGCAGGTATAAAAACTTCCAGTTATTTTGTTGCGCCCGATAACTCAGATCCAGGTCTTCGGTGAGGGTGTCATCGTTCCAGTTTCCGGCATCAATAATGCAAGACTTTCGCCAAACTCCGGCGGTTCCGTTGAAATTTATGAAAGCCTGCTGTGCATTTCTGCCTATTTGCTCCACCAGGAAGTGGGCATCCAGGGCAAAAGCCTGTAGTTTGGTAAGCATTGAATAATTTTCGTTGATATGCGTCCACCGGGTTTGTACCATCCCTACCGCAGGATCTTCAAAAGCAGGAATTGTTGCCTTCAGAAAATCGGGAGCAGGCAAAAAATCGGCGTCGAAAACTGCAATGAATTCCCCTTTTGCCTTCGCCAATCCTTCTTTTAAGGCGCCGGCCTTGTAGGAAGTCCTGTTTGTTCGCTGCAGGTGTACAAAATCAATTTCGGGATGTTCTTTTATTGCACGACTGATGATTGCGGAGGTTTCGTCGGTACTGTCATCCAGCACCTGTATTTCCAATTTTTCAGTTGGATAGTCCAGCAAGGCTATGTTATGGATCAAGCGTTCAACAACATATTTTTCGTTGTAAATGGGTAGCTGTATGGTTAATTTTGGCCAGTCTGCTCCTTCCGGTAATTTATTTTGGGGTGCGTGTTTATTCGTAATTAGGAAGGTGAACAACAGGTTCGCCTGAACCAGGGTGTAAAACAGGATTAATGACATAGCCAAAAAGTAGATGGCTACGGATATATAGAGCAAAAAGACCATTGTAATTTATTGATGGCACT
>CAZWQB010000013.1:0-33536 GCA_964636035.1 uncultured Roseivirgaceae bacterium
TCGGCCATCGCTGTTTCCTGACCCTGCTCCCCCTTAATATCACACTTCCCACTCCCATCTTCAAACTTCCCACTTTCATCTTCTAAACCCTGTTTTTGCTATCGATCAGTATGGTCACCGGCCCGTCGTTTACAAGAGCCACTTTCATGTCTGCTCCAAATTCTCCGGTTTTTACTGGCGTGGGAGAAAGCTTGTTCAAGGTCTCAATAAACGCCTCATAGAGGGGAATTGCTACTTCCGGACGTGCTGCTTTAATATAAGATGGACGGTTTCCTTTTTTTGTACTTGCATGCAGCGTAAACTGGCTGATTAACAAAAGCTCCCCATTGATATCAAGCAGGCTTTTGTTCATTACCCCTGCTTCATCGTTAAAAATTCTCAAGTTCACAATTTTCTTTCCGAGCCACTCAATATCTTCCTGCTCGTCTGCTGCTTCGATGCCTAATAACACAAGCAAACCACTTTCTATACTGCCGGCAATTTGTCCATTAATGGTAACGGATGCTTCAGAAACGCGCTGTATTACTGCTATCATTGATGTCTAAAAAATAAATTTCGTTGTCAACGCCCAAAAAGATCTACGCTAGATCCGGGTGATTTGATCAGACTCAAAGATATAAAAACCATTCAAATCCTGTTTGGCTATTTTTAGCATTCCCAGCGCAATGTCGGCAGCCTGAATCGGCTTGTATTTCCTTAGCGGGCCCACCATTATAGGAGATATGATGCCTGAAAGGATAATAGCAATTTTCTCCCCCATTCTCTTTTCTTTTCTGTTCCCCAATATCAGGGAGGGGCGGAATATGTTAATTCCGTTAAAAGAAACACTACTGACCGCCACTTCTGCTTCTCCTTTTACCCGGTTATAAAAGATCCGGGATTTGATATTGGCACCCATGGCAGAAACCAGACAGAACTGGGTTGCTCCTTTCTGCTGACAGCGTTTGGCAAATTCCAGCGGATAATGAAAATCTACCTTATAAAATGCTTCTTTTGAGCCTGCTTTTTTCATGGTTGTACCAAGGCAGCAGTAGACATGATCGGCTGTTATCTTATCTCCCAATGCTGCTATGTCATCAAAATCCGCCATGATCCACTCCAGCTTCGGATGTTCCATATCTGTTTTTCTCCTCACTACGGCTTTGACAGCAGCGTATTGGTCATCCTGCAAGAGCAGCGTGAGGAGCTCGCTCCCTACAAGGCCCGTAGCTCCCAATATCAATGCGGTTTTTCTATTTTCCATCTGTATCTACATTATTGCCTGTAATCCGCTTTAGCAATCTTTTAAAATTTTCTTTGTTTAGGCGTCCTTCTGGTTCAATTTTGGTAATGGACAGGTCCTCACCCTCTTTTTGCAGTAGAAATGAAAAAATGTATGCATCATCAATATTAAACCACCCGGATAGGGTGGAGAACCGCAAGTCATTAAATATAAGGCCATTACTTGTCTTTTCCAATTCATAAAAACCCTTGGAAAAAATGATCAGTTGTTTTACACTTTCGTTGGGCAAATATTCCTGCAGCAATTCTTCGTTTCTGGGAATGGACGTAAGATGAAGCTCATCTGACCCATCAAACCATGAATAGTAACCCACCTGGAATTGGTCCTCTTCTTTGATAATTACTGACCACAATATATTCGTGAACGGTGCCGGTGTGGTCAAAAAATCTATGTGCGCAATTTCCTGACCTTTAATTTTCTCCAGCACTTTTGCCTCAACATACCATTTGTTTAAACAAGTGAAAATCAAATAAGCAGAACTAAAGATTAAAGACAGCCTGTTAATCCTGATGCGGGTTAAAGCATTTTTGCTCCATAGCACAAGTATACAGCCAATCAGGAGCGGGAGGGTGTAGAGCGGATCTATAACGAAAATGGTGTTGAAGGCAAGTCGGTAGTCAGAGAATGGGTAAAACAGTTGCGTTCCATAATTTGTAAAAATATCCAGAAGAGGATGGGTAACTATAGACAAGAAAAAAAGCTTCAACCAATCGCCATAGGAAGCTTTAGCCGCAGCGTGTATTCTGCTGACAACATATGCCAGCATGGGCGCCATAATTACCGCAAAAAATATGGAATGGGTAATCCCACGATGAAAAAGCAGACTTTCAAGATCGTTCAAAAATAGCCCTGACAAAACATCCAGATCGGGAATGGTCCCGGCTATTGCCCCCCAGGCCATCGCCTTATTGCCCACTTTTTTTCCCAACGCTGCCTCTCCTACAGCAGCACCTAAAACAATCTGTGTGAGTGAATCCATAAATTTCAAGAAATGCGCCCGGCACTTTAGGCGTAATTCTGACCATGCTCAAAATTATCAGAAAAAAGCGCTAAACCAGAAAAACGCACTGATACTTAGATAGTTATTGTGGTGCTACCTTATTATGTTCCCACTTTTCAAATGCTTCTATGTCTTTCCGCAAGGTAGAAAAAATCCATACCATCAAAGATGCGTCGTCGAGCAGTCCCAGCGCTGGTATAAAATCAGGAATAAGATCCAGTGGCATCACAAAATAAACAATGCCTGCCGTCAGCATCAAAATGCTCTTCCAGGGAATTTCGGTATATTCTTTATTTCTGTATGCTTTTAGCATTCGAACAGCAGTGCCCAGCTTCAGCATAAACTGATCAAACTCTTTATTCTCACTCCTCAGTTGTAAAATTTTATCTTTGGCAGTAATCAGCAGTTCCTGAAGCTTTTGCGGATCTCCTGCTATGTTGCGAGCTTTGGCCATTGCCTTCTGGAAGAAAGTGGCCATTCTGCCCGTGTTTGGATTGTTTGTTTCCATGTATGATATTGATTATAGCAGCCCGTCTACTAAAACACCTGCCTTATTTCATTTTTTATTTCAGATAATGCCGTTGAAACAGGGTCAATTTCCTTTTCTGCCATGAGCGAAAATATTTTCTTCGCCAGATCGAGCGATTTTGCATCTTCTGGCAAGGAATGTCCCGCCTGATTAATAATGGCAATAATTTCTTCTTTCACATCTACCACCAATTTCCAGGCGTTATCCGTCATATAAACCTGCTGCGACAGGTTATGGTTGTACTCATTTCTTATTTCAGAAATCAATATATGTTGAAATTGTTTCGCGTTGAAGCTGGCATCATTGAGGCGCATTACCAAATTGTTTGGACTTATGCGCTCCAGGAACAAGGTGATCCGTTCATAAGCCTGTAGTCTGATGGGTAGAATGATGTCTCTATTCTTCATCTTCAAATCAACCATGCTGCGCTCCAGTTCTTTGGTGGTAAATGATTTAACGGTAAGGTACATTCCATAAAGTACTATTGCAGCCGGAATGATGATTTTTGCCAGATCAGCCAAAATTTCCATATGTTTTAAGCCTGTTTTTTTTAAGTTTTCAATTTACAGAATTTAAATGTATCACTTTCATCACCAGTTTTACAAATCAGAATAAAAGGATTATAGCAGGAAGAAAGAATATCAGTCAAAAAGCAATAAAAAAAGCTTGTAGCGCCAAATTAATTTCGCAACAAAATCCCGAGAATCATCCAACGGTTAGCGGCTCATTCCGGATTTACAGGGCTTATTAACTAAACACCGTTGCGCCCGTACAAAGCATTCTTATATTTGGGAAGCACATATTAGAAAAATGCTTGTATTTATTTCTAAATTTGGCTCATGCCGGAAAGTAAAATGAGTTTATGGCTATCGTTGGTTTTCGCGACAGCTGTGCTATTTTTAGTAGATGTCTCTCTTGGTTCTGTTTTCATACCGTTCAAATCCATTATTGCAATATTATTTGGAGATGATACTTCAAATGAGGCCTGGTATTATATCATTATGCAGTTCCGGATCCCAAAGGCAATTACTGCAATTCTGGCAGGTGTGGGATTATCAATAAGCGGACTTCAGATGCAGACCCTATTTCGAAATCCACTCGCGGGGCCCTTTGTACTGGGGATCAGCTCCGGGGCTAGCCTGGGCGTGGCGCTGCTCCTTCTAGCCGGATTTAGTATTTCTCAGGTCTTAGACTTCGAAATTACGATGGGCAGCGGACTACAGGTGGTTGCGGCTACTGTGGGCGCTGCCCTTGTGCTTTTAATGGTCATGCTGGTTTCGTTAAGAATCAGAGACAGTATGACCTTGCTTATTGTGGGATTGATGTTTGGCAGCGCAACGGGCGCATTGGTAAGCGTACTGCAATTTTTTAGCAATAAAGATCAGCTGCAGGAGTACCTGCTATGGACATTCGGTAGCCTGGGTGGTTTAAGCTGGGGCGAAGTGATGATTTTCACTCCAACTATTTTGCTGGGAGCCGCGCTTTCTGTACTCTTTATCAAGCCACTAAATGCTCTTTTACTTGGTGAACATTATGCGCAGAGCATGGGCGTGAACCTCAAAACTTCCCGGTTTTGGATTATCATTTCTACCAGTATTTTGGCAGGTAGCATCACCGCATTTTGCGGCCCGATCGCATTTATAGGGATCGCCGTTCCACACCTTACGCGCTTGTTGATCAATACCGCCGACCATCGGGTATTGATTCCTGCAGTGGCCTTGTGCGGTGCCATTTTGATGCTTTTTTGCGACATTATATCCCAGGTACCTTTTTCTGACAGCGCTTTGCCCATCAATATCATTACTTCACTAATAGGAGCCCCAATCGTAATTTGGGTAATATTGCGAGGCAAAAATATTGGTAAATCCTTTTCGCAATGAGTTCTGAAAATCGCTACTTGCTTACAACCCATCAGCTTGAAATTGGCTATAAAAAGTCGAAATCCACGATTTCTGTGCTAAGTGATATCAACATATCGTTAAAACCTGGTGAACTGGTGTGTTTTATGGGGCCGAACGGGATCGGAAAATCCACCTTACTGAGGACAATTTCAGGCGTACAAGCACCATTAAGAGGCGAAATATTGGTGCATAAAAAGCCCGTCCAAAAGCTCACGCTGAATGAAAGGGCAAAATATATAAGCGTGGTATTTACTGAAAGGGCTGCTCACGCCAATCTGTCCGTTTATGAATTGATTTGTCTGGGCAGGTACCCCTATACCAACTGGTCCGGTACGTTAGACGTAGAAGACAAAGCCATCATAGAAAAAACCATTGCACTTACGGGAATAGGGCCCCTCCTGGACAAAAAGTTGCATACGCTGAGTGACGGCCAGCTACAAAAAGCCATGATTGGCAGGGCGCTTGCGCAGGACAGCGGCATTATGATCCTGGATGAACCCACCGCGCATCTAGACCTGAATAACCGGCTACAGGTAATGCATCTATTGCTCGAGATGGCGCACTCCACCCAAAAGTCTATTTTAGTAGCAACCCATGAACTTGATTTGGCGCTCCAGACTGCAGACAAGCTCTGGCTGGCTAGCAGGGAGAATTCCATCATCTCAGGAAGCCCTGAAGATTTGGTTTTGAATGGAGCTATTGAAAAAACCTTTAAAGATGAGAGTAGCAGATTTGATCTGTTTTCCGGAAGGTTTAAAATGAACCGCCTCTCCCACAGCTATGTAGCGCTTTCGGGCCCCGCACCTGCAGTAAAATGGACCGAACATGCACTTGAGCGAGCGGGGTTTAAAGTTAAGGAGAACAATAAAACGTCTGAATTTCCTTCCATTGAGATAAAAATGGAAGCTGAGGCTTATCTATGGAAGCTGACAAAAAATGGCATTGAATCCTGTTATAATTCCATTGAAGCCCTGGTGGATGAATTATGCTAAATACTTAGCCTGTCGGAAGCCGAGCTTCTCTGCTTACCGATGAAAATTATAGGATTAACTGCTCCATCGGTGCATTAGTAGATTAATAGCCAAATAAATCCCTGACTATTTGAGAAAGTTTTAAATTGCTGATCTTTAAAGTATAATCATGAAGCCTATTATTGATCAGACCTCAAGATACATTGTTACCCTCATTCATGTGGGGTTCTGGATCTTGTTCTTAATATTTCCTTTTCTACTGAGCACCACTCCGAACTACAATTCAACTTTTGTAATTGAGGTGTTAATTTATACTTCGGTACTGGCTATTTTCTTTTATACCAATACTTTGGTACTGATCCCTAAGCTATTGGGGAGGAAAAAGGTGAACCGGTATATTATTTCTATCCTCTTAATCATTACTGCCATTGTTGGCCTGAGGGTTTTTGTGGAATACCAGTTCAATGCGGAGATGTTTGAGAAGAGTTGGTTCCTCGGAAAGATCATCACTGACAGTATTTTTTCTTCATTGATTGTAATCACTGTTGGTGGGGGGCTAAAAATTACCAAAGAGTGGTTTAGAAATGAACGACTTAAAAAGGAAATAGAAAGTGAAAAATTAGTTGCCGAATTGGCCTTGATGAAATCACAGATAAATCCTCATTTCCTTTTTAATACCCTAAACAACATACGCTCGCTAGTACGAAAAAATAGCCCAAATTCTGATGCCGCCATCATCAAGCTTTCCCAATTGATGCGATATATGCTTTATGATGCTGCCAATGACTATGTTCCACTTGAAAAAGAAATAGAATACCTCAAAAACTATATAGATTTGCAAAGGCTGAGATTGCCAGAGAAGGTCGATATCCAGTTTGAAATCATTGAGAATCAAAAAGGGCATCAAATTCAGCCCATGCTCTTTATTCCTTTTGTAGAAAATGCATTTAAGCATGGGGTAAGTTATCTGGAAGACTCAAAAGTTCAGTTAAAACTTGTGGTGGAGAAAAATGAGCTGCATTTCTCGATATGGAACAACATGAATATCCGAAAGGATGAACAACAACATATGAAGACGGAAGAAAGAGCAGGATTTGGATTGAAAAACATTCAGCAAAGACTTGAGTATTTATATCCTGACGAACATGAGTTGAAAATCAATACTGAACATGGTATCTTCAGCGTCGATCTTTGGATAAAACGCTTGGTTAAAGCGCAATAGCGGGCCTGACAAAGGAAGGAAGATTTCACAGCCATTGGTTGGTTCGCATTGTTATTCTGATCTACGGAATTTTAATTTAGATAAAATAGACATGCGCTGTATAATTATTGATGATGAGCCGCTGGCCCTGGATTTGTTAGAGGATGACATCAACAAAATCCCCTTCCTTACCCTTCTCCAAAAATTTCAAAGTCCGTTCGAGGCGTTGGAAATTTTAAAAAGTGGGGAAGTAGACCTGCTTTTTTTAGATATTCAGATGCCAGATATCACTGGGCTTGAATTTCTAAAAAGTATGGAGAAAAAGCCCCTGGTAATTTTTACCACTGCCTACGATCAATATGCTTTAGAGGGCTATAACCTGGATGTAATTGATTATCTACTGAAGCCAATTCCTTTTGAGCGCCTGCTGAAGGCGGCTAATAAAGCACAGGATATTCACAAGGCTCAAAGTTTAAATTATACCTCTGTTGAAGAAGGAAATTCAAAGGCCAATAGCTTCCCGAATTACATCTTTGTGAAGTCTGGCTATGACATTATAAAAGTCAATATTTCAGACATCCAATTTATTGAAGGGCTTAAAGATTATGTGAAAATATACCTTCCGTCGCAGCCTCTTCTGACGCTGCTCAATTTAAAAACCATTGTTGAAAAGCTGCCGCCCAAGGAATTTGTGAGGGTGCATCGGTCTTATATAGTTGCGCTTGACAAGATCAGCGCCATCAGAAAAAATAAGATCATCATAGGCAACAAAGAAATTCCTATTGGCGAGCATTATAAAGATGATTTCTTTGAAATGATCAATGAAAGAAACTTATAAGCAACAATTTTTCCCGGGAAAAAAAGATTTAAGAATAGTTACAGAGTTTAATTAATTTGCGGAATTAAATTCAGTTCATGGTAAATAAAAGTATTTCTAAAGAAGCCCCTGCGCAATCAGTACAGGAGAAAGAAGGCAGAAAGCGTCTGGTATTCTTCCTGAAACTGCTATTGTTTATAGCCATTATTTACATCCGGGTGCGCTTTCCTGGCGTGACAGAAGATTATGCTCTTTCCTCAGACATCATAGATGCTGTACTGTTTTACATTACTGCCCACATGATCATCTCTTTCTCGAGGCTCTTCTTGGTGTACCTTTATCTGAGGAGATCAGGACGGCCGCAGGAGTTCCGGGATAACTTCATCCTGGGCATTAGTCAGATAGCAAATATTCTATCCTTTTTAGCGCTGATCTTTGCCATTTTCAAATTATTCGATATCGATGCCCGGGAGTTTTTTACCTCCATCAGTATAGTGGCTGCGGCTATTGCCATCATTTCCAAAGATTATATTTCAAATATGATCAACGGAATGATCTTTATGTTCTCTGACCAATTATCGCTCGAGGATTATGTGAAAATAGGCGCACACAAAGGAAAGATAGTGAACATTACTTTGCTGAATATCCACCTGCTCAATGACGATGATGACCTGGTTTACATTCCCAATAACTCTGTGATCAGCTCGGACATTATCAACTATACGAAAAGGAACATTAAGAAGGTGACCATTGAATTTGAGCTAAATGAAAAACACATCAAAGACTATGAAAGCCTGTCGCAACAGTTTGGCTTGGTCCTGAAGCCCCATCAAAAAATGGTAAAAGAAGGAAGTCCGGTGCTGAAAGTGATCAGTATCCATAAAGATGCCATTAACTTTAAGTATCAATTTTTGCTGACCAAAAGGAACCGGGAATTGGAAAGAGATATCAGGAGAAAAATTAATGAGATAATCATTCAAACAGTGGGCAAATGATTGATGTTCATCTGACTCGTGGTGCCTGCTCCTGCTTATATATGCAACCAGGGCTTTCTTCTTACCAGGAACACAATTGATGAATAAGGAAAATTTTTTCTCAGATGTTTATGAAGTTGCGAAACTTATTCCTGCGGGTAAAGTGACCAGTTATGGCGCTATTGCTGCCTACCTGGGAGCAAAGCGAAGTGCCAGGATTGTAGGGTGGGCCATGAACGGTGCAGCGGCGCTGCATGATGTACCTGCTCACAGGGTGGTTAATAAACAGGGACTGCTGACAGGTAAAATCCATTTTACTCCACCTTCGCGTATGCAGGAGCTTTTAGAGCAGGAAGGGATTGAGGTAAAAGACGATAAAATTCAGAATTTTGAAAGTCACTTCTGGGATCCAGGCATTGAGCTTTTATAGAGTGCGGCTTTCCGACCTTTGTTCACGTAACGGCGCAGCGGCCGCAACCACTCTCGATCCCTAAACTTTAATGATTTTATCGTACCTATATGCGATACAATCGCATCTCTCATCCGCCCGCGTTCCAAACGAGGGCGATTTTTAAGCGATACCTATTTCAATGGTTTTTTACTTGTTGGCCGAATATTAAGTAGTTCAATCAGCTTCTTTTTAGGCTTGATTCGATAGGTGAGGATAGTCTGTTTATTAATTGGGCCTCGGCGCACATTTTTATGTCTCTTAGTCTTCTGCAAGATTTCTGGATACTCACTTAGCAACTTAAAAAACTCCTCCGTCTGCCGAACAAAGTTTCTCACCTCCTTCTCAGTCCACTCCTCCTCCAGGTAGGTAATGATGCCGGCATAACCAGCAATTGCTCTTTTTGTCCAGACAATCTTTAGAGCCATTTCTTGTATTTAGCCATCACTTCTTCATGAGGAACAGTTTCTCCTCTATCTGCCTCGGCCAAACCTTCTTCAATTTCTGCTCTTTCTTCAGCGCTTATCTCATCCCACCAGTCCCCATTTCGCACCTGCAAACTACTTTCAAGCACCTTTAAATATGCCTGCAAAAGTGCCTCATCTTCTATCTGGTCAATAAGTTTATGTATGGTACTCCTTAAAATACTTGCTGTCATGTTTTTGTATTTGCTCCCAAGTTAACGATTTTTGTCATTATTAAATTCATTTTTCATGGGATCATACCCAGCGTCTAGTAGCTTTTTGTTCGCCATCTAATTATTGATTCAGGCATGCCGAAAATCTATATGAAAGCATGAGCTTTTCCATTTGATACAATCGCATGCGTTGCAAACGAGGACGATTTTTCATGTTCTGCAACTCATCTATAATCCTCGTTTGCAACGAGGATTCCCGAGAATCGCGATTGTATCGCGTTTTTGAGCAGCATTTCTTTTGTGTTTATCGTTTGCAAAAAAGGTTAAAGATGGCGATTTAATGCTCTGCAACTAATACTTTCTGCATCTTCCCTTTTGAAATCATCAGCAATCCCAAAAAGGTGAGCAGCCCGTTGACAAGAAGGATTTCAAATCCAAATCTGTAACCTGCAAATAACTGTTCAGAATAGATATTGATCAGGTAAGAAAGAATAGGAGAAGCAATACAAATCAGTGGCACCAAATTATCGCGTACCTGCAGCCTGGTGAACATTCCAAACGAATACAGCCCAAGCAAAGGTCCATAGGTATATCCTGCAGCCGTAAAAACCGCCGAGATCACGCTTCTGTCGTTAAAGGCATTGAAGACAAGGATAACCAGCAACAATACCAGGGAAAAAGCAATATGTACTTTCATACGGGTGCTTTTTTGGATATCCTCTGCCTTGTCTCCCAAATTGATGATGTCTACGCAAAATGAGGTGGTGAGTCCGGTAAGGGCAGAATCAGCACTCGAATAAGCTGCAGCAATAACTCCTAACAAGAAGAGGATGCCCACAATGACAGGAAAGTGATTTAATGCCAGCATGGGATATAAATCGTCTGTTCTTTCAGGAATTTGTATGCCTTTTTCGGCCGCAAAAATGAACAGCAGCGCGCCCAGCGAAAGGAACAAAAAGTTTACAAAAACAAGCACCACACTAAAGGAGAACATGTTTTTCTGTGCATCTTTTAGTGATCTGCAGGTAAGATTTTTTTGCATCATATCCTGGTCCAGTCCGGTCATCACGATTGCAATAAATGCACCGGCAAGAAACTGTTTGAAGAAGTTTTTACCTGTCTGCCAGTCCCAAAAGAATATTTTCGAGTATTTGCTTTCCTGCACTATTTCGACCATTCCATCAAAGGATAAATTCAGACCATCCATAATTAAATAAATGCTGATCACCACCGCGGAAACCATAAAGGTGGTTTGTAGCGTATCGGTCCACACGATGGTTTTAATGCCGCCTTTGTAGGTATATAGCCAGATGAGTAGAATAGTAATAGTTACAGTAACCCAAAAAGGTACGTTCCAGGCATTGAAAACAGCCAATTGCAGCACCCCTGCAGCCAGGAACAATCTAAACGACGCACCAATTACTTTGGAGATCAGAAAAAAAACCGCACCAGTTTTGTAGGACCAGAAGCCAAAGCGCTGGTCGAGATAGGTGTAGATGGAAATGAGATTGAGGCGATAGTATAAGGGCATCAGCACCAGGGCTATGACAGCGTATCCGGCCAGGTGGCCCAGTATAAGTTGAAAATAAGAAAACTGAGAATTGCCCACTTCACCGGGTACCGAAATGAAAGTAACCCCTGATAGGGAAGCGCCGATCATTCCGAATGCCACAAGATACCAGGGCGATTGCCTGTTTCCGGTGAAAAAGGTCTGGTTATTAGCTCCCCTGGAAGTTAAATAAGATATTAGCAAAAGAACGCTAAAATAGGCAGATATAATCAGGAGAACTAAAAGCGGCGTCATGAGTTTATAATTATAGAGTGGGCTAAATTGAGGAATTTTTTTTAAATTTGCCAAATAACGATTAAAACTATGAACTATTCATTTCAAGAAGAACTGCAGACGGAAGTCCTGGAGGATATTGGTTCATCAGATATAAAGGATCTAATCATTTACAACGATGACTACAACACGTTTGATCACGTAATCAACACGTTGGTCAAAGTGTGTAAGCATTCACTCCAGCAGGCCGAACAGTGTACCTATATCATCCATTATAAAGGTAAATGTGCGGTAAAGAAGGGATTATTGAAAGAACTGAAACCGATGAAAGAGGCAATTTGCGAAGCAGGCATTTCTGCTAAGGTTGTTTAGTTACCATCATTCTTAGCAAATCCTGATGCACTTTTCTTCCAAATTGATTGAAGAAGCAGTCAACGAAATATCCAAACTTCCCGGAATCGGCAAAAAAACTGCTTTGCGCCTGGTACTGTTTTTACTAAAAGAAGAGAAAGAAAGCACCCTGTCTTTGAGTGAAGCGCTGGTGAACCTTAGAACCAGGATTCTATACTGCAGTACTTGTCATAATATTTCGGATGCCCCTGTTTGTAGCATCTGCTCCTCCACAAAAAGGGATCAGGGGACAATCTGCATAGTAGAAAATATACCAGACGTAATCGCCATTGAAAATACGGCCCAGTATTTTGGCACCTATCATATTCTTGGGGGCGTAATTTCGCCCATTGAGGGAGTTGGCCCGGCTGATTTAAATATTGATTCGCTTTTAAATCGGGTGAAGGACAATGAGGAAATAAAGGAGATTATTTTTGCCCTTAGTAGCACCATGGAAGGCGATACCACTTCTTTTTACATTACCAAAAAGCTCAAAGATCTTCCGGTTAAAATCAGCACTATTGCCAGAGGTGTCCCTGTTGGAGGTGAGTTGGAATACACCGACGAAATTACCCTGGGACGAAGTATTTTGAGAAGAACAGCCTACGAACAATAGCACGCATTTTCCCCAGGGCACTACAATCGGCCCAAAACTTAGTTTATTGCCATCCTTTTCCCGGCTTGTTTCGCAAAACGATATATTTTTACTTTTTAGGCCAAAAAAAGGCCTGCAATTAGTAAGTAATCACGTATTTAGTTAATTTTGGCTGTTCAAAATTAAAACTATGAGTATTACGGAAAGAAACCTCTTATCAGACAGAATTAACAACCTTACCGAATCTGCAACCCTTGCAATGGCTCAAAAAGCCAGAGAACTGAAGGCGAAGGGAATTGATGTGATCAGCTTAAGTTTAGGAGAACCAGATTTTAAAACCCCAAAGCACATTTGTGAAGCGGCAAAAAAAGCCATTGATGCCGGTGCATACTTTTCCTACCCTCCGGTGGCAGGCTATCCTGAACTGAGAACTGCAATTGCAGCCAAGCTTAACAAGGATAATAATATTCCTGCCAAAGCCGAGAACATTGTTGTTTCTGCCGGCGCAAAACATTCTATTGCCAATATTATGCTTTGCCTGTTAAATCCCGGCGATGAGGTAATTGTGTTTTCTCCATACTGGGTAAGTTATGCAGAAATCATAAAACTGGCTGAGGGAGTTCCTGTTTTTATAGAGGGCGGCATTGAGAATAACTTCAAAGCAACTGCACAGCAATTGGAAGATGCAATAACCGATAAAACCAAAGCAGTAATATATTCGTCTCCCTGCAACCCTACCGGCGCAGTGTTTTCAAAAGAAGAATTGACTGCCATAGGTGAAGTAATAGCAAAGCACAAAAACATTTATGCTATTGCTGATGAAATTTATGAGTACATCAATTATACAGGCGAGCATTTCAGTCTGGCATCCATCCCGGAGATATATGAACAGGTAATTACGGTGAACGGGTTTGCTAAAGGGTATGCGATGACTGGCTGGAGGGTTGGATATATTGCCGCAGCATTGCCAATTGCCAAAGCTTGTGAAAAAATCCAGGGGCAGGTTACATCGGGCATTTGCTCCATTGCGCAAAGGGCAGCATTGGCCGCTATTACTGAGGATTTGACACCTACCTATGAAATGGCAAAGGCTTATGCATCACGTAAAACCCTTGTTCAGGGGCTATTGAAGGAAATTCCGGGCATCGTTTCTAATGATCCTGAAGGCGCTTTCTACTTCTTCCCGGACGTAAGTGCCTTCTTTGGCAAAAAGTATGGAGATGCTACCATTCATAATGCCGATGACCTTTGTTTGTATCTTTTGGACAAAGCACAGGTATCGCTCGTAACAGGTGACGCATTTGGCGCACCAAATTGTGTGAGAATTTCGTATGCGGCATCTGAAGAAAATCTAAAGATTGCATTAACAAATATTAAGACAGCACTGGCTGAATTGAACTAGAAGAATGATCCCCGCGACCAGCGGGGATTTTTTCTTCTTGAAAATCAGATATTTTTTATATCGCTAAAGAAAGCATATCTTCTGATACCTGTTTAATTTAAAAATATATTGTTTTAGCTGATATGACAGCCCGCTCATTAAATGAAATTTTTGAAGCCTTTAATTCTCTAAAAGCGCTGATCATTGGGGATGTAATGATTGACTCTTACATATATGGGAGCGTTGAACGGATCTCTCCGGAAGCTCCGGTGCCGGTGGTAACAGTCAAAAACAAGGAAAAGCGTCTTGGCGGGGCTGCAAATGTGGCTTTGAATATCCAGGCCTTAGGTGCAAAACCAATCCTTTGCTCTGTGGTGGGGAACGACAGAGATGGGGATATTTTTAAGCAATTGCTACAGGAGCAGGATATTACTGCAGAAGGAATCATCTGCAGTGCGGAACGCACCACTACAAAGAAGCAGAGAATCATGTCGGGTTCTCACCATCTGTTGAGAATAGACTCAGAAATCAGCACGGAAATTACCAGCAAAGAAGAAGACGCCCTTATCGATCTGGTTCGTCATAAAATAGGGGAAGTGGATGTGGTTGTATTTGAAGACTATGACAAAGGAACAATTACCCCAAGGGTAATTCAGGAAGTGATCAGGCTCGCAGACAACCAACGAATTCCGACTGTCGTTGATCCGAAAAAGAAAAATTTCCTTCATTATACTGGGGCTACACTTTTTAAACCTAATTTAAAGGAGTTGAAAGAGGGTTTAAAAATAGATTTTGATGCCAACAATGCAAATGAACTACAACAGGCTGTAACAACTCTAAAAACCAGGTTATCCTTAAAAAACGCCCTGATTACACTGTCGGAAAGAGGCGTGTACATCGACAGCGAAAATGAAAAACATCTGCTGCCAGCGCACATAAGAACGATATCTGATGTATCCGGAGCCGGCGATACCGTCATCAGCATAGCAGCATTGACCATGGCTTTGGAAATTCCACCAAAACTGGTTGCTGCGCTCGCAAATCTTGGCGGTGGTCTGGTATGCGAATTTATAGGAGTAGTGCCTGTAAATAAGAATAGCCTCTACGAAGAAGCGCTGGAACATAAATTATTTGATGAACATATCCCCCTTCATTAATCTAAAAAACAGGCTGATATCCGGCTTGAATATTTTTTTGTATGGAAGTAAGCTAAAGGCTTTAATGATTCTGAGGATCATTACTTTATTAGCCAGCTTGTCAGCCGTAGGGATTCTCGTTTATGTATACGGATTTGAGCCGCCTGTAGCAAAAATAGAGCGGTCATTTCAGTGGCTCCATTTCATATTCGGTATTTTTCTAATCACCTTTATAGTCAGGTTCTTTTATTCTTTTACGCGAACCCAATTCTTTGGGAGCAGAAAGTTTGAAACTTTCCTGATGGCGTTGATCTTCGCGAACTTTGTTGCAATTTCAATTTTTGACCAACATTGGATAGATAGGGCTTTGGAAGCTTTTTCCGTTGAAAATGTGGCTCCGTTCTACCGCGGTTTTGTAAGCTTGTATATGCTCTCTATACTGGCACTGGAGTTTACGAAATTCAATGCCAGCATGGGGAGCGTACGTATAAAACCCTCTACATTGTTTATCGGCAGTTTTCTCCTGCTCATCGGGGCAGGAACGGGCTTTTTAATGCTCCCTGCCATGACCGTAACACCCGGGAGCATGCACTGGCTTGATGCACTCTTCACTTCAGTAAGTGCTGTATGTGTTACCGGCTTATTGGTAGTGGACACTGCGACCTTTTTCACTTACAAAGGACAAATTGTGATTATGACGCTGATTCAATTGGGGGGAATAGGAATTGTTGTGTTCGCCAGTTTTTTCGCAACTTTTATAAAAGGGGGAGTAGGCATAAAGCATCATGCCATGCTGCAGGATATTACCAGTACAGATTCGCTGCTATCCGCCAAGGGACTGTTGTTAAAAGTTGTGGCGATCACCCTGATTGTGGAGAGCATCACCTTTGTCCTGCTATTTTTTACCTGGAGTAGTGAAGTGGTATTTCATTCCCTAAAAGATAAAATATTTTATACGCTTTTTCACACCGTTTCCGCCTTTTGCAACGCTGGATTCAGCTTGTTTACCAACAACTTACATGAACCGGCACTGAAACAGGCCTATATATTCCATCTTGTGATAGCCGGCGCGGTAATTATAGGAGGAATAGGATTTAACACCATTGAAGATCTCTTTTCACCCTCGGCGCTCAGAAAACGCCTGGCTAATCCGTGGATGGACTGGAAAATCAGCACTAAGATAGCAGTATGGGTGTCCATTGGACTGCTTGTTGTCGGCACGCTTGGCTTTTATATTCTGGAGAAAGACAACACCATTTCTGATAAAAATTTCCTCGAAAGCCTCATTACAAGCTTTTTCCACTCCGCGATAAGAACTGCAGGATTTAATACAATAGACACCAGTCAGCTATTAATCCCAACGCTTTTGATGCTGATGTTTCTGATGTTTATCGGAGGCTCTAGCAACTCCGTTGCCGGAGGCATCAAAACCTCTACGTTTTATCTGATTATTGCATCTACCATAGCCACCATTCGCGGCCAGGACCGGATAGAGATAGGGAAACGAACCATTTCAAATGCGCTGCTATTCAAAGCCTTGTCAATATTTTCCTTTGCGGTTGCCATCAACATGATTGGAATATTGGTTCTGTCAATTTCGGATCCCGGCATCGAAATCATTCAGCTTGCTTTTGAGCAAATATCAGCCTTTGGTACGGTAGGATTGACCACAGGAATCACCGCATCGCTCAGCGATGCAGGTAAAATAATGCTCATCACTTCCATGTTCCTGGGTAGAGTCGGCTTGCTTACTTTCGCCTATGCATTAAGCAGCAAGTCTTCTACAAGGGCTTACCGCTATCCTACTACACATATTATGATTGGATAAAGAAGGGCCTGCTGAAAAACGCATCAAAAATGCTTTTTGACCTTAACATTGCCTTTGTTTATCTTTTTCCCTTGTATTTTTAGCATGTGCAAGGGTGTTGCATAAATAAAGCCTTATTTTATGCACCAGCAACGGCCCGTAAGATCCTTTTATGGGCTAGCCTAAAAGCATCGATATGGATGAATGCGCCAATAGCATTTTCATCCAATCCTCATTAAAACATGATTCGTGCTTATTCGCTATGAACGTGCTTGATTTGCGGAATACTCTTTTACCGTTTCAACAAAACATTTCACCTTCTCGGGATCGACATCAGGGTACACACCATGCCCCAGATTGGCTATATGGTGATGAGGGCCAAATTCATCGAGCATTTGCTTTGTGGCTTTTTCAACATCCTGAAATGAACCATAAAGTACGCAGGGATCTAAATTGCCCTGTAAAACTTTTTGGCTACCAATCACTTCTCGCGACTGCGCCACGGGCATGTTCCAGTCCAAACCTATTGTTTCACAGTCCAGCTTTCCCATTTCTTGCAGCGCAAAATAGGCACCTTTGGCAAAAACGGTAACAGGAACTTCACGAATGGCGTTACAAATTTGCTTTATGTAGGCCAAAGAGAATTCATTGTATTGGTCTGGTGGCAAAATGCCTGCCCAGGAATCGAAGACCTGCACCATGTCTGCGCCCGCTCCTATTTGCGCCTGAAGGTATTTGATTGTGCTATCGGTAATTTTTTGAAGCAGCTTGTGCGCCAAGGCAGGTTCAGTATAGAGCATTTTGCGGGCTTTGGAAAAAGTCTTACTGCCTGCTCCCTCTACCATGTAGCAGAAGATAGTCCAGGGGGCGCCGGCAAACCCTATTAATGGTACTCTGCCATTTAATTCCTGCTTCGTTATTTTTATTGCATCCAAAACGTATTGCAGGTCTTCACGGGGCTCTGAAACTTTCAGGTTAAGTATATCCTGTTCAGAACTGATTGTTTTAGGGAAACGTGGCCCTTGTTTTTCCACCATGGTATACGCAAGACCCATGGCTTCGGGAATTACCAGAATGTCGGAAAATATAATGGCTGCATCCACTTTCAATATGTCCACGGGTTGGATTGTTACCTCAGCCGCCAATTCAGGGTTTTTCACCAAGGCAATGAAATCCTTGATTTTGCTTCTCACCTCCCTGTATTCAGGAAGAATCCGGCCCGCTTGCCGCATCAACCATACCGGGGTTCTTTCGGCTTTTTCACCCCTGGCTACGCGTAGTATTAAATCGTTTTTCAAATGCATGCCCAAAGATAGCACTTAAAATAAAATTGAAAGAATCTTTCAAGTGAAGAAGCTATGAATATTAGTATTGCACACATACAACGCTGCACTTAAATCTAATTTTCTCGTATATTAAGGAAAGGCTTATGTAACACGACTGACTATGCATTTTTTATTCGACGATTTTAAAGGCTGGAAAAGCTATTGCGAGACCCACAACAAAAAGTTGTTTGAAGCAGTACTTGAGTATGAGACTGCGCAGAAGGGAAAGAAAGAAGCGGCTATCTGGGAGGGACTGCAAAAAGCTTATTCCGTCATGAAAGATGCCGTGAAGACAGGTCTTGAAGAAGATATGACCTCACGCTCAGGCATGATCAATAATGGTGCAAAAAAGGTTTATAACCATCCGGTCACTGTCCTCTCCCCGGAATTCCAGAGGCTGATTTCCCGTGCCCTGGCAGCAAAAGAAGTAAACTCCTGCATGGGAAGAATTGTAGCGGCCCCCACTGCCGGAGCTTCAGGAATTTTACCCGGAACCATGTACACTTTGCAGGAAATTCATCAACTGGAGGATCGGAAAATTTTAGAAGGCTTATTAATAGGAGCCGGAATTGCTTTAATCATTGAACAAAAGGCGTCGCTGGCAGGTGCAGTAGGTGGCTGTCAGGCAGAAACAGGCAGTGCAGCAGCCATGGCATCTGGCGCTATTGTACATTGTTTAGGCGGCAATATCGACCAGGTATTCAATGCAGTTGCGATCACCATCCAGTGCATGCTGGGCCTGGTTTGCGATCCCGTAGCGGGATTGGTTGAAATTCCTTGTGTAGTGCGGAATGCCAGTGCAGCAGCCATTGCCAACTCCTCCGCACAGATAGCCATTGCAGACGTGAGCGCCGTAATTCCTGTGGATGAGTGCATTGAAGCGCTGGGCGAAATCGGAAACAGCATGGAAAGTCGCTACAAAGAAACAGCCATGGGTGGCTTGGCAGCTACACTCACCGGCCAGGCAATTGCAAAAAGAGTGCTTATTCATGATATTGAAATGCTTCCGGATGAAGACAAGGAAGCAGGAAATCGGTAATCATCCCCTGGACTAAAAGAAATTGACCTGAAAAAGGAGCGTAGTGTAAACCAGCGACCAAAAACAGGCGCTAAAAAACATATATACAAATAATTTCCCTTTATGGGTCATTCCTCCAAGTGCAGAAGCGAGTACAGCACCTCCAATGGGACTGAATAAAAGCGGGGTCAGGAAAGAGATACCGAAAAGGCCATATTTTTTCCAGATAGTGATAAACTGCCGATTTTTTTTGGTAAACTTTTTTTTCTTTGCAAACCACTTCTTCAAAAATCGCTCGCGGAGAAACTTCCCAAAGTAAGAAAAAATAACAACGCTGGTCATCATACCGAGCACCGTAAGAACGCAGGTCTCTATAAAACCTGTGCCTGTCGCAAGGCCTGTCAGCGGACCGGCAATGAATTTTACCGTGCTTAAAATATAAATGGAGAAATATACTGCAATTTTCTCAGCCATTTAAACCAAAACCGTATAGGTGTAAACCCCATACACCAGAAAAAGAACCACTCCTTCTATTCGTTGAATATTTTTCTTTGAGACCATCATGGGCAATATCAACAATGTAATACCCATCATCCAAAGCATATCGGTACTGATGATCATCTCGCTTACCTGCACATTTTGAATAAGCGCTGTTATACCCAGAATAGAGAATATGTTAAAAATGTTAGACCCAATGAGGTTTCCCAGCGCTACATCAATTTGCTTTCGTAATGAAGCCATCACAGAAGTAACCATTTCCGGCAGACTTGTGCCTACGGCTACCACGGTCAACCCGATTACCCGTTCACTGACGCCCAAATAACCAGCCAATTCAATGGCACCTTTTACAAACCAATCTGAACCGAAGTACAATCCAAGGCATCCGCCAATGATCAAAAGAATATCAGTCACTGTTTGCTTTAAAGTTGCTGAATCATGCTTCGGATAAACTTCCAAATCAATATTAGCAGCTATGGCATCGTTTGTTTCACTGCGGGATTTTCGAATGATAAAAATGGTGTAAGCCACCAGGAGAAGAATCAAAATAACACCTTCATACAGCTCAATTACATTATTGAGCATCCAGAAGTACAACAAAATAGATCCTCCCATTGCCATGGGCCAATCTATTCTGATACTGTTTCTTCCCACGGGGATCGGAGATACGATGGCAGTTAAGCCTAATATCAGGGTAAGGTTACAAATATTAGAACCCACCACATTACCTATTGCAATGTCGGGACTACCCGCCAATGCTGATTTGATACTGATAAAAAGTTCGGGCGCAGATGTGCCAAATGCAACAATGGTAAGCCCCACAACTAAGGGGGAAATCTTTAATTGCAATGCTAATCGAGAAGCACCTCTCACTAAAAGTTCTCCGCCAAAAATTAAAACTACAAGGCCAGCAATTAAAAGTAAAATGTTTTCTAACATGATCTTATTATAGTTTTTCGCCGAATGAAAGATCGCCTGCATCTCCTAGCCCGGGGACGATGTAAGCAAGGTCGTTCAACCCTTCATCTACCGCACCAGTCCAAATTGAATAGGGTATTAAGACATTTTTCTTCAAATTGTTTAAACCGTCGGCAGCAGCTATTGCTGAAATGATGTGTATGTGCTTGGGTATTCCGAATTTCTGCAGGTCTTCAATGGTCTTCACCATAGAATTTCCGCTGGCAAGCATTGGATCAATTAAAATCACAATTCTATCCTGTATTGTTGGAATGGCCACATAATCCATGTCAATGACAATGTCCTCGCCCTTTTGATGTGGTGCTCTGCAGGCCCCGATAAAACCGGAATTTGCTTCATCAAAGATTGATAAAACTCCCATATAAAAAGGAATCCCTGCTCGTAAAATGGTGATCAGGACCGGCTGTTCGTTTAGTAAATGCTCTTCGGCTTCTCCAAGGGGTGTGGTAATCTTCTGGGCAGAATAAGATAGCGTCTTTGAAAGTTCATAGGCAAGTATAGCCCCTAGCCTTTCCATGCTGTTTCTAAAAACAACACGATTACTTTGCTTTCTAATATCTCGGATGTCAGCGAGATAATGATTGGCTATATTGCTTTTCTGATTTAATATGAACATCCTTCCACGCTATATTTAAAACCCTTTCAAAGAAATACAAAGTTTAACCCGATTGCTAAACTTATCAAAAAATTTTTAGGTTGTTTTCTTTTCTAAAAATTGATTGCTTCCGGAATATCCCCGCTCCGGGGAATCTAAAATTTCCTGTAAAATTGCAGAGAAAGAATTACGTTTACCAATATTCAGTCAAAAATAGATCAATTTAACGAATGAAGTTGCTACAAGACCTAATTGATATCCATGCTCCTTCTGGCGAAGAGCACAGAATGAAAAGTTACATACTCAAATATGTGGAACAAAATAAAAAATTCTGGGCTACTACACCCACGATTCACGAAGGCAGGCAATTTATGGATTGCATAATTCTTGCCTTTGGGAAACCCCGCACAGCAGTGTTCGCACACATGGATACGATTGGGTTTACGGTCCGTTACCATGATCAACTGGTGCCCATCGGCGGTCCGGATGCAGAGACAGGCTACAGACTTACCGGAAGAGACAGACTGGGTTTAATTGATTGCGAACTAGCGGTAGACGAGCACCACAACCTAACTTATAAATTTGGCAGAGGTATTGAACGAGGTACCAGTTTGGTCTTCAAATCTGATTTCAGGGAAACTGAAGAGTTTGTCCAGTCACCTTATCTCGACAATCGGTTGGGCGTGTACAATACCCTCAAGCTGGCGGAAACGCTGCAGGACGGTTTGATTGTCTTTAGCTGTTGGGAAGAACATGGAGGGGGCTCTGTTCCTTTCCTTGCGAAATTCATCTTTGAGCAATATGGCGTACACCAGGCCTTAATTTCTGATATCACATGGGTGACAGATGGTGTTGAGGCGGGAAATGGCGTTGCAATTTCAATGCGGGATAAGTTGATCCCCAGAAGAAGCTATATTGACAAGATTATAAGCATAGCTTTCGAGGCGCATGTACCTTTTCAGTTAGAGGTAGAAGGCACCGGTTCCAGCGATGGACGCGAATTGCAGATGTCGCCCTACCCTATCGACTGGTGCTTCATTGGCGCGCCTGAAGATAATGTACATTCTCCTCATGAGATTGTGCATAAGAAAGATATAGCCAGTATGCTAAAACTATATGAGGTGCTGATGAAAACGCTGTAAGATAAAGGAGGGATGGTGTCCATGCATCGATCGCCGATCCCCTACCTAAAATACAGTGCTTTAAATCTTAGCGTGTAGTTTCTTATTAATAAAGAAGAAATAACTATATTTGTAGGCCTTGTACCACAAGGCTTTTTTTTTAGAAAGTCTTCTAAATCATAAAAAAACTTTCAATGCAGGTTAGGGACAAAGAATTTAAGGTCTTTATTCCGTTTCATGAAATTTCGGAACGGGTAAGAGATTTGGGTGCCGCTATAAACGCGGATTATGAAAACCTGAACCCATTGTTCATAGCCGTATTGAACGGGTCTTTTATGTTCGCAGCTGACCTGATCAGAGAGATTTCCACTCCATGTGAAATATCTTTTATCCGGTTTGCGAGCTATGAAAGCACATCCAGTTCGGGGGTACTAAATCAACTGATTGGGCTGAAAGAAGATATTTCAGGGCGCCATGTTATCATTTTAGAAGACATTGTAGATACAGGAAATACCATTGCTCATATCTGGGAATTGTTAGAAAAAGAGAACGCAGCTTCCCTTGCCGTAGTAACTTTGCTATTCAAACCAAAAGCGCTTGAGAAAGAGGTAGCGTTAAGGTATGTAGGTTTTTCGATACCCGAAACTTTTGTAGTAGGTTATGGATTAGACTATGACGGAATGGGCAGAAATCTCAAGGATCTGTACCAGCTTATTGAATAGGCACGTTTATGCGATAAAACAACTACACAGCAAATACAAATCAAACAACTGTTATGCTTAACATCATATTATTTGGCCCTCCTGGTGCAGGCAAAGGCACACAAAGCGAAAAATTAATTTCTAAATATCAATTGAAGCACATAGCCACCGGCGATCTTTTCAGAAAGCACCTGGGCGAGGGTACCCCATTGGGAAAGTTAGCCCAACGGTATATGGACGAAGGTAAGCTTGTTCCCGATGAGGTAGTGATTGGAATGGTGGACGAAACCATAAAAGAGAACGAGGGTGCGAAGGGATTCATCTTTGATGGTTTTCCCAGGACGGTTGCACAGGCCTCTGCGCTGGATCATCTTCTGGAAGAGAAAGGAACACCAATCACGGGGATGGTAGCCCTTGATGTGCCGGAAGATGAGTTAATTGAAAGGATAAAAAACAGGGGCAAAACCTCAGGCCGGACAGATGACCAGCAAGAATCAAAAATAATTACGAGAATTCAGGTTTATAAAAACGAAACGCTGCCTGTCGCCAACTATTACGACAAAAAACACAAATACGCTCAAATATCAGGGGTGGGAGAAATTGAAGAAATCTTTAACCAGATTTGCGAGAAAATTGACCAGCTGAACAGTAAAAGTGCATAGTTTCAAGTTTCATGTTTAAGGTTTAAGGTTTAAGGTTATAGTACATAGTCTAAAATCTAACGTCTATAATCTCTAGTCTGTAATCCAAAATTTATAACCTATAATTCCACGTGGCTTCATCAAATTTTATTGATCATGTAAAAATTTGCTCCCGATCAGGTGCAGGCGGTGCAGGCTCTGCCCATTTCAGGAGAGAGAAGCACGTGCCGAAAGGCGGGCCCGACGGAGGAAACGGCGGCCGCGGAGGTCATATAATTCTGAGAGGCAATAGTCAGCTCTGGACTTTGCTTCACCTGCGTTACCAGAAACATGCCATTGCCGGAAGGGGATCAAATGGAGAAGGCGGGAGAAGAACAGGCTCGGACGGTGAAGATGTAATCTTGGAGGTGCCTATCGGGACTGTTGCCAGGGATGCAGAAACCGGTGCTGTAAAAGTAGAAATAACTGAAGATGGGCAGCAGGAAATTTTAACACCGGGTGGAAAAGGTGGGTTGGGCAATGAAAACTTTAAATCCGCTACCAATCAATCTCCCCGTTTTGCCCAACCAGGAGAGCCGGGCATTGAAGAGTGGGTGATTCTGGAACTAAAATTACTGGCTGATGTAGGATTGGTCGGATTTCCAAATGCAGGCAAATCAACCCTGCTTTCTGCGGTATCTGCTGCAACCCCTGAAATAGCCGATTACCCTTTTACCACACTTGTCCCAAACCTGGGTGTAGTAAGCTACCGCAACTTCAAGTCCTTTGTAATGGCCGATATTCCGGGGATCATTGAAGGTGCTTCAGAAGGCAAAGGCCTTGGGCTGAGATTTCTCAGGCACATTGAAAGGAACTCAGTATTGCTTTTTTTAATCCCGGCAGACGCTTCAGACATAAGCAAAGAATACGAAATCCTGCTCAATGAACTGAAAAAATACAATCCGCAACTACTTGATAAAAAAAGGTTGCTGGCGATTTCCAAATCCGACCTGCTGGACGATGAACTAAAAACCGCCATAAAAAAGGAACTACCGCAGGAATTGCCTTCAATCTTTATTTCATCGGTTACCAATCAGGGTATAGATGAACTAAAGGATTTGATCTGGCGCACATTGAACTAATTGCCCTCTCTTTTCATTTCTATGAAGTGCCATCTTGTCATATTAGGGATGGTTGGCAAAATTATTGTCATTAAATATGGCGGCTGAAATTTAACGAATATGGAAAAGGAAAAATTTGAAGATCAGATTGACGATGTTCAGAAAAAAAACCAACAGTTAGATGGTGAAACGGAAGAAAATCAGGAAAATGTATCAAAAGATCAAATGGATAAGGCTGTGACAGAAGATAAAGAAAAAGAGGTTCTGGAAAATTCGGAACAAGAAAATTACGCAGAGCAGACAGAAAACCTTCATGAAGAAGGAGACGGCGGCGAAAACAATGACAATTCTTCCGAAAATCAGGAGGTTGATGAAGTTTCGTCATTACAACAACAACTCGAGGAATCAAAAGATAAATATATCAGGCTATACTCTGAATTTGATAATTTCAGGCGCCGCACAGCCAAAGAGCGGCTGGAGCTGGTAAAAACGGCCAATGAAGATCTTGTACTGGCTTTGCTTTCTGTAGTTGATGATTTCGAACGCGCCTCAAAAGCTGTTGGAGAGAAGGAAGAAGTAGCCTCAGTAAAAGAAGGAATGCAGCTCATCCATAGTAAATTCATAAAAGTATTGGAGCAAAAAGGCCTGAAATCTATGGGTGATCTCGTAGGCCAATCATTTGATGCAGATGTTCATGAGGCAATTACGCAAATACCTGCACCCGAAGAAAAATTAAAAGGCAAAATTGTAGATGTCATTGAAAATGGCTATTACCTCCACGATAAGGTAATACGATATGCTAAAGTTGTAATAGGAGCATAAAATGGGAAAAAGAGATTATTACGAAATATTAGGTGTCACTAAAAGCGCCTCTCCTGAAGAGATAAAAAAAGCTTACAGGAAAATCGCCATCAAGTATCATCCGGATAAAAATCCGGACGACCCAACTGCAGAAGATAAATTTAAAGAAGCAGCCGAGGCGTATGAGGTGCTCAGCAATCCTGAGAAAAAGCAAAGGTATGACAGGTTCGGCCATCAGGGCATGAACGGCGGCGGATTTGGCGGCGGTGGCATGAATATGGAAGACATATTCTCTCAATTCGGTGATATTTTTGGTGGCGGCGGCAGTCCTTTCGAAAGTTTTTTCGGAGGCGGATCTGGTGGAGGCCAATCCAGAAGAAGAAAGGGCTCAAATTTACGCATTAAGCTGAAGCTGACGCTTGAAGAAATTGCCAATGGCGTTGAAAAGAAAATTAAAGTCAAACGCCATGTGACTTGTGGCACTTGTAATGGAAACGGGGCTAAGAATGGCACTTCTCTGCAAAACTGTACCATGTGCGGTGGTAATGGGCAGGTAAGAAAGGTGGTAAACACCATGCTCGGACAGATGGTGTCCAGCAGCACTTGTCCAAACTGTAGAGGTGAAGGAAAAATTGTAACAGATACCTGCCATTCCTGCAAAGGCGACGGCAGAGTAATGGAGGAAGAAGTAATTCCTATTAAAATACCCGCGGGTGTTAGCGAAGGCATGCAGCTTTCTATGTCAGGAAAAGGAAATGCTCCCGTTCGAGGAGGAATACCCGGCGATTTGCTGATCGTAATAGAGGAAGAGGAGCATGATGTACTTAAGCGCGAAGGAAACAATGTGGTATATGACCTGTACATCAGTTTTGTTGACGCAGCCTTAGGAACCTCTGTAGAAGTTCCGATCATAGATGGGGTGGTTAAAATTAAAATAGATCCGGCGACGCAGAGCGGTAAAATCCTCAGGCTGCGAGGAAAAGGAATTCAGGATATCAACGGGTACGGAAGAGGAGACCAACTGATTCACGTCAATATCTGGACGCCCAAGCAGCTTACAAAAGAAGAGCGAGAAACGCTGGAAAGCCTTAGGACTTCTGAAAACTTTACCCCAAACCCTGGGAAAAATGAAAAAGGCTTCTTTGATAAAATGAAGGAATTTTTCTAAGTTTTAGTTATTATATAAAAAAGAAAAGCAACCCCTATTTCCGGGTTGCTTTTCTTTTTTATTAAAAGATATCCATTCCGAAACAACATTCTTAATTTACCGTAGACATGAACCATGTGGAAGTCTCTTTTACTTACTCTGTTTTCGCTTAGTTTCATTCAGGTCTCAGTTCTTGCCCAAAACGGCAGACATTATCGTGTTGATGAAACTAAAAATATAGAGGCTCTGGAGTTCACACTTACTGCTTCTTCTGGCTCCTGTACAATCAAACCATCTACGAGCAAGCATCCTATCAACATTTTTGGAGATCCTGAAAATGAAAAGGTAACACCGGCTTTTAAGACCTGGCGCGAAGAAGATATTCAAAAGGTAAGTTTTGTACTACAACCCAATGAACCGCTTGGAATAGGGAAGAAGCTCTCGTACAGTATGTTCAGCGAGAATGCTGCTGCAAAAGAAAATTTATGGCACATTTACGTATCCGAGTCCCTCCCCATTTTATTTAACCTCAATTATGGTATTGGCCATGCCGATATTGATCTTTCCGGCTTATCCATAAAAAATCTTAAAATAAATACCGGTAGCGCGGATGTTAACCTGGGATACCTTTCAGGAAAATCCAACAAAATAGCGATGGATACGCTAATGGTAAAGGTAGATATGGGAAACTTAAATGTAGGGAACCTGAACCTGAGCAGGGCTAAAACGATTATTGCTGAGGTGGGTTTTGGTAGCTTGTTCCTGGACTTCAGTAAGAAAAATAGTACCAAAAGTCATATTTCAGCGAGTGTAGGAGCTGGTAATCTCGAAATCAGCATCCCATCTTCGCAAATACCCATCCTTGTAAATATTTACAATTCACCCTTGTGTCGCATTAAACTGAGCAACGACTTTAAAGAAATCTCAGAAAATGTTTTCGCGAACGAATCTTATTCTGCAAATGCTCCTGACCTTTTGACATTTGACCTGGATGTGGCGTTGGGAAAGATTACTTTTGTAAAGAAGTAGAAAAAGCTTCATATTCCGGTGATACCTCTAACCCGCCTTCTCGATACAACGGCGTCCTCTCTCCTGACGCACCACTCCTGTAATTTTATTGTTGATTTTTAAAATTTTATATCTTTATTGCAAAATATTTTAATTATCCATCAAAAAGCACACAATTGTATATCCTTACTGCGGAAAATATTTCTAAGAGCTATTCGAACCACAGGGCGCTCGACGATGTAAGCTTAAGAATTCCGGAACAATCTATTTTCGGTCTTCTTGGCCCCAACGGAGCCGGAAAGACCACGCTGATTCGCATTATCACCCAAATTATAGAAGCTGACAGCGGCCAAATCACCATCAATGGCGAACCGCTTTCACCGAAGCACATCGGCTTCATCGGCTATCTGCCCGAAGAACGAGGTCTCTATAAAAAAATGAAGGTGGGTGAACAACTACTTTATCTCGCGCAATTAAAAGGTTTGGACAGAAAGGAAGCTGCGAGTCGCCTCAAGACATGGTTCACCAAATTTGATATTGGGAATTGGTGGGGGAAAAATATAGAAGACCTTTCAAAAGGCATGCAGCAGAAGGTTCAGTTCATTGCTACTGTTTTGCACGAACCGAAACTAATAATTCTTGATGAGCCCTTCTCAGGCTTTGATCCCATCAACGCAAACCTTATAAAGGATGAAATATTATCACTCCGAGAACAGGGAAGCACCATTATTTTTTCAACCCACAGAATGGAATCTGTGGAAGAGCTTTGTGATGACATTGCCTTGATCAACAAGTCAAGAAAAATTCTCGATGGATCGAAAAAAGAAATTAAAGACACTTATAAATCCAATACTTTTCAGGTCGAGCATACGGGTCCATTGCAGTTGGATGATTTAAACAGCCAGATTCTTTCCACAGTAGCCCTGGAGGACAACTATTTCAAGACAGTAATTCAGATATCCGAGACCAAAGCGCCAAATTATCTTCTGCGGATGCTGATTGACAAAGTAGAGGTGCACACTTTTGTCGAAAAAATCCCCAGTATCAATGAAATATTTATTACGATGGTAAAGGAAAAGGAGGCCCACGTTGAATAAAATATTACTAATAATCAAGAGGGAATATTTGACCCGGGTCAGAAAAAAGTCCTTCATTATTATGACCATTTTGGGTCCCCTGTTTTTTGCGGCAATTATGATCATTCCTATTTGGCTGGCGACTCAGGAAGGCGATGAAAAAAACATCCAGGTATTGGATGAGTCCGGCTTGTTTGAAGAAACTTTTGCGGAAAACAATAACATAAATTATGAATACATCAATTCTTCATTAGAAGAGGCAAAAACAAAGGTACCCGGGCAGCAACACTATGGGTTATTGTATATTCCGCCAGATGCGTTGGAAAATCCTGGTGCTATTACTTTTTTTTCCGAAGGTAATCCCAGTCTGGACATCGTGTTGTCTCTTGAGAGAACCATGAAGACAGAGATAGAGGCAATCAAGCTTACCAGATCGGGAATTGACAAAGCCACCCTGGAGACCATTGATACGCCCGTGAGGATCAATACCATTAACCTGAGTGAATCAGGAGAAAAGGCCAGTAGCTCGGGCATTTCATCTGCTGTGGGTTATTTTGCTTCGATTCTCATCTATTTCTTTGTTTTTCTCTACGGAGCGCAGATCATGAGAGGCGTTCTGGAAGAAAAAACTTCGCGAATTGTAGAAGTAATTATTTCCTCGGTAAAGCCTTTTCAACTGATGATGGGTAAAATCATAGGAATTGCTGCTGTTGGCCTTACGCAGTTTCTTCTATGGGTTCTACTTACGATCGGTATTTCATCATTTGCAGGTTCAATGTTCCAGATGGACAGGTTTAGTGATCCTCAAATTGAAGCCACCACCGATGGGATGGATGAAAAAGATGCCAATCAGGCAGCGCAGATCAATGAAATTTTCACAGCCCTCGAAGCCATCGATATTTCCAAATTGGTTCTGTGTTTTGTTTTCTATTTTCTGGGTGGCTATTTATTATATGGTGGATTGTTTGCTGCTGTAGGCTCAGCGGTTGACAGTGACGCCGATACGCAGCAATTCATGTTCCCCATTTCGCTGCCGTTAATTGCCTCTATTATAATGCTTTCTGCCATCATAAAAGACCCGGGTGGCTCATTGGCATTCTGGATGTCTATGATCCCCTTGTCAAGCCCTGTGGTTATGATGATGCGTATTCCGTTTGGCGTACCCTTATGGGAGATTCTATTATCCATGGCATTTTTAGTAGCAGGCTTCATATTTACCACCTGGATTGCAGGCAGAATTTACCGCATTGGGATTTTGATGCATGGCACGAAAGTAAATTATAAGGTGCTTGCCAAATGGCTTTTTATGAAAGGATAAATTTTATTTGTTTAAAATTATTCAAGGCCGGCGATAATATTCGTCCGGTCTTTTTTGTTTATGCAAATGCCAGAAGCGCAGCAGCAGCCAGCATTCTGTTCAATACTTTGTATATTCGTTCGTTGAACTAACAAAATTTCCGTAGGAACAACAGAGGGAAATTCATGGCAAAAAATCTCAAAGAAGTAAACACGCTTGATATTTATCAAAACAAGTCGACCCTGAAGTACCTTGTATTGATATTTTCTTTAATCATTGGCACCGCCTCCATTTATTATACGAACTTACTGGTTGATGACCTGAAGGCCAGAGAACAGGAATTGATCCAACTTTACGCCAATACGCTGGAATATGCTGCCAATGAAAATAACAGTGACAATCTCATTTTCATCTTTCAGGAGATCATTGTCGCTAACAATAGCATTCCGGTAATTTCCACAGATGCATACGGAAATCCCACACTAGACAAAAATCTTGACATTCCCGAAGATGTATCGCCGCAAAAACGCATGGCACTTTTAAGGCAGGAACTACGAACCATGAAGGCGGAACATGAGCCGATAGAAATTACCCTGCGCTATTCCAACGGAGAAATTTATGATTACCAATACGTGTATTATAAGAATTCTTACCTCTTAACGCAGCTTCAATATTATCCTTACGTTCAACTCACAGTCATTGCCGTCTTTGCCATCATTGCTTATATCGCTTTCAGCTACTCCAAAACATCTGAACAAAACAGAGTCTGGGTAGGTCTGGCCAAAGAAACCGCCCATCAGTTGGGCACCCCCTTGTCATCGCTCATGGCCTGGATAGAATATTTCAAATCCGAACCCCGTCTTCAGGAATTGGGAATTACAGAGGAATTGGGAAAAGATGTAAAAAAGCTGGAAATGATCACGGCCAGGTTTTCAAATATCGGATCAGTGCCGGTACTGAAAGAAGAAAATCTTTACGAGGTAATCTCTACCACCATTAATTATCTCCAGCCGAGAATTTCAACTAAAGTTAAGTTTAACCTGACTGAAATTTCACCCAACACCATTGCAAAAATAAACAAGCCCTTGTTTGATTGGGTGATCGAAAACCTGTGTAAAAATGCTGTAGATGCCATGAGCGGCATTGGCCAGATCGATATCAGAATTATTAAGGGAAGCGAAGGAAGGGTATTTGTCGACATTGCCGATAATGGAAAGGGAATGAGCAAAGCCAACATGAAAAATGTTTTTAATCCGGGTTTCACCACTAAAAAGCGTGGCTGGGGTCTGGGATTAACGCTCGTAAAAAGAATCGTAGAAAATTATCACAAAGGAAAGATCATGGTAAAATCTTCGGTGGTAGACGAAGGGACCACCTTCCGAATTATTCTTAAAGGATAATATCAACCCTGAAGCCACACCGGCAGTATAACGATTAAAAATTGAAATTCCCTTTGTATTAGATCAATTTATAGGCTAATTTTGCACCTGAAAAAATAACGCTGAATAACCTATCACAAAATAAACAATGGCAAATATTGGTAGAGTCACTCAGGTAATTGGTCCGGTTGTAGACGTTAGCTTTGACCGACCAGGTTCTAAATTACCTAACATATTAGATGCTTTGATAGTAACCAAGGAGAACGGTCACAAAATCGTGCTGGAATGTCAGCAACACCTTGGTGAAAACAGAGTAAGAACTATTGCAATGGATGGAACCGAGGGGTTGGTTCGGGATATGGATGTGGTTGATACAGGTTCTCCCATCAGAATGCCTGTGGGTGATGATATCAAAGGCCGTCTGTTCAACGTGGTAGGAGAAGCTATTGACGGAATTCCTCAACCAAAAAGGGAAAAGGATTTGCCGATACATAGAAATGCTCCGCGATTTGAAGATCTTTCTACCAGTACAGAAATCCTTTTTACAGGAATTAAGGTAATTGACCTTCTTGAGCCTTACGTAAAAGGAGGTAAAATCGGATTGTTTGGTGGTGCGGGTGTTGGTAAGACAGTATTGATCATGGAACTGATCAACAACATTGCCAAGGCTTACGCTGGTATGTCGGTGTTTGCAGGTGTAGGTGAGCGCACGCGTGAAGGAAACGATTTGCTTCGTGAAATGATCGAATCTGGCGTAATAAAATACGGTGACGAATTTGTAAAAAGCCTTGAAGAAGGTCATTGGGATCTGGGCAAAGTGGACATTGCTGAACTGGAAAAATCGCAGGCAACACTTGTATTCGGACAAATGAATGAACCTCCTGGTGCGAGAGCGAGGGTTGCGCTTTCGGGACTGACGATTGCTGAATATTTCAGAGACGGTGACGGCCAGGGCAAAGGAAATGACATTCTTTTCTTTATTGACAATATTTTTAGGTTTACACAAGCAGGTTCTGAGGTATCAGCCCTACTAGGCAGGATGCCGTCTGCTGTGGGATACCAGCCAACGCTGGCAACTGAAATGGGTGCGATGCAGGAGCGAATTACTTCTACAAAAAGAGGCTCTATTACTTCCGTACAGGCGGTTTATGTACCTGCGGATGATTTAACTGACCCTGCTCCGGCTACTACATTTGCCCACCTTGACGCTACTACGGTATTGTCGAGAAAGATTTCTGAGCTAGGAATTTATCCTGCTGTGGATCCGTTGGATTCAACATCAAGAATACTAAGTGCTGATGTATTAGGCGACGAGCATTACAATACTGCTCAAAGAGTAAAAGAGATTCTTCAGAGGTACAAAGAGCTTCAGGATATCATTGCCATTCTTGGTATGGACGAGCTTTCTGATGAAGACAAAGAGACTGTTCACCGCGCAAGGAGGGTTCAGAGATTCCTTTCTCAGCCGTTCCACGTTGCCGAGCAATTCACAGGATTAAAAGGTGTGCTGGTTGATATTAAAGATACCATCAAAGGCTTTAACATGATCATTGACGGCGAACTCGATCATTTGCCGGAAGCTGCTTTTAACCTTGTAGGAAACATTGACGAGGCAATTGCGAAAGGCGAGAAATTATTGGCAGAAGCTAAATAATTATTTAATTATCTGATGTACCAATGTACCAATGGAATGCTTCTCAATGGTTCACTAAAATTGGTACATTGGTTCATTTATTAATTGATTAATTAAATTATGTTTTTAGAAATTATCACTCCTGATAAAAAAGTTTTTGAAGGAGAAGTAGAATCTGCTACCTTCCCCGGGAGTGAAGGATCTTTCCAGGTTTTAGAAAATCACGCACCAATGATCAGTTCTTTGGGAAAAGGTGCTGTGGTTTATAAAGACAACACCGGAATACACAAGATGGAAGTAGAAGGAGGCGTAGTGGAGGTGCTTAAAAATAGAGTCATTCTATTAGCGGAGTCGGTTCTTTCTTCG
>CAZWQB010000014.1:0-32237 GCA_964636035.1 uncultured Roseivirgaceae bacterium
ATCCGTCCTTTCCTTAGTAAAGTTATTTACTCTTAACCTAGAGGAATCGTCGGCCTGGCCGTTCTTGAGTTTGCTATCATTAACCTCGATAGTTGTGTTAGGGTATATGATCATTAGGAAAATATTACAATTTAATTAATTTGATACTTAGCCGAATAATCGCACCGATTACTACCTTCTAGCGCGAGCGTCCGCTCGTGCTGCTAACAAATCCCTGCCCGGCACGAAATTGCAACAAGGGGTGTAAAAAAACCATTCAAGGCATATATTTTGGCTCTTCAAGCCGAATAAGTTGCGTTAAAGCTTTTTACAAAGAAGGAATGTCTAAATTGGCACGAGCGGGAGCTCGCACCAGGTGGAGATGTTATTAAAAGATTCAATTTGCCAAAATAAACTTCATTATGAGAAGAAATATAGAAATATCACCGCATGGCTCGCTGTTGGTCTTTAAGAAAGATTATACAGCTGAATTGACCCACTCAATTATACAAGAACATAATCTTCGAGGACTCCGGATATTTGCACAATTAAAAGAAGACAGAATTTCTGATTTAGATTTTCTGCAAGATTATACTTTTTTAAAAGCATTGGATATTAGTAGTGTTGATGACTATGATTTCAGTTTTCTCTCTAAATTTAAAAACTTGGAAGAATTGACAATAAATGTGGAGGGGAAAGCTCCTATAGATTTAAAGAGCCAAACAAATCTTGAAAACCTTACAATCCGATGGAGAAAGGGGAAAATACTGGGTCTAGAAAAATGCACTAAAATTACCTCTTTGTGTTTAATAGAATATACAGAAAGAAATTTTACCCCTATTTCATCATTGATAAATTTGAATAATTTGGAAGTGAAAACTTCCTCTATAGAGAATGTTGACGGAGTGGAGTACCTCACTAATTTAAGTTCATTACTTTTAGGTAATTGTAAGAAGTTATCTTTAATAACCAAACTAAGAAATCTGAAAAACCTAACTTCTCTTAATTTGAAATTGTGTCCCAACATTAAGAACTTTAGTGATTTGGAGAATTTATCTAATCTTAAAAATCTTGAAATATCCGACTGCGAAGCAATTGATTCAATAAAATTCATTAAAAACATATCTTCATTAAAAAGACTTGAATTGCTAGGTAATACTGATGTTTTAGACGGAGACATGATGCCCGCCAAAGGTATAAAAGAAGTAATTTATAAGCATAGAAAGCATTACAATGCTAAAATCGAGAACGACCGTTATGACCAGATCGTAAAGAATAATCTTGAAAAGATTAAGAAGATGTTCGGTTAAGAACTCCCTCTATGTCTATTTCATCTTTATGCAGTGTTGGGCTGGTGAATAATTGTGCAGGCGGTTGACTACTATCTTTTTGGTCTCTCCTTTAACTCATACAAAAGGGAGAATTCCGTGGGGAATAAGTACTTGTTTAATGGGAAGGAAATGCAAATTGAGTTTGACCTAGGTTGGCTAGATTTTCATGCTAGACAATACGATCCATCCCTTGGAAGGATGCTAAGTATCGATCCAATGGCGGAGATGATGGTCGAATGGAATCCTTATCACTATACGTATAACTACCCGATCTTATTTAATGACCCATCGGGTATGCTTCCGAAGTATAACTGGGATACCGGAGAATATGAGGATGACGATGGGAACGTAGTGAGTTGGCAACAGACACAAGCTGTCGCCTCCACCCCCTCAGAGTCTCTCTTTTTCAGAGGACTCTGAGGTAGTAATCAGGCTTCCGAGTTTCTTTATTCCTCAGAGTCCCTTGCAGGAGACTCTGAGGGGGCAGCATTTTTTAAGCTCGCATTGCGATGTATTAGTCCTACAAGCCCTTCGCCTGCTCCCAATATACATCCATCTCCTCCAGGCTCATTTCGCTAATTTTTTTTCCTTCTTTTGCTGATGCTGATTCCAGGTACTGAAAGCGCTTGATAAATTTTTTATTGGTCCGTTCAAGTGCTTCCTCCGGATTTATTCCTACAAATCGTGCATAATTGACGAGCGAAAAGAGCAAATCACCAAATTCTGCCTGGGCCTTTTCTGAATTCGGTGAATCGCCAGTTTTTGGTTCAACCTCCTCATGGAATTCCTGCATCTCCTCCTCCACCTTTTCCCAGACCTGTTCCTTTTTCTCCCAATCAAAACCCACCCCCCGGGCTTTTTCCTGTATGCGCATCGCTTTTATCATTGCCGGAAGGGATTTGGGCACACCACCTAACACAGAGGTATTGCCTTTTTCTTTTAGCTTTATTTGTTCCCAGTTTCGTTTCACAGCATCTTCATCGGCCGCAGTTTCGAGATTACCATGTTTGTTGTTTGTGTCCCCATAAATATGCGGATGGCGATGAATCAATTTATCACAGATCCCATTCAGGACATCGGCCATATCGAAGGCTTCTTTCTCGGAAGCGATCCTGGCATAAAAGGCAATGTGTAATATGATGTCTCCCAGTTCCTTTCTTATTTCCTGAAGGTCTCCCTCAATAATGGCATCGGAAAGTTCAAAAACTTCTTCAATGGTGAGATGCCGCAAACTTTCAAGGGTCTGCTTTTTGTCCCATGGACAGTTCTCCCTAAGCTCGTCCATGATGGTGAGCAACCTGTCAAATGCCTTCAGCTTATTATCTCTATTGGGATCAGGAATATTTAAATTAATCATTTGTTGATATTGCATAGTTATTAAGTGTGATTTAGTTAAAAAACGAATACCCGGGTTATGAAGTACAAAAGGAGCCACCTTCGCCAATCTCATGACGAACTATTTTTCATAAGAACTTAACTTCAATATTATACGTTTCCTCATTAAATAGTAAATTTGCATAAAGATCAATTACCATGACTACGTTTTTTATTACAATAGCATTTATAGCAGCCTTTTTTGTTTTGATGTCCGTTCGTTTGATTTTTCTCAAGAAAGGGGAATTCAAAGGAACCTGCGCCTCTCAAAGCCCCTTTTTAAATAAAGAAGGCGGAACCTGCGGCTATTGCGGAAAAAACGTGGGAGAGGGTGACGCTTGTGGAAACCCCGACAATGAAGTTGATAAGGTAATGGCTAAATTTAACTAGCAAATTCGTCCTTCTAAGGCGGTTCGTTTCTACAAACTCAAATTCCTCCTAAGATTTCGTTTTTCACCCTGTTTAATCGGGTTGCTCCCAAGCCCTTTCTTTAGGGCTGGCAAGGTGCTCAACCGGTCATGAAGCCCGGTTTTCCCTCAGCGCATATGTAAATTCCCGGAAGCTGGTTTCTCCATTCAATTGATGCGATAAGGGCTGATCTATTCATAAACCCCGCTGTGAACCAATCGCTAATTTTATAAAAGATTCAGGGTATATTGCTATTCCCTGTATTCGTGATGTAATATTTTTTAGTACCTTTGACCACTAAACAAAATTAACAAAGCCAGTGCCTTTAATAAAATCTATTTCTGGAATAAGGGGGACTATAGGCGGTCCGGTTGGCGAATCCCTCAGCCCTCTTGATGTTGTAAAATTTACTGCAGCCTTTGGTACTTTTATAAAAAGCCAGAGCGAGAAAACTAAGATCGTTATTGGAAGGGACGCCAGGCTTTCCGGTGAAACCGTAAGTAAAATAGTGGCTGCTACTTTACAAAGCCTGGGGCTACATGTGGTTGATCTGGATTTATCTACCACTCCTACTGTTGAGATTGCTGTTCCATTAGAGCAGGCTGCCGGCGGAATTATTATTACGGCAAGTCATAATCCCATACAATGGAATGCCCTCAAACTGTTGAACCAGGATGGTGAGTTCATTTCTGAAGCCGAAGGACTGGAAATACTGAAAATTGCGGAACAGGAAGCCTTCGAATTTGTGGATGTTAAGAAGCTTGGGACGTATGAAGTTGACGAGAGCTATACTGCAATTCATATCGAGAAAATTCTTAGGCTTCCGCTGGTAGATGTTGAAGCCATCAAAGAACGCAATTTCAGGATTGCGATTGATTGCGTGAATTCAACAGGGGGAATAGTCATACCTAGACTGTTGAAAGCGCTGGGTGTTAAAAACATTACCGAAATGTACTGCGAACCCACGGGGATTTTCCCACACAATCCTGAGCCGCTGCCCGATAACATCAACCACATTTGTAATGAAATAAACCATGGTCAGTACGACCTGGGTATTGTAGTAGATCCTGATGTAGACCGTCTGGCACTTGTGACCGAAGATGGTACGCCGTTTGGTGAAGAGTATACCCTGGTTGCTGTAGCCGACTATGTTTTATCGCATAAGCCCGGAAATACGGTGTCCAACCTGTCGTCATCCAGGGCCTTAAAGGACGTCACCCTCAAACACGGTGGCAGTTATGCTGCCTCTGCGGTTGGTGAAGTGCATGTGGTGCGAGCTATGAAGGATACCAACGCTGTGATTGGCGGAGAAGGAAATGGTGGCGTTATTTTTCCAGAATTGCATTATGGCCGTGATGCATTGGTGGGTATAGCTTTATTTTTATCTCACCTGGCAAAATTTGGCAAATCAGCTTCTATGTTGCGAGCCAGTTATCCTACGTATCATATTTCAAAAAATAAAATCGAGCTCACACCTGACATCGATGTGGATAATGTCTTGGTTAAAATTAAAGAAAAATACGCAAAGCAGCCGATCAACGATATTGACGGTGTAAAAATCGAATTTGATAAAGAATGGGTGCATCTTCGGAAATCTAACACCGAACCTATTATCCGAATCTATTCTGAATCGGATTCGCTGGCCACTGCAGAACATTTAGCGAATAAAATCATTTCTGATATTAAGGAAATCATAACCAACTAAAGATTCAGGCCAATGCGGGTATATCTGGATAATGCGGCTACAACTCCTCTGGACGAGGAGGTTTTCGAGGCGATGAAACCATACATGCTCGGGTATTTTGGAAACCCTTCTTCAATCCATTCTCATGGAAGAGAGGTCCGTTCGGCCATAGAAAAAGCCCGCAAAAAAGTTGCAGATCTATTGAACACTTCCCCTTCAGAAATTTTTTTTACTTCAGGGGGTACGGAGGCTGATAATACGGCCATCAGGTGCAGCATTGAGCAATACAATCTGAAGCATGCCATTACTACGCCCATCGAGCATCATGCTGTTCTGCACACCCTCGAATCGATGGAAAAAGAAGGTAAGGTAAAACTATCCTTACTGGATCTTGATGAAAAAGGCAATTTGGAGCTTGCGCAACTAGAAGACATCCTTAAAAACAACGAGCGTTCCTTTGTGTCGGTAATGCATGCCAACAACGAGATTGGGAATATTTATGACATAGCATCAATCGGTGCTTTATGCAAGGAATATAATGCAATTTTTCATTCCGACACGGTACAAACCGTTAGCCATTATCCAATAGATCTTCAGCAACTTTCGATTGGCAGCATCACTGGTGCCGCTCATAAGTTTCATGGACCAAAAGGCGTGGGTTTTTTATATGTGAATAATGATTTCAAAATCCATCCATTGATCCACGGAGGAGCGCAGGAACGAAACATGCGTGGAGGAACAGAAAATGTCTATGGAATTGTCGGGTTGGCCAAAGCCATGGAAATTGCCCATAAAAACATGGAGGTGCATAAGCTGCATATCCAGGGCCTAAAAGCGCACATGATATCCAAATTAAAGGATTCAATTCCTGGCGTTGAGTTTAATGGAAACAGCATTGACATGGAAAAAAGCCTGTACACCGTATTGAATGTAAGCCTTCCTCCTTCTGATGATAATGACATGCTCTTGTTCAACCTCGATATTCACAAAATATCTGTTTCCGGAGGAAGTGCCTGTAGCAGTGGCAGTAATATTGGCTCACATGTATTGACGGCGTTGAACTGCGATCCCAGCCGGGGTGCTGTTCGTTTTTCTTTTTCCAAATACAATACAGCAGACGAGGTAGATTATGCCGTTCAACAATTAGCTTCAATTTATACCGTAAATGCCTAAATAGGGCCTGCTGAAAAGCGCTTTCAAGCGCCTATAGTTGCTCTTTTAAACATTTTTTCTTGTTTTACTTTTTATGCAAGAGCAAGGGTTTTGATAATGAACGCCATTTTGCCGCCTGGTATCTAACGCACCCGAGACTTCTTCAGCAAGCTATTAGCTAGCGGAGCAATTAGGATCGACCGTTAGGATCAGGCTGGTCGTGATGCTGCTCCCATGGTAACACTTGCGTTAGCCAACACCAAATCCTTGAGGCAATCAACCCACACAGATGAATTATTAAGACTCTCAACCAGTTGCCATTCCTCTCCGCCAGCTTCCATAAATATTTCTTTGAATTCGTCGCCTACTTCCACGGTGGTTTCAAGACAATCCGCGATGAAAGATGGAGAAAATGCCAGCACTTTTTTGTATCCTCTTTTTGGAAAATCCTTGATTATCTCGTCTGTATAAGGCTTCACCCAAGGGTCTTTCCCCAATCGTGACTGGAATGCCACCTCGTACTTATCTTCCGGAATATCCAATGCCTTTGCCAACAACCTTGAGGTCTGGTAGCATTGTGCGCGATAGCAGTACTTATTTTTCTTATGATATACAGAACAGCATTTGTCAGACAGCTGGCAGTAGTTTTGTACGGATGCTTTCTTTATTTGTCGTTCAGGAACACCATGGTAGCTAAAAAGAAAATAATCATACTGCGTCTGCGCCATGTACTTCCGTGCTATTTGGGCAAAAGCTTCTATAAAAAGCGGATGATCTAAAAAGTTGCTAACAATTGACATGGAAGGCAACACCTGCCAGTCTTTCATCAGCTCCATCACCTTGTCTATTACAGAACCCGTGCTTGCCGAAGCATATTGAGGGAACAGCGGAATTAAAACAATATTGCTTACCGCAGCATCTTTCAGCTCCTGCAAGGCTGTCGCGATGGAAGGGCTTTGATACCGCATTCCAAGACTCACCAAATATTCGTCCCCTAACTTCTGCTGCAGTTGCAACTTCACATCTTCGCCGTAGAACTTTAAGGGAGAGCCACGTTCTTCCCAAAGCTGCTTATAAACCTTAGCCGATTTGGGCGACCGAAAAGGCGCAATAACAAAATTTATTAAAAACCATCTGGAAATGAAAGGAATGTCTATCACTCGCTTGTCCATCAAAAACTCCCGAAGGTATTTTCTGACATCCGGAGTCTCCGGACTATCCGGAGTGCCAAGATTTACCAGTAAAACGCCCGTTGTCGCTTTGCTTCTTTTCATCTGTATAGTATCTTTTTTCGAATTAGGAAACCCATTCTCAAAGCATCAAGGCTTTGCGATTTATCCCGCACTCAAAGATATTGCATACGAACAGAATGGAACAGTTAAATTGAAAGAAAATTAGCCCGGGTACAAATAAGGGAGAGGATTCCCTTAGCAATATGTACTTCCCGATTAGGCTTTGCTTTACCTGACCTTGCATTAAAAAAAATTCTCTTTTAGACTGCGTTTCTCTATTGAACACAATCCAGTTGTTCAATAGAGATTTTGGTAGAATCACTTCAATTTCCAGACAATAAATATCGCGAGCTCCAGATGCTGATCATTTGCTTGTCATGTATATCAAAACTTCACTTCTTTATACCGAAACCTCGGCATTTTCCTCTTGGGTAGTTTATTCCGGTCGCCGAAGCCAAAAGAAACCTGAAACTCATGGGCGCCTCCTGCAAAAGTGTCTGGCTCGGCAACGGCAAACTCAAAAGCATATCCGGCCTTCACATTTTTTCCTATGTTTAAACCTGCCAAAGCAGAAGAACCATAATGCTGGCGATAGCTGCCCCCAATCCAGAATGCATTATAAAATCGGAAAATACCTGTTCCTTCAAGCTGGGATGGGAGATTTTGTCTGATGCTGTATAGAAAATGAGGTTCAAAAACCAAATTGTCACCTGCCAGATTGATTCCGTAGCTTCCAAGGATCAATATTTCATTCAGCGGACTGAACCCAATGTCATCACTAGAATAGCCCCGATTGAGCAAAACAGGAAGTGAAACACCCAGTTTCAAAGCGTAAAACTTATAATACACTCCGAATTCGCTTAAAATATGGTTTCTGTTATTAAACAGATCAATAATGGCTGGGTCGTTGAAATCGATAGACTCATCTGTTTTAATTGAATGTTTCATTGCTCCTGCCGACAAGCCAAATGATAGCTGATGGAGTCCATTATTACTAAATTTGTTGGTGTAGGCCAGGGAGAGAAATACGCTGGTGCTGCTCAGAATGCTTCTTGAATCATTGATAATTTTGAGACCAAAATTCAGTTGGCTGCGCAGTGGCACATCAAACGTAACCAATGATGTCACTGGTGCACCATCGAAGTCCCGTTTCGGCTGACGATGATTGAGTGATACATTGGCCCTACCTTCGTGACCCGCAAATGCAGGGTTGTAAACATAAGGATTTAAAAAAAAGTGGTTATTAGTAATTCTTTCCTGTGCTTTTATGGCAAATGAGATTAGAAACAGTGAGCCGATCATCAATAGCTTATTCATAGTTTTACCGTCAGATGGTGTATAAAAAGTCAGAAGAATGATAGAAAAATCCTGATAGCTGAGAGAAAGATTAAATTTATGCAGGAAATCCGGGAGTTATTCTTTGAATAATCCAAAGATGTTACGTATAACAGTTCCGTCACTGATTAGGTCATTCCTCCATTAGCATCAGTGAATCACGCGCTAAAGAACCTTGCTTATGGATGAACAAAAGAACTTTTTGAACAATACCGGTTTTCTTGAAAAACTAGTTTTGAAGGTTTTAAAGAAAATGTTCGGAAAATGAGGAAAAGCTATCTTCAAATGGGGGCAAAATACATCGAGAGGATTATTAGGAGCACTTCGTCAATTAATCCAAAAAAATCTCAAACGCAGATCGTTTACTGCTCGTTTAGCTGCCAATTATAATCGAGGTATTCGATATCTGCCCCCTCTGATATTTTGGTAGAAGCATATTGGTTGATAAAGTCAACGACAGATTTACCATCTCGTTTAAAATCTCCTCCATACCAGTCGAAATATTTTGATAGCCGCGCATGTTCTCCGGAAATGAAGTTTCGACTGGAGTTATTAATGAAGGCAATCGTTTCTTCCTCTAGCTGACTGTTTAACTGATCACCTGTATAGGCTTCATTTCGAAGTTCGGGACATGATTTAGCTGCACAAACCAAAGCAAAATGAATTCGGGGATCATCAAAATCTTTTCGTATGATGCCGTGCTCGATATTATTGAGGTCGAACTTCTTCCCGCCAATTTCAATAAATTTAATGTCCCATGGTGAATTTACGAAGGTAATAAGAGGTCTGGATCCAATATCTTTAATGCTTCCGACAGGATAATGATCCAAAATCAATGCTATGGTAAAAGCATTGTAGGCATTGATCCAATATGCGAGCTGCTCATCCTGAGTCCAGGTGTTTTTATTAGGTGCGGAGTTGCTCAATAGGTCCAGGTATTCGTTAAGCAGTGCGCTGTCTTTTTGGAAGCCTTTATAATCTACCAAGCCCTTTTCATTTACATGCTTTTTAAGGAGGATATCCCATCGAGTGTGAGAAACAGGCTCCGCATCTGACTCGGGTGCATCTACGCCGTTGCACGAAAATGAAACAATTAACAACAAGAAAAAAAGGAACATTTTCATGAAAGAAATTAGAAATTTTTATTAACTAACGAAACATAAGGCACAAAGATTAGTTTTCAAAAAATTATCCGATCGTAGTTTATCCTGATCATCAGCTGCGAGAGCTAATTCGTCGCTAATGAATAGCCGGGTCGGGATTTTTTTTACGGATATTGGAAGAGAAATGGAGGAAACATTATTTTTTGGAATAAGCTACGAAATTCTCCTTGTATTGGTAATCATCACCTTTGCTGTAGTACTCTTTATCACAGAAGTACTTTCTGTAGATACTGTGAGCATTATTGTGATGGCACTATTAATGGCAACCGGCATTCTTACAGCAGAGGAAGGTTTTAGTGGTTTCAGTAATCCTGCTACGCTCACTGTAGGGGCGATGTTTGTGATAAGTGCTTCTATTTTTAAAACAGGAGTTTTGAATGGCTTGGGAACCCTTTTGATCAAAATAGGGAAAAAGAACTATCTCCTTTGCCTGATTTCTATTATGGCTTCTGCCGGACTACTTTCCGCCTTTATAAATGATACTGCGGTGGTAGCGCTGTTTATGCCCATTGTACTTCAGGTAGCAAAGGATACGGAAATTAGCCCTTCTAAATTATTAATGCCCCTGTCTTTCGGAGCATTGTTGGGTGGTATATGTACACTCATCGGAACCTCTACGAACATTCTCGTTAGTGGTATTGCCGTAAAACAAGGAGAGGAGGCGTTTTCCATGTTTGAAATGGCTCCCGCAGGTATCTGCTTTCTTTTGGCCGGAATCGGCTATATGGTGTTTGTAGGCGCACGTCTGTTGCCCAACAGGAAAGCTACAGAAAACCTCGCAGCGGAGTTTGATATGGGGGAGTATCTCACCGAGCTACTGGTTTCACCGGATTACAAAGACGTAGGCAAACGTATCTCTGAATCAGATCTGGCTCAAATTTATAAAGTCAGTGTAGTAGATATCACGAGACAGGACGGAAGAACGATAAAAGCTACCGGGTATACAGATATCCTGGAGAATGACAGCATGACCATCTTGTGTGATGTGCAAACCCTGAAAAAACTGAGCGAACAATCCGGTCTGGAAATAAAAAAAGAAAGAAAGTTTAGTGAAGGCGGGTTAAGCTCTACCACTGCCAAGCTCTACGAGGCCATCGTAACACCGAATTCCGCCCTTGATGGAAGAACTTTGAAGGAATTGAACTTCAGTCTGATTTATGGTGCCTGGGTACTTGCGATCCGAAACAGGCTAGGAATTGTGGGCGACCAGGTTGGGCTGACAAAATTAAGATCGGGCGACATCTTATTGCTGCTGTCCACGCCATCAGATTTAAGCAGCCTACGGAAAAGCGGAGATTTTTTAATTATCTCGGAAAAAAATTCCTCAGAATTCAGGTATAAAAAAATAGTGCCGGCTGTTCTCACCATAGCGGCTGTAATTGCAGCAGCAGCATTTAACATCGCTCCTATTGTCTTAAGCGCCACAATAGGCGTTTTAGTGCTCATTTTACTGAAGGTAATAAACGTAGAGGAAGCTTATCGTGCCATTGAATGGAAGGTGATATTTATGCTGGCGGGGGTTCTGTCAATGGGAACGGCTTTAGAAAAAACAGGTGCGGCCAAACTAATTTCAAGCTGGCTGGTAAACAGCCTTGGTTTGCTTGGTCCTCATGCAGTAGTATCAGGAATGTTTTTCCTCACGTTTATGGCTACCAATTTCATGTCAAATAACGCAACGGCCGCATTAATTGCACCTATTGCCATTGCGACTGCCAAGGCAATGGGCGTGAGCACAAAACCCATGCTGATGGCGATCACCTACGCGGCCTCCTTAAGCTTTATGTCACCCATAGGCTATCAAACAAACACGATGATTTACGGACCCGGCAATTACAAGTTTAAAGATTATCTTAAAGTAGGAACGCCGCTGAACCTACTGTTGTGGATACTCGCTTCTGTTTTAATTCCTTTCTTTTTCCCTTTCTAAAATATTCGCTGTCGTGCCATCACATTAAATCCAAAAATCATTTTACTTTGTAGAAAAAACGAATGAGAGAAGTAATATTGGAAATTATTAAAATTGTCCTTTTTATTGCACTACTGGTTTTCGTATGCGAAACTTTTGGTTAATTTGGAATAAGCGACTAATATTCAAATGTTCCGTAGGGCGAGTTAATGGTTACTTTTTTGCCTTCAAAAGCTTCTACGCGTCCGACTATTTGCGCTTCTATGTTAAAACTATTGGCAATAGCAATTACCTCTGCCGCTTGCTCCTGAGGAAGGTAAATTTCCAAACGGTGGCCCATGTTGAAAACCTTGTACATTTCTTTCCAGGCACTTCCACTTTCTTCCTGTATGATCCTGAATAATGGAGGAAGGTCAAATAAATTGTCCTTCACAATGTGTAAATTATCTATAAAATGAAGTATTTTTGTTTGAGCTCCACCACTACAATGGATAATACCGTGGACCTGTGCGTGCATTGTCTCCAGAATTTTCTTCACAACCGGGGCATAGGTTCGTGTTGGCGACAAAACCAGTTTCCCCATGTCAACAGGTAGCCCCTCCACCTTGTCAGTTAAATTATAGCTACCAGTATAAAGTAAGCTTTCGGGAACCTGAGGATCGAAAGTCTCTGGGTACTTTGTTTTTATATTTTTATTAAAAACATCATGCCTGGCAGATGTGAGACCATTACTTCCCATGCCACCATTGTACTCGCTCTCATAGCTTGATTGACCAAAAGAAGCGAGACCCACGATCACATCGCCTGCCGATATATTTTCATTGGTAATTACATCCTCCCTTTTCATGCGGGCTGTAACCGTGCTGTCTACAACTATCGTTCGAACAAGATCGCCTAAATCTGCAGTTTCTCCGCCTGTACTTCTTATATTTATGCCATGCGCCCTCAGCATTTCAAGCACTTCTTCGGTGCCGTTGATGATGGCAGAGAGCACTTCGCCCGGAATCAGGTTCTTGTTTCTTCCAATGGTAGAGGATAACAAGATATTGTCAAGGGCCCCTACGCACAAAAGATCATCGACGTTCATGATCACTGCGTCCTGTGCAATTCCCTTCCAGACAGAAAGATCACCCGTTTCCTTCCAATAGGCATAAGCAAGGGATGATTTTGTACCTGCCCCGTCCGCATGCATTATATTGCAATATGCGTCATCTCCTCCAAGAAAATCAGGTACTACTTTACAAAAAGCATTTGGGAAGATTCCCTTGTCCAGTTTCTTAATTGCCTGGTGTACGTCTTCTTTGGAGGCAGAGACCCCCCGCTGCATGTATCTGTCATTCATAGAAATTACATTTTCACAAAAATAAAAAAAGCCTCCGTATAAAAGAGGCTTAAGTGTTTTTATTCTTGTAATCCACCATCATCCCAGTCGATCATCTCTTCCAGGCTTCGGGTTCTATCTTTTCCTTTTTGCGAATCATCGGGAGCCTGCGGATCGCCCTCACCTTCCTCATCGACTTCTCCCTCATTGCCTGCCGCTGCTTCTTCGTCCGTGCCTTCTTCTTCAATAATTGCCGCTTCACTGGCTCTTTCCATCAAACCCCTTACCGCCGTGTTGCCAATTTCTTCCATTCGCTCTGTATTTGGGTTGTATTCGTACACCTTGAACTCAGTTCTACGGTTTACCTGATGTTCCTCTTCTGTTTGTGCATCTGCTATGCGCAATTGGGTCTCCCCGTAACCCCTCGCCCTGATCCTGTTCTTTTCAATGCCCTGCGATACGATGTAAGCAACTGCCGAATCCGCCCGGCGCTGACTTAAAGACAGGTTGTAGTCGTCAGGCGCTCGGCTGTCTGTGTGAGAGCTTAACTCGATCTTAATTTCCGGGTTGTCCGCCAGGATGCGTACCAATTTGTTCAATTCTGCTGCTGCATCTGCCCGAATATTTGCTTTGTCCAGATCGTAATAAATATTATCTAGCACAATGGCTTTGTCCAAGACGATCTGGTCGAGCGTGAGTTTGATGTCAAAAAAAACATCGGTCTCGGGCTCTGTCAGGGTGTCTTTTGAAACGGTCTTTCCAAGCGTGTTAAAAGCCTCCCGAGCCGTAAAGTACTGCGCTTTTGTTCCGGTAAGGAAATAACTGCGCTCAGGTTCCACCTTGAACAGGAATTTACCATCGCCCTCTGTAGTATTGCGCGCTATCAGGTTGTTGTCCTGGTCCAACAACTCAATAAAGGTATCGGGCAAAATTACTTCTTCGTTGGTAGAATCGTTTACGGTAACCGTAATGCCAGTCAGATAATAGTTGACTATCTTTTGGTCCGGCGAGTCATCAATAAATGCATACACATCGTCGTCCCCCTTTCCACCGTCTCTGTTCGAGGAAAAGTAACCTCTGGTCCGGGTCACATAGGATAAGCCAAAATCGTCTTTTGGGGAGTTCATAGGAACACCAAGATTTTCTACATTGATCAGCCCTTCTTTTCGCACCGCTACGAACAGGTCCAGGCCGCCCAAGCTGGGGTGACCTGATGAGGCAAAGTATAACTTTCCATCAGAAGACACCCATGGGAACATCTCATCTCCTTCAGTATTGATATCTTTCCCCATGTTCTTGACATTTCTGAAGCGACCGTTGGCGTCCATGGTTGCAGAGTAAAGATCAATGCTGCCATATCCACCCGGGCGGTTGGAGGCAAAATACAGGGTACGTCCATCTCTGCTGAAGGCAGGGGTGGAATCCCAGGAATTTGGATCATTGATATTCAGCAACTCAGGCTGGCTCCACGATCCCGCCCTGTACCTTGTCATGTAAAGGTTTACTTCTCGAGTACCCTTTTTCCTTCCGCTGTTCCCTCTCGCAAAGATCATCAGGGTGCCGTCACTACTAAAAGTAACCGATCCTTCATTTACATCATCCGTGTTAATCAGTTCGTCCAGCATCTCCTCTGTACCAGGAAGTATCCTGGTGCCGTCCATATCCGCTCTGTAAATGTCTGTAAATGCTGTTCCGGTTGCCTTGTATATCTTCCCACCGTCTCTGTTCGAAGTAAAATATATTTGCTTGTTGTTATAAGTGGGAGCGTATTCTGCGGCTGCCGTGTTGATTTCATCCACGGCTTTCACCTGGTAGAAGCTTTCTTTCGCTAATAGATCTGAAATATACCTCAGGTTTCTTATTTCTTTCCTGGCCCAGTTGATGTAGTATTGGTTCCTTCCGGTTTCCAGATAACTTTCTAATTGCGCCCGAGCCTGTTCGTATTGCCCGTTCGCTTTTAATGCAAAAGCATAGTAGAACAAGGCATCTTCATCCGTAATCCCTTGCTCCAGCGCCCTCTGATAATAGGGGGCTGCCTTTTCAATCCTGTTAGACATGCGATAGGATTGGCCAGCCAGAAAATTAGCCCGGGGAGCTGTTCCATCCTTGCCTATCGCCCGGTCGAAATGATTGATTGCCACATCATACTGACCCAGTTCATATTTTTTGATGCCCTGCTTCAAGGCACTGCACGAACATATCAGAGCTGAGGAAATTAGAAGCAGCAAAAACGACAATTTATTCATATAGTCTGTAATAGCTTAATATAACCTTTTATCTTACCCGGAGTGAAGATCATTCTAATAATGAGCGAGAAGTGCGTATCACGAATGGTCCTCTTGATTGCGAGGGCACGTCAGATCGCCATTTTCCAGCCCTTCTTACTCAGCGTTATCTCACGGCCGGTTTTAGTTTAAAGGTATCGATAGGATAATTTTAAAAGTATCTATCCCCTAATTTAGATTATATTTTAGAAATAAGGCATAGATGTCCTAAAAATTACATCCATATGAAGATATAAACGCTTCTCTGATAAGAAAATTTTACTATAGCCTATAGATACCGTTTTAGCCACGAGTCTTCCGCCGCTATGATCCAACCTTCTTCCAACTGTCCTTTGGTTTGAACGAGATTGTTGAAAGTCAAGGTTTTGGGATGGATTTGTCCGTCAGCCACCTTATTTTTTATTTCAGTGAGTGTAGTGGTTACTACGGCATTATCAGCAGGGTCAGCTTGTAAAAAAGCAACTTTGGTTCTATCCATGAAGTTGAGCAACAATTCTTTTTCAAGCTCCTGTATAAAGCGAACCTGCTTGTCTATGGAACAACCACTGGCTCTTACCATGGCTTCATCTACAGCAATAATCAGAAACTGGCTATAGAGTATGGTGAACGAAGCATTTAAACCGGCTCCGTGGGCTGCCCAGTCCTGTAAAAATAAGTCTGTTTGCTCTTTTATAAATGCTTCCTCTGGGTTAGAAAGCGGTCTGTCTGCCTGATAAATCCAGATTCTTGCATTATCTGGCATTTCTTCAAATGGAACATTCATAGTATTGAGTTTTTGGAATCGTCAAAATTAGCAATCAATTCAACGCCTTAAAAGAAATAAGAATTGATTTTCTTAAGAAGCTTTACTGAGAACACCTGAAGTGTTGTAAAGAATCTCCTGTTCTTCAAGCATTTTGTTCCTGCCTTTTAGCGGTTTCCTTATAAACCCTGCGATTTTGCTATAAGTTCTGCCAGATCCAGGACTTTTACATCCTCCTCCCTATTTTTGTGTTTGACACCGTCAGACATCATGGTCATACAGAAAGGACAGGCTGAAGCAATTATTCCAGCTCCAGTTTCAAGAGCTTCTTCTGTTCTTTCCACGTTTACTTCTTTATCGCCGGGTTCAGCATCTTTCCACATCTGCGCTCCACCTGCTCCACAGCAAAAACCTTTGGTACGGCATCTTTTCATCTCTACCAACTCAGCATCCAATGCTTCTAACACCTGGCGAGGCGCTTCATAAATATTGTTCCCTCTGCCAAGGTAGCAGGAGTCATGATAAGTAATTTTCCTACCCTTGAATTCTCCCCCTCCCTGCATTTTTATCTTGCCTTCGTTTATCAGTTGTTGTAAGAAGGTTGAGTGGTGAATTACTTCATAATTGCCACCCAGCTCAGGATATTCATTTTTGATCGTATTAAAGCAATGGGGACAAGCGGTTACGATTTTTTTAATGTTGTAGCCATTGAGGACTTGAATGTTTGAAACAGCCTGCATTTGAAATAAAAACTCATTACCGGCCCTCCTTGCAGGGTCTCCTGTGCAGGTTTCTTCTTCGCCCAGAACTGCGTAATTGATCCCAACTTTTTCCAGGATCTTCACAAATGCTCTTGTCACATTTTTATACCGATCATCGAAAGATCCTGCACAACCTACCCAAAATAAGATTTCCGGAGATGCTCCACTTGCTGCCATTTCAGCCATGGTTGGCACTTTATATTCCATATAACTATACCTTTTTATTTTTGATTTGCTTTGATATTTAAGATGTCAGGCATTTTCTTCGTTCTTTAATGAATCAGCCCATTTAAACCTGTCCGAGGGTGCAAATTTCCATGGTGCAAAATTTGTTTCGATGTTTGAAAACATCGCATTCCACTGTGCTGGTGCCTTTGACTCTTCCATGGCAATGTATCTTCGCATCTGAAGGATTATTGAAAGCGGGTCAATGCTTACCGGACAGGCTTCCACACAAGCTGTGCAGGACGTACATGCGTTCAATTCTTCTCTCGTAATATAATCATCCAGCAGGCTTTTTCCATCGTCTAAACCTTTGCCACCTTTGCGTAGATCTTCGCCCACGGCTTCCATTCGGTCCCTGGTATCCATCATGATCTTGCGTGGAGAGAGCTTCTTTCCTGTAATATTTGCCGGGCATTCAGCGGTGCACCTTCCACATTCTGTGCAGGTATAAGCATCCATCAAATTCTTCCAGTGCAAATCGTTCACGTCTTTTGCGCCGAACCTTGCTATCTCAGCGGGAGGCTCATTGGAAGCATTTTCAGCATTAATGCCGAGCATCATGTTTACTTCATTGGTTACTTCAGGCATGTTCAACATTTCTGTTTTTGGCTGTAGACTGGCATAGTAAGTATTTGGAAATGCCATCGCAATATGTAAATGTTTTGAATAGGTGACATAAACCCCAAATGCCAATATGCCGATGATATGCAACCACCAGGCGGTTCGCTCGATGAGGATTAAGGAGCCGGTGTCTAATCCGTCAAATAGCGGCATCATTAAGCTACTAAAGAAAATGGTTCCAGTTTCAGTGTATCCCGCCTCAACGCGCGTTTGTAAAACCTGATCAACCGAGTTCATGGTCATGATGGCCGTCATCAACAGGATTTCAATAATCAGAATAAGATTGGCATCTAATTTGGGCCAGCTTGTCATTTCCTGGGCATGAAACCTGCGGAGTTTTAGAACATTCCGCCTAAACAAAAAGATGAGACAGCTCACAATTACTGCCAGTGCCAGAAACTCAAAAATATTCATGGGGATTGCGTACAAGCTACCCAAATAGGGGGCAAAAATTCTATGAGTGCCAAACAGTCCGTCGATTACAAATTCGAGCACTTCCAGGTTAATCACCAGGAAACCCACATAGAGAAACAAATGAAGTATGGCCGGAACTATTCTTTTGAACATCTTCTTTTGCCCAAAAGCCACTAAAAGCATTTGCTTGAAACGTTCCGGCTTCCTGTCGCTTCTGTCTATTTCCCGTCCCATTAAAATGTTTGATCGTATACTACTCACCCTTTTCCACAAAATCCAGGAGGTGATTGCGATGATAATTAGAAAAAGCAATTGTGGTAAATAGCTCATATTTAGGGTTTTAATAACTAAATTATATTTTTATTTCCTTTATTTTGAAAAACTTTTGCTGCAATAATAAAAATGTATAATTTTGTGCCACTTAAGCGGTGATGTAGCTCAGTTGGTAGAGCATCGGACTGAAAATCCGTGAGTCGGTGGTTCGAATCCACTCATCACCACTTTTAAAAAGACCTTCTCCTCCCGAGAAGGTTTTTTTATTTCTATTTTTTTTATTTTTTAAGGCTGATCTTCCACTTTTTAACATGTCTATAAATAAAGGGAAAAATTAATTAGTATGCAAGCATACTATTTGTTCAGCTTTAATTTATTGGCTGAAACCGCGAGTGAATGCGGGATACTTCAACAGTACGCTAATTTGTCTGCGTTTTCACAAGTCCATCCATCGGCTTCGGACATTGCCGGTAAAATTTTTAAACACCTTTTTTGGGCTCCCGGAGTTTAATCTAATCCTACTCAATGAGAAGCAATCGCGGTTACATATCAGGAACTTTCACCTTGTCAGCATCGGAAAATTCGGGCGAGGATTTAACCCGAACTTTTCCTGCTCATAAATTGGTTTTGTTAAAACCGATGCTTGCACGCTCAGGAACTTATAGAAAAGTAGCATCTAAAAAGTGGAAATGCTGTAAATGAAGCAAATATATTACAACGCGCTCTCGAGTGGGTTTCTTTAGCGTTCAAAGAAATATTAAAGAACAATAGTCAGATATATAAAATTATGCCATCAAATATAAATTTGTCGTACGTTAAAGATATGTTGGGAGATGATCCTGAAGTTGTCAGGAGTTTTGTAGCAGAGATAATAGATCAGATGAAAGAAACAGAATTGCTTATCTCCAACTTTATTGCCCAGAAAAACTTTCAGGAAATATCAGCCACAGCTCATAAAGTTAAATCAATATTGCAAATGGTCGGTGCGGAAAAGCTTTACCAGAAAATTCAGGAATTAGAATTAACTGCCAAAACTTCCGATGACATCAATGAGATCAATTCCTTGTACAGGTCAGTGGAGGTTTTGAGTTCGGATTGTAGAAGAAAACTGGAAGAAATAGTGTAACAACATAAAACAGGCCGCCTGGAGGGGCAGCCTGTTCTTGTAATTATAATCTTAATCTGTGCTACTATTCTACTGTAATAGTATCTTCTTCTGTATTCTGCATTCCTTCAGACTCTGTGGCATCAAGGCTTGGATCAGTTCCATCCGTACCTAAACCAGAGTTGGTACCTTCTTCATTCTCATTGATGTCGAAAGCAGGATCCTCAACAGGCTCTTCTTCTATCATTTCGCCTTCGTTATAAACGTCAGACGGTGAATCCTGTGTAGATTCCGGAGCTTCATAATTTTGATTTTCTCGAGTTTGTTCACCGCAAGCAGCCAATAAAAACATTGAAGCTACTATTGCAAAAAAATTCAACTTTTTCATAATTCTTAGATTTAAAAATAAACGATCAGGTATCCTTCTGCTGTCCTGATCCAATTAAAAAATTTTGATTGAAGGATCAAAACACTATAACGAACTCAACATCAATTGGTTTCTTATTTTCTAAAAAATCTGAATTTTATATTCACGATGAAATTCTTTTCCGGGCTCCAGCTTGTTAATTCCTTCTTTTTCGTTAATCTGGCCAGAAGTATTTTCACTATCGGCCAAACCACACCAGGGTTCAATACATAAAAAAGGTGCTCCTCGCCTCTTTGTCCATATACCCAAATACGGAAAATCAGGAAATGACACGGTCACCCCGTGGGGCGATTTCCTGCTCTTGAGGGTCACAGCATCTGAACTAATATTTTTCAAAACAATCGCATCTTTTTCAAATAAAGCGTATGATAGGGGGAGCTCTTTTTTACCCTGGTCAATTGGTATGGCTTCTGTTTTTCCTGTAAACAAGCCGTCTGCCAATAAATGTCGCTGACTATTATCTGTTTCAGAAAAATACAGACTATAGTCTTCGAAACTTTCTCCTTCCCCGAGCGGACAGTTAAATGCCGGATGGGCACCTATTGAAAAGAATATTTCTTTGGAGTCTGTATTCCGCACTTTGTAGGCCACTGATATTGTGGAGGCATTTAATGTGTACATTATCTCAAGACTAAAGTGGAACGGGTACTTCCGGTACGTTTCTTCCTGATTCACTAATTTGAACAGAAGTGCGTTATCTTTTGACTGATCAACAACGAATTCAAGATCCCTGGCAAAACCATGTTGTGACATTGGATATTCCTCGCCCTTGTAAATGTACTTATCTTCCTTCAGTCTCCCCACAAAAGGAAAAAGTACAGGAGCGTGCCGGTTCCAATAGGCCGGATCTGCCTGCCAAAGGTATTCCAATCTGTTTTTTCTATTTATGATGCTAGCGAGTTCTGCCCCTTTTGACTGGACAACAATTTTTACTTCATCAGATTGAAGTTGGTATTCCATCTTGAATTTCATTTTACAGTACCTATTTATAGTTTACTGGTAATCCACAAGACTTTCAGAAAGCCTTTGGATTTCCTGTTCTAGTTGAGAAATCGATTGTTCCAGAACCTGATACGAGCTGCTCCAATCTTGCTTGGGAATATTGCGGACTCTTTCTATTTCGCGCCTCAAATCATTCCGCTCCTTTTCAAGGTTATTTACTGCAGAATTAATGTCTGATTTCGCGCCGACATTTTCTGACTTTTTTGAAGTCTTACGAAGGTCGCTGATCTGATCATTGATGCTTTCTATTTTCTCTTCAAGTTCTTCGACTTTATTTTCCCGGTAGTCTACGTAAAGTTGTTCTCTGGACTCAATTGCCTCCCGGATTGCTTCGTTGGCGTCGGCCGTGGCTTCTCTGGCATCTTCTATGTCTTCGGTCACCTTCTGCTTCGTTATTGGTTTGCTACACCCCATCAGCATGAGCAAAAGAAGTGTGGCGGCCATTGTGGATATTGATAGGTAAATACTTCGCATAATTTTGTATTAAAGTTCAAAAAAGACTGATAAAATAATATCTCTAGAACTTTAACGCACTCATTATGTTTGATTTATCCGGATTCAAAGCATCTGATCGCAAACTTTGCAAGGACTAGCCAGCTACTGCCGGTAATTAGGTAAACTGTACATAACTTTCCCATTTTTCCAATAGGGCCCGAAAGTCTTCCGGAAGATCGGAATCAAAAAAGAGCTGCTTCTTTGTAACGGGATGGACAAACCCCAAAGACTTTGCATGTAGCGCCTGCCGCGGCATAATTTTGAAACAGTTGTCCACGAAGGATTTGTACTTTGAAAATTTTGTACCTTTTAAAACTTTATCCCCACCATAGGTAGCATCATTGAAGAGAGGGTGCCCAATGTGCTTCATGTGCGCCCTGATCTGGTGCGTTCTACCGGTTTCGAGATTGCATTGCAGCAAGGAAATATATCTTAAACTTTTTATTACCTTATAGTGTGTAATGGCGTGCCGACCCTGATCGCCTTCAGGAAAAGCGGCGGTAATTCTACGGTCTTTCAAGCTTCTTCCCAAGTTCACATTGATGGTTCCCTCTGCAGGCTGAGGCTCGCCCCATACCAGCGCGTAATAGGTGCGTTCGATGCTATGGTCAAAAAACTGCCTCGCTAGCCCCTGAATGGCCGCCTCGGTTTTAGCAATTACCAGCAAGCCGGAGGTATCTTTATCAATCCGGTGTACCAGGCCTGGCCTGCCTTCGTTATTTTCCATGGTGGGCAAATTTTTAAAATGCCACGCGAGTGCATTGACAAGTGTGCCCGTCCAGTTGTTGTAGGCAGGGTGTACAACCATTCCGGGTGGTTTGTTCACCACCAGCAAGTAATCATCTTCAAAAACAACGTCAATAGCGATTTCTTCAGGAACAACTTCCGTATCGCGCTGGGGGTAGGGAAAGGATACAGTTATTGTGTCTCTGGGATGAATTTTATAATTCGGCTTAATCTCCTTTTCGTTTACCTTTACAAAGCCATCTTTAATCGCCGACTGCACCTTGTTTCTTGTGACATTGGAAAGCTTATCCATCAGGAATTTATCAATTCGCAGGGGTGCCTGCCCCGGATCTACCAAAATCCGATGATACTCAAAGAGGTCATCGTTTAATTCATCATTTGTGTCCTGGTATGCTTCTTCCTGATCCATAATTTATTGATTCTTGGTTACAAAGATAGATTTTAAAAATTTTGATTTCGTAATTTTGCTGCATGTTTATGCATTCCGCCCCTGCTCCATGCGAAGAAATCTACGATTCCCTACTTGAAGAAAAGAAAATCAGGTTATGGATAAAAAGAGAGGACCTGCTGCATCCGGAGATATCGGGCAACAAATGGAGAAAACTAAAATACAACTTTCTGCGCGCAAAGGAAGAGGGTACGGATACCATTCTGACATTTGGAGGTGCCTATTCGAACCATATATTTGCTACGGCAGCGGCGGCAAGTGAAAACGGTTTCAAAAGCATAGGGATTATTCGTGGCGAGGAGCATTTGCCCCTAAACGCTACTCTTGACTTCGCTACCAGGCATGGAATGCGGCTAATCTACTGGAGCAGGGAGGCCTATAGAAATAAATCTTCTGAGATGACATTGCAGGCGCTCCAGGATGACTTCGGGCCTTTTTATCTGGTTCCGGAAGGCGGAACAAATGAGCAGGCTATCAAAGGCTGTAGCGAGATAACAAGTGAAATTGATCAGGACTTCGATGTTATCTGCTGCAGTGTAGGAACAGGCGGCACCCTTGCAGGACTGATTTCAGGTATGTCCGACAAAAAAAAGCAAGTGATAGGTTTTTCTGCCCTAAAGGGTGATTTTCTGCATTATGAAATTGATAACCTGTTATCAGCGAATGGACGGCCAGATACCCTCAACTGGAAAATAATGAGTGACTACCATTTCAATGGTTATGCTAAAATTTCTGAATTGTTAATAGACTTCATCAGAAACTTTGAACGCCAGCATCAACTTCTTTTCGACCCCATCTACACAGGAAAAATGATGTTTGGCGTGCTGGACCTTATCAAAAAGGATTATTTTTCCCCGGGAAGTAAAATAATAGCTTTGCATACAGGAGGACTACAGGGGTGGAAGGGTATCATAGAAAGATATAAAACTAAACCCGGCTATGATTTTAGCTTTACGGAGAAGTACATTTCCTGATCACTTCCTTTTCATAGCCCGCCATCTAAAGCCTATTCCGCGCGTGCTATCTGTTACCAAATCTTCGTCGCTTACCTTTTTTACACCTTCAATTGTATAAAAAGCATTCGGGTTGTAGCGCTTGATATTGGTTATCATGTCTTGTAGATTTTCTCTTTTTATTACCGTAAAAATAACGTTCACCTTCCCGGAATTGCCCTCGCCATTCAATGAAGAATATCTCAAGCCGTTATTCTGAAAGAATTCAATGAGTTCATTTGCCTGATATTTTGTGATGATTCTAACCACCACCCGGCCAATGGCCAATTTTTCTTCAATATACATCCCAACGAAGGTGCCCGTCGCATAGCCACTGGCGTAGGCAATGTAAGACCATACGTTGTCGATATTGTTAAATATCTGCCCTATAGCTAAGAGCCAAATCAGCGATTCAAAAAACCCCAGAATGGGAGCAATAACTTTTTTCCCGCTCATTACAAAAATGATACGGATAGTCGCAATGGAAACATCACCAATCCTCGCCAGAAAGATCAATAATGGTAGTACCACATAATTAAGGGTTTCAGGTGAGATGCCGAAGTTGTTGTAAAAAAATTGTTCCATGGGTTCAATGCTTTGCCGACACAGGTAATGGCCAGCCAAAAAATTGTTTAACAAATGAATTAAGGTCTCAGGCGAATTTCTTTTTCGGCCTTAGCGCTGAATTTTCCTGCCGTAATCGCCAGAGATAGGCGACGCACTTGTGTTTGAATCAAACCAGGATGCTTTCGGTTACCTGAGCTCCTTGCATAAGTAGTTACAATTTTAAAGCTTAATCGTTTAGATTTTTGGCAGGTTTAGCCCAGAAGGTCCTGAAAAACTTCTTCCAACTTACCAAAAGCTTTGATTTCTATATTGAATTTTCGCGCATCAAATCCTTTGGTATTGAATTTTGAAATATAGATTTTTTTAAAACCCAGCTTTTCTGCCTCGGAAATTCTGCTTTCTATTCGGTTCACCCCTCTTATTTCACCTCCCAAACCCACTTCGGCTGCAAAACAGACATGTCCTGAAATTGGCCTTTCTTCATAAGAAGACACTACGGCTATAACCACTGCCAAGTCAATAGCGGGATCTTCCACCCGGAGCCCGCCTGCAATATTCAGGAACACATCCTGCACGCCCAGCTTAAAGCCACCTCTCTTTTCAAGCACAGCCAGGAGCATATTCAGTCTTTTAGCATCAAATCCGGTTGAACTTCTCTGGGGCGTACCATAGGTGGCGGTACTTACCAAGGCCTGCACCTCGATTAGCAGCGGGCGATTTCCCTCAAGCGTGGCGCCGATTGACACGCCACTCAAATCCTCATCTTTCTGAGAGATCAGTATTTCTGAGGGATTGGAAACCTCTCGCAGGCCGTTGCCCTGCATTTCATATATTCCCAGTTCAGAGGTGGAACCAAAGCGGTTCTTACTCGTCCTCAAAATGCGATATGCCAGGTGTCGGTCTCCTTCAAATTGAAGTACGGTATCAACCATGTGCTCCAACACCTTAGGCCCCGCCAGTGTACCTTCTTTGGTTATATGGCCAATTAAAAATACCGGTGTTCCCGATTCTTTAGCAAATTTCATCACCTCTGCCGTGCAGGCCCGCACCTGTGATACGCTGCCCGGTGACGCCTCAATGTGAGCGGTATGCATCGTCTGAATAGAATCTATGATCAGCAGGTCGGGATTGAAGGCTTCAATTTGCTTAAAAATATTTTGTGTAGAAGTCTCGGTAAGAATATAAGTCTCGTCGGATTTAAGATCCATTCGTTCAGCACGCATTTTAATCTGGTGCTCACTTTCTTCTCCGGACACGTAAAGCACTCTCAAGCGCTTTAGCTGTAGCGCAATCTGAAGCATCAAGGTGGATTTACCAATTCCCGGTTCCCCACCAATCAGGATCAAAGAACCAGGAACAATACCACCGCCCAAAACACGATCCAGCTCAGAATCATTGCTTAGAATACGGTCGGTCTCCTCATACTTTATGGCTGCCAGGGCCTGGGGTTTGTTAGCCCTTTGGGTGGAGGTACTGCTTGTTCGCCATGAGGATTGGTTTGAATCCTCCTTATGCAAAATTTCTTCTACATAGGTATTCCACTCATTGCAGGAAGGACATTTACCCAACCATTTCGGGGATTGCGTTCCACAATTCTGACAGAAAAAACTTGTTTTTACCTTGGCCACCGCTATTAATTTTTATAAGAAGAAGAATAGCAAATATCCATTTTTATTTTTTAAAATGAACCCACGCTTTTTCCGGGCCGGATTTTCATTTTTACGGCATCTTTCCATTTCCAAATTGCCTGTAGTTTTCAAGATAAGTCCGGTTTCTAAACATTTACCGACGCTGCCTTTGGTGAGCTTAGATGTTCTGGTTTGATGTCATTTTTCATCCTGCCATTCAATACTTTTTTCAAATTGCCCAAAAAAAATACATACCAAAGATTCATCGTTGTTTTTCAGAATGTCTTATTGCTAAAAAGTATAATTTTATGGAATCAAATTAAAAAACGATTAAATTTTTATTTGACGAGGCAACTTATTCAGCAAAAATTTTATTGTTCTCACAATATCCTTAAATTTACCGTAACCCACTAAAGTAAAAGGTTGTATGTTTAAAAAATTTCTTTACCTCAGCGCACTTGCTGCGTTTTCCCTTTGTGGCTACCACCTCACGAAGTATTATTACCCATCAAACGAAGCAACAAATACAGTTAAAAGTGAAATTCCTCCGGCGGAAGTACAACCTGCCGTAATAGAAAAAGAACCGGAAATATTGTACGGGATGGTGGTGGATTCTATGATAGTAATAGATGATGTTGTAAAGCCAAACCAAAACCTGTCAGAAATCCTTTCGAAATATAACGTTTCATTTCAGGTAATAGATGAATTGGCAAGACTGTCGAGAGACGTGTTCGATGTCCGAAAGATAAATGCCAATAAAAAATATACCCTTATTTGTTCCCCTGACTCCCTTACCACGGCAAAGTGCTTTGTATATGAGCCCAATCCCCTGGAATATGTGGTCTTCAACCTGGAGGACTCACTGCATGTCTACATAGGCGAAAGAGAGGTTCAGATTTCTGAAAAGATAATTACTGGTGAGATATCCACATCTTTGTCGGATGCCATGGTAGAACAAGGCGCTACGCCAACTTTGGTGAACTATTTTGCAGATATTTATGGATGGCAAATAGACTTCTTCAGATTGCAGCGAGGAGATAAATTTAAATTAATTTTTGAAGAGAAAAAAGTGGGTGATCAACTGGTGGGCTATGGCAATATCCTTGGGGCGCATTTTGAGCACGTAGGGCATTCCTACTATGCAATACCTTTCGACCAGGGCGACGGCATTGACTATTTTGATCAAAATGGCAATAGCTTAAGGAAGGCTTTTTTGAAAGACCCGCTTGAATATACAAGAATCAGTTCCAGATATTCTCCAAAGAGATTTCATCCGGTACAAAAAAGATGGAAGGCACATCTGGGTACTGATTATGCCGCGCCACGTGGAACACCAATCCGTTCTGTTGGCGACGGAACTGTAGTTGCAGCGGGCTTTACGCGGGGCAACGGGAATTATGTGAAGATCAAGCACAATGGCACTTACACCACTCAATATTTACACATGTCAAAATTTGCTGGTGGCATCAAAACAGGTGCGCGGGTACGACAGGGCCAAACTATTGGTTATGTAGGCAGCACAGGACTGGCTACCGGCCCACATCTTTGCTACAGATTCTGGAAAAACGGTAAGCAGGTGGATGCATTAAAAGTAGAACTTCCTCCTTCGCAGCCCATTCTGGAAGATTACCAGGAAGATTACGCAGTCGTTAGCGCTAAAATTATGCAGTTGTTAGATGCTGTTGAGCTCACGGAAAAAGAATTGATGGCATCTTCAGATGAAAACATTGAAGATGGCGGCGGCACTGCATCAAATAATAAGGCTGTAAGAATGTTTCGATAACTTAAGCGAACGTCCAGCCATCTAAAAGAAACGGCCATGAATGATTGGTAAGAGATTGGTGAAAAAAAAAAGTAAGGCATCTGGTCTTACTTTTTTTCGTTATGGATAAAATTGTTGTCTATGGACATCGTTAAAAATCTCGGTTGTTCCAACGCTTTACTTTTTTAAGTATGCTCTTACAAAGAATTCTTCTCCTTTATTTTTTTCTCTGTGGCATCACCTTTTGGTCATATGGCCAAAAGGTGGCGCTGGTTTTAAGTGGGGGTGGAGCAAAAGGCCTGGCACATGTAGGTGTACTGAGGGCACTGGAAGAAAATGAAATCCCCATCGACTATATTTTGGGAACCTCTATGGGAGGGGTTGTCGGCGGGTTTTATGCGGCAGGTTACTCTCCGGATCAAATTCAGGAAATTATTCTTTCAGATGATTTCCAACGCTGGGTGAACGGCGTATTGGGAGACAATTATAACTTTCATTATTTCAAAAAGGAAAACAACGCTTCGTGGATTACACTGAACCTTGCAGTAGATTCAAGTCTGAATGCGACTTTGAATTCGAATCTCGCCAATGATGTAGCACTCAATTTTGCTTTGGCAGAACTGCTGGCGGCCCAAAGCAAAAAAGCAAATTACGATTTCGATAGTCTGTTGGTCCCCTTCAGAGCTATTGCATCCGATATATTTACCCAAAACGAGGTTGTACTGGAAAAAGGCAACCTCAGTGATGCGCTGCGAGCTACCTTAAGTGTACCTTTTTTCTACCGACCTATAAAAATTGAGGAGAAATATCTGTTTGATGGAGGCATCTATAATAACTTCCCCATCAACGTGGCAAAAGAGACTTTTGATCCGGATGTGATTATTGGTGTAAATGTGTCTTCAAAAAAGTATGAAACTTATCCTTTTGAGGAGGATGATAAACTCATAAGACAGTCGTTGCTTTTTATGCTGATGAACAAGACCGACATCAGCCTTTTAGACTCCAGCGATATTTATATTGAGCCCAACCTCGGCAACTACAGTTCGCTTGACTTTAGTTTTGCACAAAGTATCAGTGACAGTGGATACGTTGAAACGCAAAGACAAATGGATTCAATCTTCCAAAAAATAGAAAGAAGGGTATCCTGTGAAGAAGTTGGGAAGAAAAGGCTGGACTTTAACCTTGATCTGGATCCGCTCAAGTTTAAAAGTATCGGTCTGGTGGGCTTTAAATCGAAGCAACGGGGCTATATACGAAGCCTGTTTAATATTAATAAGGAAACGTTAAGCATTCATGATATTAAGTCAGGCTATTACAAATTAGCATCGGAAGAATATTTTAAAGACATCTACCCGCGAATTCAGTTTGATACTGCATCCAATGCCTATAAATTCGATTTATACGGTCGACCCCGCGACTACCTGAATGTAGAGTTTGGTGGAAACCTGGCCTCCAGAAGCATTAGCCAAATATTCCTGGGCTTAAACTTCAGCCATTTTAACAGGATATTGTTTAACCACAGTTTCAATTTCTACACCGGCAGATTTTACCAATCCGTACAGGCAAAATCCAGAATTAATGCTCCGCTTAAGTTTCAGTTTTATCTTGAACCGGAGTTTACATACAACCATTGGGATTATCTGAGTGCCAACGAAGTCTTTATAGAAGAAAAATCACCCACTATCATTAAAAGAACGGATAGAAAAGCCGGGCTGAATGTCGGATTCCCGATTGGCACAAAAGGTAAATTGATTGCCTCTGCCGGCTATATAAACAATATTGACAGATTCAGCAATAACCTTGATCTTGTTTCAACCGATACGCTGGATGAAGTAAGGCTAAAAGGATACCGTTACTCGCTTAATTTTAGCAAAAGCAGCTTGAATAGAAAGCAATATGCTTCGTCAGGGGGCGATATTTATTTATCCCTCGACTATTTCGACTTGCTGGAGAGATATAACCCGGGGAACACATCAACGGTAAAAAATGAATTAGAAGAGCTTCGAAGGTGGCTCAGACTAAAGGTAAAAGTGGAGAAGTACTTCAAAACCGGCTGGTATAGCTATGGTTATCTGGTTGAGTCTGTAGTATCCAATCAGCCATTGCTTACGAACTTTAAAGCATCAAAAATGAATGCTTCGGCATTTCATCCGCTAAATGATAGTAAAACCTTATTTCTCCCACATTTTTACTCCTTCAATTATGGCGCGGTGGGTCTAAGAAATGTTTTCAGTATCAAAAGAAACCTCGACTTTCGCTTAGAGGGATACCTCTTTAAGCCTTTTCAGGAAATTAAACAACAAGCTGATAGCCAGGATCCTGTATTTCGGGAAGACTGGGAAAAGGTTTACTTTAGTGCTTCCTCCGCACTTGTATTTCATAGTCCTGTAGGTCCTATTGCGCTTAGTCTGAATTATTACGATGATCCCCAACACAGGTGGGGTGTATTGTTGCATATTGGCTACACTATCTTCAACAAGCGTTCATTGGAATAGTCCCCGCTGCCATAAATTTTCCATTTTGTATAACTTATTGCCGAATTTTGAGTACTTGAAATAGGAACAATTTAAATTATGGCCAAACTTTACTTTTTATCCCTGATATTTTTCTTACCCTTTGCCCTTATGGCGCAGTATAATCTTAGCGGCAAAGTGGTAGATAGTGCAGATGGTTCGGCCCTGATAGGAGCTACGATCAGCAATGCGAGTGACAGTCTTCTGGCAATTACCAACGAGGAAGGGGAATTTCAGATAGCTATTGCAGAATCGCAATCTTTGATCATACGATATGTAGGATACGAATCCATGGAGGTTTCGGTAAATCCAGGTGAGGGAAATATTGATGTCGCGCTTATTCCCGATACACAATTGCTTCAGGAGGTAAAAATCGAGGCTTACGAATCTTATAGGCCTGTCAATGAAGTAGCGGGAGGAATTGGTATAATCAGAAAGCAGGACCTGCAAAGATTTGATGAAACCTCGCTTGTTCCGGCGCTAAATCAGGTGCCAGGGGTACGAATGGAACAGCGATCGACCGGCAGCTACAGGATTTCAATTCGCGGCAGTGCCCTAAGGGCGCCATTTGATGTGAGGAATGTGAAGGTGTATTGGAACAATATACCGCTAACGGAGCCTGGCGGGAACACTCCTTTTAATCTACAGGACGTGGCTAATATCCAAAATGTAGAAATAATTAAAGGCCCTGCCAGCAGCATTTATGGCGCCGGAATAGGCGGTGTGGTAAATCTTAAGAGCGCAAACCTGTTTAATGACAACCAATCTGTTTCGGCAAGTTACACCGGAGGAAGCTTTGGATTAAGCAGGTACACGTTGGGAGCTGGTTTTAGTGACAGCCAGAAAGCATTTAAAATATCATACGTTGATCAAAAATCAGATGGCTACAGGGAACATTCTGCGTTTCAACGAAAAGTATTCCATTTGGGCGGCGCATTTAAAAATGGGCAGGTGGGTGAGTTTAGAACGGATATTGTTTATACAGACCTTTTTTATGAAATTCCGGGTGGGCTCACAAAAGAAGAATTTGATGCGGATCCCCGGCAGGCAAGGCCAGGCAACCCTTTCGTTTTAGGTAGTGAGCAGGCAAATGCTTCTATATCTGTCAAAAATCTGTTGGCAGGAGTCACTTATGATACACGTTTAGGCGAAAGGCTGCACTTCCTCACTACTCTGTATGCGAATACGGCTGATTTTGTAAATCCATTCAACCTGGATTACAAACGTGAAGCACAGCAGGGTTACGGGGGGAGATCTCGGATTAATTTGAATGGCAGACTTGCCGGCACCGAAACAAAGTTAACGCTTGGAGGAGAATACCAGTTCCGCTTTGCATCCGCCAGAAACTACGGCAATAACGCCGGGCAACCGGATACGCTAAACTTCGACGATGAACTGCGGACCCGACAGTATTTGGGTTTTGCCCAATATGAAGTCTTCTTTCCGGCAAACTGGATTCTTACTACCGGGCTGAGCATCAATAACGTGAAATATGATATTTATAGATTGGTTGACAGTGAGGGAGCAAATGGGGCGCGGCTTGAAAAAACCTTTAATACACAATGGATGCCGCGGATCGGCTTGGTGAAAGCCTTTGAAAATCTTGCCTTGCATGGCAGTATAAGTTACGGGTTTTCACCGCCCACTTTGGAAGAGGTACGTACAAACGAAGGCAGCATTAACCTCGACCTGGAACCAGAGAAAGGGATCAACTACGAAATCGGGGCCAGGGGCAGTACGTTTGGAGATAAGCTGGGATTTGATGTTAGCCTATTCTACCTGCGGCTTTCAGAAACCATCGTGGATTATACCAGTGAGCGTGGCACAGATCTTTTCCGGAACGCAGGGGGTACGGATCAAAAAGGGGTGGAAGCCGGTATAAATTTTAAGCCCATTCAAGATCCTTATGCAACAGTATCTGAACTCAACTTCCGGCTAAATTATGCTTATCACCATTTTGAATTCAATGATTACGTAAGAAGCGAAAATGACTTTTCCGGAAACAAGGTTACGGGAGTGGCCCCTCATACGCTTTGGGCAGGCGTGGATGTATCTACAGATGTGGGATTGTATGCCAATGTAAATTATAACTACACGGATAAAATTCCACTCAATGACGCCAATGACGTTTTTGCAGATAGCTATCAGTTGATAACAGCAAAAATTGGGTTTAAAAAGTCGTTCAACGATAGATTTTCTTTCGATGTCTATGCTGGTGGCGACAACCTCCTGGACGAAACCTACAGTCTTGGAAATGATCTAAACCCCTTTGGGGGCAGGTATTTTCAGCCGGCTCCGGAACGCAATTATTATGGAGGATTGTCTGTGACTTATAGGTATTAGGG
>CAZWQB010000015.1:0-5398 GCA_964636035.1 uncultured Roseivirgaceae bacterium
TTATAATCATTACAAATTTTACTGACTTGGATACGATATACGATGACGTATCGTTTAAGGTGAATCGTTTACGCTTAATAATGAAGGATATAATTATTTCGCGTAAATTCGTAGCTGAAATTAAAAGAGTAAAATTTCCAAGGTTGTTAGGTAAAAGATAATTATTTTCAATCTTTGTTTAGGATTATTCTTACATTTCATCAATTTCACCCTTTAAAAAGATCATCATCTGTGAAATTATTAAGGTTTATCTTAGTATTTCTTATTACTGTGGCCATCACGGTTGCACTTAACTTCAAAATTGGAGATGTCCCTCCCCTCGGCAAGTTTTTAGACCCGTATAATGGATTTTGGCAGAATATAGAACATGAATACCAGGATCAGCGCCTGCACATCCCCGGGCTTCAGCAGGAAGTAAGGGTGCATTATGACCAATATCTTATTCCCCATATTATTGCTGAAAATGACCACGATTTATATCTGGCGCAGGGGTACATTACTGCCCGGCATCGGCTCTGGCAGATGGAGTTTCAGACCCATGCTGCAGCGGGCAGAATTTCAGAGTTAATTGGCGAACAGGCCTTGGATTTTGATCGCCTTCAAAGACGAAAAGGAATGGTTTTCGGTGCTCAGAGCGCACAAGCTGCTTTTAATCGAAATGATACCATCAAAAGTGCTGTAGAGGCCTATGCGGAAGGAGTCAATTATTTTATCAATTCCTTATCTTACAAAGACCTGCCTATTGAATATAAATTATTGGATTACGCTCCCGAAAACTGGAACTCATTAAAGACGGCTCTTTTACTAAAATACATGGCTGATGATCTTTCTGGATGGGACGCAGACCTTGAAAATACGAATGCGTATCATTTACTAGGCCCGGAGCGATTCGATTTTCTATTTCCGGATACCCTTAACAATACAGACCCTGTAATTCCCAATCAGACACGTTACAATTTTGAGCCTGTAAAAGTAGATACTCCTGCACTGTTTGTGCCACCAGCACCGCCAAACATATCGTTCTCCAAGACTGACCCTGATAATGGAAGTAATAATTGGGTGGTAGGTGGCGAAAAAACCAATTCGGGCTCACCAATTCTTGCCAACGATCCGCACCTGGGCTTAAATCTTCCTTCAATCTGGTTTGTCATGCAATTAAATGCGCCTGGTGTCAACGTAATGGGAGCTACGCTGCCCGGAGCCCTGGGTGTAATTATCGGCCACAATGAAAACATATCATGGGGTGTGACCAATGCACGACGGGACGTAAGAGACTGGTATTCTATCGAATTTAAAGACGGGGAAAAGAATGAATATCTGTTTGACAATAAATGGTTGAAGACACAAAAGGTTGCTGAGGAAATTAAAATAAGAGGCGGGGACTCGTTCTTTGACACGGTGGTTTACACACATTACGGACCGGTTGTTTATGATGGCAATTATTCAAAATCAAAAAACCTTCACAACTTTTCATTGCGATGGATAGCCCATGACCCTTCTGAAGAACAACTCACATTTTATCTCCTAAACAGGGGAAAGAATTACGACGATTATGTAAATGCGCTTAAATACTATAGCGCTCCGGCACAAAACTTTGCCTTTGCTTCTAAAACCGGTGATATCGCTTTATGGGTGCAGGGAAAATTTCCGCTAAAATGGCCTGGGCAGGGAAAATTCCTGTTGGATGGAAGCAGGTTGGATCAGGAATGGCAGGGATATATTCCGTTCAATCACAATGCCCATTTGGTTAATCCTGAACAAAAGTATTTGAGTTCGGCAAACCAGTATCCTGTAGGTAAAAATTATCCATATTATGTGTATGACGGCAATTTTGAAGATTATAGAAACAGAAGGATCAACAGTAGATTATCCGCTATGCGCAATATCACACCACAGGATATGATGGCGCTGCAACAGGATAACTACAATTTAAAAGCGGCTGAAAGCCTTCCCATGATGCTTGCAGGTTTAGATATCAATCAACTTACAGCCCAGCAAAAGGAAATTTATTCCTTGTTAAGCAACTGGGATTTTAATAACGAAATGCAAAGCAAAGCGGCAACAGTTTATGAAATCTGGTGGGAAACTTTATACGAGCTTATTTGGGATGAATTCGATCGGGCCGACATGGCACTAAATGCACCAGATGACAACACTACCCTTTTTATATTAAAAAATCACCCTGCTGATCCTTTTATAGATATTAAAGCTACTCCTGAGACAGAAGGACTGCAAGAAATTCTGTCTCAATCTTATCTGGCTGCTACCGATTCGGTCAAAAAATGGACTGAAGAAAAAGAAGAAGACTTTACTTGGTCAAATTTTAAAGCGACCAGATTACAGCATTTATTACGCCTGGACGCCTTTAGTATACACAATGTGGCTATTGGCGGTAACAAGGGAATTATCAATGCAGTCAGCAAAACCCATGGTCCTTCATGGAGAATGGTAGTTTCTATGGAAGATGAGGTAAAAGCCTGGGGAATATACCCAGGAGGACAGTCGGGGAATCCTGGAAGCCCGTATTATGACAATTTTGTAGAAAGTTGGCGAAAGGGAGAGTACATTCCTTTGTTGTTTTTAAAGAATGCTTCTGATACCACTGAGGTGATGATGACACATGTTTTAGACCCTGAGAATCAGGAATAATTGGTTTAGAATGAAATTTATATTTAGAATTATAGTAGTAGCACTATTAAGTCATATCGCATTATTGTTTCTGCCCTGGTGGTCCGTTGCGATTGTGGCATTTGCTGTAGGCGCTTTAATGAGCGACAACAGTATCAACGCTTTCATTGCCGGGGTTCTGGGAGTTGGACTTCTATGGTTCGGAATGGCCTTGTATATAAATTTTTCTTTCGACTCTATGCTTCCCGAGCGGGTAGCAGCCTTGTTTCAATTCAGCTCACCCATTCTATTGGCAGCAATTACTGGACTAATAGGGGCTATAGTAGGCGGCCTGGCCGGATTGAGCGGAAGCTACTTTAAGAAGTTGTTTGTGACGGACACCAAGTATAGGTATCGATAAGTCACCGTTACGGTTCAATCTCAAAATGAGCGCTGCTTTGATGTTGTCGCGAAGATTTTAACATCTATGAATAGCAAAGTAGCATCATTCAATAATTACGCCTTCTGCCACAAAAACCAGGTTGTTCTCCGGTTCCGTAATGCCTTCGATTTCCTTTGCATCTTTTCCTGCATCTTGCGCATAGTGTCGTAAGCTAGCAACATCAGTCATTTCATTTTTAACCACCCCTTCAATGATAGCAAATTTCCTATCAATATCTTTGGGTACAAAGAAGCCATAATCTTTAAAAGTCACCCGCATCTGCTTATTATCACCTATGTCCATCATCATCCAGCAGCCCTTTTTTTGGCATACCTCTGTAATCTCACCCCGCACTTTCACGTCTATTGAATCCTTCTTCTCCATAAGCGCCACCACGGTATTTGCAGGCACTGCGTCCTTTTTATCAATCTCAGCTCCATAACTCGATTCTGAAATCGTAGTGCTGGACTCCATCCGCTGATTTAATGAATCCTGAAGCGGATTCTGAGAACTTTCCTTTCGACTGCTACAGGCGGCAAAGAACAAAATCAAAAAAGCGCATATAACTCGTTCCATGTAACTCAAGGGTCAATGATTTTTTGGTTACCTAAATTTAGAAAATATTTACGATAATAAATTTTATAAAGAAGCTAAAGTGAATAGCTCGTGCCTGATCAAATCAATATTAGTGTTTAGACATCTATTTACTTACATCGCGCTATTCAACCAAAAATCATCATTTTATTAAAATAATTATACTAAAAGTTGGTTTTTATAACTAAACACATATTTTTGTGTTGTAAATTTTAGCTAGCATGGAAAATACCTATACCAACATTACATGGAGGTTGCTCCTCCCTTTCTTTTTTTCTTTCGCAATCCAAAGTCCCTTAACTGCGCAAACCCCAGGATCTTCAAATCACAATGCCTGGATTAATGAAATCCACTATGACAATGTCGGCACTGATGCCGGCGAGGCTATAGAAATAGTGGTAGAAAAAGAGACCTTCACTGAATTTGACTTAAGCCAATTGGCTATTCACTTGTATAAGGGAGAGAATGGCCAGGTGTATGCAAGCTATAACTTTCCAGACGAAGCAACCGGAATTGATTACGATCCATTTACCATCTTCACAATGGAAACGGCGCGTATTGAAAATGGCCCTGATGGGATTGCTTTTTCATACGGAGGACAACTCCTTCAGTTCCTAAGTTATGAAGGAGTAATCACCGCTGTGGACGGGATTGCGGCTGGTATCACTTCTACCGATATTGTAGTGACAGAGTCGGGAGAAACTCCCTTAGATTATTCTTTACAACTCATCGGCACCGGCGACGAGTACCGCAGCTTTACCTGGACAGAAGCATCTGCTGAAACATTTGGAGCACCCAACAATGGACAGCTTTTTAAAGTCATTGATGGTCCGGAGCCGATAACCGCTTTTAAAGTAGTTTCTATTGCTCCCGACAAAGTACGCCTGTCATGGACCAAACCTGTCGGAATTCATGGTGAGGATTGGAGTGGCGTATTAATTTTTGGCAGTGCAGACGGGCCAAACGCATTTGATCTCACGGAGCAAAACTATTCACCCTTCGGAAGTGGTGGGAACATTTTCGGCGAGGGCTCTCCTATAGGAGAAAGCTACACGGTTGCCCGTCAAGATACGGACCAGGATGGCATCGTAACCATAACTGGACTCGACCCGGGCAAGGATTTGTACCACTTTGTCGGATATACCGGCAAAATAGTAGCAGACGCAGCAGACGATTTTTCTGCCCCCTCTACTGAAATCGCAATAGCACCAAAAGTCGCCGAAGTGAGCGATTTTCTCGCCACGGCTCTAGATAAAAAAGTGAAGCTCTCGTGGTCGAATTCGATGGGGAAGCATGATGACTGGTGGCATGAGATCTTGATCATTGCCTCGGAAAAGCCCATTACTTCACTTCCCAATAAAGCTACTTATAATCAAAACGAAAGGTTTGGAGAAGGAGAACCGCTCTTGGCAGACGAATTTGCAGTATATATGGGAACAGACAGTGTAGCCTTTATTGAAGGGCTGGAAAATAGCAAAGACTACTATTTTAAGATTTTTGTCCGCTATGATGCTGAGGAAGCTTTTTATTGGTCATCTGGTTTGGAGATTTCCGCACAGCCCAAAGACAATAAGAAGTATTGGTCTGGAGGAGCTGGAAATAACCAGTTTTCTGCCGATGCAAATTGGCAGCCGATAGGAGCGCCGGACGCTTCGCACGATGTGGTGTTAGACAACTCAATAGTTCCTGAACCTTATGATGTGATCAGTACAGGCGACGATGAAATCCACTTAAACAGCCTAACGATAGCTCCTG
>CAZWQB010000015.1:5498-21953 GCA_964636035.1 uncultured Roseivirgaceae bacterium
ATCAAACAGGTGGATGGGTATATTCCTGGAATTATTGAATTTAATCATACCGGTCGGTTAATCTCTCTTGCTGGAAGAACCTTTCAGGAATTAACGTTTGCCGCAGAGAACCCCACAACCTATTCCTCAGCGGCCGGAAGTGCTCCCTTCTCCATCAGAAGAGCACTGACCATCAACGAAAACAGTACTTTAAACCTAGACAATCTATCAGCACCTGTTTATTTAGAAGGGGATCTCAACCTGTATGGGAATCTGGCCCTTGCTGAGGATCTGATTTTTAAGGGAAGCAGTGCACAACGATTGACTGGCCCCTCGGAATTTCCCGTCCAACTTAAAAGTTTGGTGATCAACAAGCCTGATAGTCATTTACATCTGGAAGCCGACGTTCAAATCAAAAACAAAGTGGAATTTATCAGCGGTAATATTGAAACCGGCGACAACAAATTATTGCTCAATTTTACTCAGGGTGATGTTCCTGCGATAATAGGTGCTCCGACTAACGGAAGAACCATTGGAAATCTGGAAGTAATCCGAAACGTTTCATCTGCGGAAACCCATCTTGAATATGCGGGAATTACTTTTAAAGAGGGTATGGAAGATTTGGGAGCAGTTAGCGTAACAAGAACTTCGGGCCCTCACCCTAATCTGGCCCGTGCTTCTGCAGTTATCAACAGAAGCTGGGCCATGAGCTGCGACAATGATCCGACAACTGCCCGTGAGGTTACATTTAGGTGGCATGCTGACGAAGAAAATGAATTAGATCTTCTAAACGTACAACTTTGGCAGGAATCTGAAGTTCCGGATGAGTGGCTGCCGGTGGGAGAAGCGCAGGACGGCACCGCTCGGACCATTACAGCGAGCATCAACAGATTATCACAATTTGCGATATCTGACACCCACAATCCTCTGCCCATTACACTGCAGTCATTCGAAGTTGTACCCCTGCAAAACAGCGCTCTGCTAAAATGGGTGACCGGAGAAGAAACCAGCAATGCCGGCTTTGAAATTGAAAAGTCAATGGATGGCGAGACATTCTACAAAATCGGCTTCGTGCAGGGAGCCAATAATTCCCGAAGCAAAAAGGAATATCAATATAAAGACCAGCATTTCATCCAAAGCAGCTACTACCGCTTAAAACAAATAGATTTCGACGGAAAGTTTGAATATTCAGCCATTCGCTTTCTCGCTGCTGGGATACCGTCTGAAGACTTTATCATATTCCCAAATCCGATAGAAGATGAAATAAAGATAAAAACTGCGGCATCCTCTGCAGGGCTAACACATGTTGACTATTGCCATTTAATCAACAGTATGGGAATCAAAATTTTTGAGTCCGGTGCAGCCAGTCCCATAACTATTGAGAAAGAACTCAACGCAGTTCTCCCCGGGCTTCAAAGTGGCATTTACGTGCTTACCATCTCCTATAATTCAACAAAAAAGATGCTGAAGCTGATAAAGAAATAAGATTAAAGCTCCCTCATATTTCCGAGCCTTCTTTTAAAACCCTGCTCTACGGGAGTTTTAGATTAAAAAGATGCTGCTGAGGTTCCAGAGTAAATTTATACCGCTAAAATGCTAAATTTATTGCAACAGACTACAACATCGCAAGTGTGATTAATTGTCTGCCGGAATAAAGAAAAAACCCGAAAAGTTTAAATTAGTATGCGAAGATTAGGTAATTTTGGGTTAGTGTAGTTTCAACATTTAAATGACTGGTAAAGGGCTTGAATTTTGATGTAGGTCATAACAAAAAATAAGCATAGCTGAACTTTTTACTCCAATATTCCTCCGGATGTTAAACAAAGGCCTCAATTTCCTGATTTCCTTATATCGTCGAGTTTTGATCAAGACATTGCACTTTTTTAAAACCTGAAATTCTTTGAAGTAAAGGACGCGGAGATTGCTTTTTCTTTGAATACGGCAGGAGTAGTCAAAGATTTCTATTTTAAAGAAGTAGTCTGATTTTTCTACTATGCTAACAGGCCCTATAAATTCTGACTATCTATGATCATAAAGAACGTTTTAATAATAGACGATGATGACCTGAGCATATTCTTAATGGGTTTGACTATTGATGAGATAGATTTTATAGAAAAATACGATAGTGTTAACAGCGGATGGGAAGCTTTGAGGTTTTTTGAAAATTGTAAGAAAGGAACCGCTCCGGAGGTCATATTATTGGATCTAAACATGCCGGAGATGGACGGATATGAATTCATTCAACATTTCGAAGAAAAGTTTGCTCAAACACATCAAAAAACCAAGATTATTGTGATCACAAGTTCGCAGCGGGAGTCGGACAGATCACGTTCTTTAGCATTTGAAAGTGTAATCGGATTTATCAACAAGCCTCTGGAAGAAATAGAAATCAAAAGGATCCTCGGAAGTGACTAATCCAATGGTGAGAGTTCGTGCGCTTAGGAAATCTCAAGCAAAATAAAAATTTCACCGGGATTGACTCTATCAAGTTGATCTACTCGAAATAAGTCTTAGATCACTGGAATTTCATATTTTTTAAGGGAGCAAATAAACTCAGTACCCCTTCCCAATTCGCTCTCGACAGCAATACTTCCACCATTCTTCTCTATCATTGATTTGATGATATGGAGGCCAATTCCTTTGCCTTCAGCCTTCGTTGAAAAACGCTTGAATGGTTTGAAAAGATTATTTTTGTAGCGTTCCAAATCCATTCCAATGCCATTGTCTTTAAATCTTATAATCACCGTATCTTTTTCTTGATAAGATGTAATATGTAGCTTTAGGGGCTCATCTTCCTTACAATATTTCACAGCGTTGGTGATCATATTGGTAAAAATACTGGTGATGTACGATTCAAAATAGACGATGGAAGGACAGGCCTCAAAATTCGCGGTGATTGCGGCATTGCATTCCACCATTTTATACTCATATTCAGCAACTACCTGATCGAGAACATCCTGAAAATAAATATTCCTAACGTTTGAATTATCTACCTCCTGCACTTCTATAATTTCTCCCAGCCCCGAAATGGTATTATCCAACCGCTTTACAGCTTCTTCAAACCGCTGCATCATTTCAAACTTCCTATCTATGTTATTGGTCTGATTGATAAAAGCCAACAGGGATTTCAGATTAATAATTGGCGACCGAAGATCATGGGCGGCCGCGTATACAAATGTCTCCAATACTTTGTTCACACTTTTTAACTTGGAATTGCTAATTTCAGCATTTGTATAGGCTTTCTCCACCTCGATTTTTTTTGAAATGAGTGCCTCCTCTGCCTCTTTGCGGTCGTGAATGTCTGTAATTGTGCCAATCCACTCACGCACCAGATTTTCATGGTTCATCACGGGCACGCCATTAAGCAAAACATGTCTGAACTTGCCATCAGCCCTGAGTAATCGGAGTTCCAGCACCAATACCGATTGCGTTTCTCTTATGGCTCTTAAAGCCTTTATAACCATATCCTTATCTTCCGGATGAATTGCTTTCATCCAGCCCAATCCCTTGTATTCCGAAGAATTCTGACCAGTGTACTCTTCCCAGGTAGGAACATCTTCTATTATTTTCCCTTCACTATTGGCGGTCCAAACGATGGAAGAAGTGGCTGATATAAGAGATTTATACCTGTTTTCGCTCACAGAAAGGGCCTGGGTCCGTTGCTGAACCCGTTGTTCAAGCTCATTGTTCGCAATCGTGAGGCTCTCTTTGGTCCGCCTCAGCTCTTTATTGGCAGCTTTTAAGCTTGCCTCTGCTTTTTTCTTATTCGAAAATTCCAAAATGACCCTTATCAGGCCCCAGATTAATATCAGAAAGGAAATTGATGCCCCGGCCACCACCGTCACAAAGGTATTTTTGGCCGAAGTCTCCGCATTTACTGCCAGCGTTTTTAGCCTTTCCTTTTCATCGTTTTTCATAACAAGGATATTACTCCTTATTTTGTCCATGTATTTTTTACCTGTGACACTCACAATATAGCTTACGGCACTGTCAAATTCATTTCTTTTGATTAAGTCAATGCTAAAATCCAAACGGGCCATCATGCTGGCTACATCTGGTATCAAAGTATCATACCGCTGCTTTTGAATGCTGTCCTGCATCAGTAGACTTAATGCGACAAGTTCTTCTTCAATGTTATCAGAGGCCGTATAGTAAGGTTCTAAAAATAACTCATTGTGGGTGATGATAAACCCTCTCTGTCCGGTTTCTGCATCTTTTATCAATGACATTACTACCTCTAGCTGATTTATTATTTTTTGAGAGGTTTGTACCTTAGCGTATGAAGCTATGAAAGTTTGCGTGGTTGTAAAATAGAAATAGCTAACGACAGCCAGGATAAGGAAGGAAGCCAGAAAACCCAGTATAATCTTATAAGGAAGAGAGATATTCATCAACTAAAGGTTGTTCCCAATAATACTTGAAATAATTATATTATTTGCCACATTATAGCTTCAAACATGAATCATATACCAAATAAATGAAAAAGGCCTGAACAAAGAAATGATCAGGCCTTTTATTTTAAATTAGGATTCTAAAGTCCGGCGTATTCGACTGAATACTTAGCTTCAATTTTTGCTAGTTCTTCCTTGTATCTGTTACTTCTCAAATCTTCTTTAACCTGATCCAACTTTCTCAGATAATGGACCACCGAAGGAAAATCACCTTCCTGTTCGAGTACAGTAGCCATATTCTCATAAGACTTAATAAGCTCATGGCTTTCTCCATATTTCTCAGCCTCTTTAAAGTAGAAAAGCGCCTTTTTCGAGTCTTTGAAATGATTCAGATAGATAATGCCGTAATTATTATAGGCTGTTGCTAACCCTTCTTCATCATTTACTTTAGATTTCAGGTCTATAGATTTATCGAGGTAATAAAGCGCCCTGGTATAATCCTTCTTCTCCATATAGGAAGTTGCAATGTTATTGTACACCCAACCTATCCCCTTTTGGTTCTGACTCATTTTGTTAAGTTCCAGCGCGTTCAGATGTAAGTTAAAAATAATATTTTTCTCCACATCGTAGCTTTCGGATCCTTTTGTTTCGAGAATCAATTCATAAATAATTCCCAGGTCATTATATAATTGGGCCATTCTACTTTCGTCTCCTAATTTCTTCCAGGTATAGAGAGAAGTCCAATAGCTGTCCCGGGCCTTTTCGTAATCTTTCATGAGTTGGTAAACAAAGGCAATATTCCTATTGGTAACCGCCATCCCTTCTCTGTCGCTTAGCCAGGTTTTAGCTGTAAGAGACTTTCTGTAAAAGCGAATGGCATTATTGTACTTACCAATATCCCGATAAATGTTCCCGATGTTATTATACACCTTTGCCAGACCGACGGTGTCGCTTGCGTCTTCAAATGCTTTTGAGCTTTTAAGGTAAAATTTCAAAGCTTCTACGTAATTGTTTTCGCTTCTACTGAGCGCCCCTAAAATGTTATAGGCGCTTCCTATTTCCTTTTTTGCATTAATTTCTAATGCCAGACTCAGCATTTTGTTCGCGTATCCATACGCTTTTTCTGTATTTGCTATATTGTCTTTTGCTTGCGCATGAAGTTCATCAATTTTCGCCAGAGTAACCGGATCGACAATATCTTCACTTTCAAAGTTGTCTGTACAACTCATGAAAGTTAATGATGCAGAAAAAAATACCAGATAAAAAAATTTAAACATAATTTATACTACAACTCGTCTTCTACGTCATCCTGATCCCGGCTCGGCTCAAGGCGATTTCGGGTATTAATCATATTACCTTTTTGAGAATATGTTTCAAACAGCAGTCCAATGTTTGCTTGTGCCTGAGCCACACCTTCAAAATCCCCCAATGTCTCATTAAGTTCCACAGACTGCGTGTAATAGCCCAGTGCTAAACTATTCTCTACATCGAATAGCTCCGAAGATACGAAATCGTGCGCCAAATCGTAAACTGCTCCAAGATCATTTAATAAGGTGGCTTTTTTTGAGGAATTCCCAAGGGTTTCATATATGTAGTAGGATTGCCAAAAATTGATCGCGGCATTTTCATAATCTTCAACTGCTTCATAAGCAAGCCCGATATTCCGGTAGGTGAGTGCCAGACTTTCGCTATCCGCTTCCTGAATCTTTAGTTCCACGGACGTAAGGTATAAAAACAGGGCAATACTATAATTCCCATTTCTATAGAACTCATTTCCTAAATTGTTGTACGACTTATAAAGATCGTCTGCAAGCTGTGAGGCATTGGAAACCGAAGCCAAAGCTTTGCTTTTCTCAGCTTCTGAAAGCAAAAGCAAGCTGTTTTGCTGGCTGAGGTAATTTTGCTGGCTGGCAGCATCTTGAATATTGGCCCGGGCAGTCGCTGCAAAATTAGGACCGGCCAATGTTTGTCCGGCATCTTTTACTACTAGTTCGGAAGGGTCATTTTCACAACTGGAAAAAATAAATACGCATACTAGGAGGTATAAAAAATGTTTCATTAGAAAAAGTTTAGATGAGAAATGTATGATTATATATTAAAAAAAATGCGAAAACGTAACCACTATTACATGATTGTTTATCCACAAAAAAAAATGACGGTTGAAATCGTTGATTAAAAATAGGTAAATAATAATTAATTAAAAAGAAAATTTTGAATCTTATCAATATTTTCGGCAGAAAAGATCGCAAAATGTGCTTCAAACTTACCTGGTGCTGCATTTATCGTAGCAGCGTTTATCAATTTGTTTTGTATAATCACTTCCTCACCACATGCCCATCGATCTAACACTTAAATTCCCGATAAAATTCTAAAAGTTATTTTTTATGCTTTAATTTGAATCTCTAAAAATCGAAAGAGAAAATGCGCTTGCGGCGCGACACAGCTTTCAATCAAAACTTCTAATTAAAATTTAAGGATTATGAATTTTGCCACCCTGGACATTATCATCTTCGTAAGTTATTGTCTTTTAATTATTGGTGTTGGTTTGTGGGTTTCCAGAAAAGGGAGCAAAACTTCAGAGGATTATTTTCTTGCGGGTAAAACCTTGCCCTGGTGGGCAATAGGTGCCTCGCTCATAGCTGCAAATATCTCAGCAGAGCAATTTATAGGTATGTCAGGCTCAGGATTTGCCATTGGACTGGCCATTGCCTCCTATGAATGGATGGCAGCTATCACACTGCTCATCGTTGGAAAATTCTTCCTTCCTATTTTTATAGAAAAGAAGTTATACACTATTCCTGAATTTGTAGAGCAAAGGTTCAGCACCAGTTTAAAGACCATACTTGCCGTTTTCTGGATCGGGCTTTTCATTTTTGTGAACCTCACTTCGGTATTGTACCTTGGAGCAACAGCACTCGACACTATTCTAGGAGATGGTACGGGATCAATTTTTATGTATTGCATCTTTGGCCTCGCCATTTTTGCTGCTGCATACTCAATTTATGGAGGCTTATCGGCTGTGGCATGGACCGATGTGGTTCAGGTAGTTCTATTGGTGATTGGAGGTTTAATTACTACAATTATTGCCTTACAACATGTGTCACCCGATGGTGGCGTTTTAAGTGGCCTCTCCTACATATATGAGCAGGTTCCTGAGAAGTTTTCAATGGTCCTTGACAAAGGGGAGATTATTACCCCTGACGGAAAAGACGCATGGTGGGATTTACCAGGACTAGCTGTGCTTTTAGGAGGTATGTGGGTGGCCAACCTATATTATTGGGGATTCAACCAATATATCATCCAAAGAACCTTGGCGGCCAAAAGTTTGAGGGAATCACAAAAAGGAATAGCGCTGGCAGCGTTTTTAAAATTAATTATTCCAATTATAGTGGTAGTTCCGGGCATCGTTGCTTATATCATGAATGTTGATGCAGGCGGCGCTGTTACAACTGAGTCAGCCGACCCCTCATTCTTCAGCGAAACAGGAAATGTGATCAATGACAGTGCATACCCCTGGCTCATAAAGTCATTCGTTCCGATTGGTCTTAAAGGACTGGTTTTGGCAGCTTTGGCAGCGGCTATCGTATCTTCTCTGGCCTCAATGCTCAATTCCACGGCTACTATTTTTACCATGGATATTTACAAGCCCTACTTTGGCAAAAGCTCCAGTGAAGGCAAATTGGTAACTGTTGGCAGATTAACTGCGGTTGTTGCTTTGATTATTGCTGTAGTGCTCGCCCCCCAGTTAAAGAATCTGGGTCAGGTGTTTCAATACATTCAGGAGTACACCGGGGTGGTTAGCCCAGGAATTCTGGCAGTATTTATGATGGGGCTGTTCTGGAAAAAAGCTACTAACAAAGGGGCGATATGGGGCGTCGTGCTGTCAATTCCTATTGCGTTGTACTTTAAGGTAGGACCCAAGGAATGGCTGGATTCACCATTTTTTGTGACCCTCCCCTTTATGGATCAGATGATGTGGACCTGGGTATTGTCTATGCTGATAATTATTGTTGTCAGTTTGATCGAAAGTAGAGGAGCGGACCACGAGAAAGGAATTACCCTCTCCAAAAGCTTGTTTAAAACAGACCAATCATTCAATTTCAGCGCTATTTTGATCTGTATTATTGTGGCGCTCTTATACCTAATTTTCTGGTAGAAAGGCTTTAAACGGCATTATAAGTTCCATCGCAGCCGGATCCACGGGCAAATAGCCCGTGGCAATGCAACGGTTAAGAATTGGCCTGTTTGAACGTCTTTTGGTATGACCGCATATTCTTGCCCACGTCGTTTTATGAAGCGCGTACTCCGAACTTTCAACAAACCAAAGGAATGAATAGTCCCGCAACTTCCAATCTTCTCTAAAACCGACATATTTTCCAAGGAGGCAAACTTCCCTGGGCAACAAAATAACGTTGGCGCATATTGTCAATTGCTTTTCGTGCAAATTGCCAACTGCCGATGCCTACTGCTTTTTCTTCCTGGCCAATTGGCTACTGCTATTTTGCAAACTGTCTTTCCCTTTCTCAAGCTTTCAACTTCCTGGTTGAATTTCTGATGATCAACGATGTTTGCAAGATTTTCATCTCCTGCTTTTCCAGCGGCTCTTTGCTTTCAATTTGTTGAACAATTAATTGAGTTGCGGCTTTTCCCATTTCATATGAGGGCTGCGAAACAGTAGTCAGCGAAGGCTCAATAAAAGCTGCAATTGGTTCATTTGAAAAGCCCATCAAAGAAACATCCTCAGGAACTTTCAATCCTCTTTCTTTAATAATCTGCAGGCTCTTAATGGCCAGGTGGTCATTAAAGCAGAAAATCGCATCGGGCGGACTCTTCACATCAAGCATTCTATTGGCTTCCTGTTCTGCATCCTCTTCCATATGTTCACAATACGATACCAGCTCCGGATCAAAGGGGATCCTGCTTTCCTTCAGCGCTTCTTTGTAACCATTCAGCCTGTGGTTGCTGATGCTGAGATTTTTTGGTCCTGCCAGATAGGCCACTCTTTTACATCCCGTTTTGAGTAGATATTGCACCGCATTGAATGCACCTTCATAATCATCTACAACCACCTTAGAACCTTCCATGTTGTCAAAGACCCTGTCGAAGAGCACCAACGGAATATTTTTACGTTGCATTCCCATTAGATGATCGACGGTATTGGTTTCTCTTGATAAAGAGATCAGGAGACCGTCCACCCTGCTGCTCAACAGCGTTTGTATATTGGCCTTTTCGGTTTCGAAAGACTCGTTGGACTGGCAAAACATGACGTTGTACCCCAATTTATTAGCCGTTTCCTGAATGCCACTGATTACAGAGGAGAAGAAATGCAAGGTTACCGCCGGAACAATTACGCCTATGGTGTTCGTTTTTTTTATCCTGAGTCCCTGCGCTATCTTATTCGGTTCGTAGTCCAGCGCTTTGGCCATTTCCAGGACCAGCTTTCTGGTTTCCTTCTTTACTTCCGGCATATCTCTGATAGCCCTGGAAACAGTAGATACTGAAATATTCAATTTCAATGCTATGTCCCGTATCGTAGCCTCCCTTTTACTCATCGAAATAATCTTTTTGAATTCTTAATAATACTGGAAATATAATCATTAACATCCAGGTTTGGCAACGATTTCATTGTCCAATGGAAAAACCAGCCCCTTTTTTTAATTTATTTTGTTTCTGAAGGCTTCTTCCCTCCTCGGGTCAATTACTTTTAATCAATTTTGTCTAATTTAGGCATTTCAAAATCTAAACCGCCACTTTAATCAGTTATACTAAAATAAGCCTTATGTCCAACAAGATTCAGCAAATTGCAGAAAGCTTTAAACACTTATACAACGAGAATCCTCGTATGCTTGTACGAGCACCTGGTCGGATCAACTTAATAGGTGAACATACAGACTATAATAATGGATTTGTACTACCGGCAGCAATCAATAAAGAAATTGTTTTTGCCGTAGGTCTTTCGCCTGATGAGGCTTTCAGGTTTCACGCCTTTGATCTAAATGAAACCCATGGCTTTGAATTGAGCGAGCTTGCAGCATCATCGCAGAAATCCTGGGCAAATTATCTCCTGGGGGTGATTGCGCAATTTCAAAAGAAAGGTTTTGAAGTCCCCCCTATCCAAATTAGCTACGGAGGTGATGTTCCTTTAGGTGCCGGTTTGTCTTCATCGGCAGCTGTAGAGTGTGGGATGGCCTTTGCAATCAATGAGCTGATAGGCTCAAAACTAAGAAAGGAAGAACTGGCTTTTATCGCACAAAAAGCAGAGCATGAATTTGCCGGTGTACAATGTGGTATCATGGATCAGTTTGCCAGCATGATGGGTAAAAAGGAACATGTACTCAGATTGGACTGCGAATCGGTTGCCTATGAATATTTCCCGTTCCCAATGGATGAATATCAAATTGTCCTATGCGATACGGGAGTAAAACACTCGCTGGCAAATAGCGAATACAACACCCGACGAAAAGAATGTGAAACAGGCGTGGCGATACTGGCGGAAAAACATTCGGGTGTGCAAAGTCTGAGGGATGTTAACTTGGAAATGTTAGAAAGTCACATAGATCAATTTGATCCGGTTGTTTACAAGAGATGTAAGTATGTGGTAGAGGAAAACAATCGCGTGCTGGCAGGTTGTAAAGACCTGGCCGCCGGAGATCTGAATAGCTTCGGAAAGAGGATGTATGCCAGTCACCAGGGTTTGTCTGAAGAATATGAGGTAAGCTGCCCTGAACTTGATTTCCTGGTAGCGCAAACTATGGACAAACCCTTCGTTTTGGGATCAAGGATGATGGGTGGAGGCTTTGGCGGCTGCACTATCAATCTGGTTAAAGTAGATGAAATTGAAAGATTTGAGTCAGAAATGAAAGCCGCTTATCAGAAAAGGTTTGACATAGAATTGGCTACCTACACAGTAACCATAGAAAATGGCACTGGTTTAATTAGCGAATTTACTAATTAACCAATTGATTAATTTACCTATTAACTAATCAACCATTATCCAATTCGTCCAATTCACCATTAATTAATTCAAATCAAAGATATGAGTCAGTTTGAACTTGCAGAACACCCCCACAGACGCTATAATATTTTAACCGGTGAATGGGTACTGGTAAGCCCCCACAGAACAAAACGGCCCTGGCAGGGAAAGCAGGAAAAGGTGGAAGAAAAACAAAGGCCGCAACATGATCCCGGAAATTATCTTGGGCCCGGCAATAAAAGGGCAGGCGGAGAAGTAAATCCGGATTATAAAAGTACGTATATCTTTCAAAACGACTTCGGCGCCTTGTATGCAGACGTGCCTGAGGGATCATTTGAAAAAGAAGGCCTTTTAAGAGCTGTCGCGGAAAAAGGAATTTGTAAGGTAGTTTGCTTTTCGCCCAGGTTTGATCTGACGCTTCCTGAAATGGAAGAAAAAGACATTGTAAAAGTCGTAGAGGCCTGGCAAGATGAGTTCAGAGACTTAGGAAGCAAAGATTTCATCAATTATGTGCAGATCTTTGAAAACAAGGGCGAAATAATGGGCTGCAGCAATCCGCACCCCCACGGACAAATCTGGGCACAAAATTCCATTCCGGAGGAGCCGGCCAAAGAATCTGTTCAGATGAAGCAATATTTCGACGAAAAAGGACGCAGTTTGTTGGCTGATTATCTTGCTTTGGAGCTAAAGGAAAAAGAAAGGATTGTCTTTGAGAATGATTCGTTTGTGGCATTGGTTCCCTTCTGGGCGGTATGGCCCTACGAAACCATGCTCATCAGCAAAAGGCATTTTCAGGATATTTCGATGATGTCAGAGAAGGAAAAAACAGATTTTGCCAATATATTAAAAGCACTTACTACTAAATACGATAACCTTTTTGAAGTCTCCTTCCCCTACTCTTCCGGAATACACCAACGCCCTACAGATGGCAAAGCACATCAGGAATGGCATTTTCACATGCATTTTTACCCGCCCTTGCTGCGTTCGGCTACCGTTAAAAAATTCATGGTAGGCTATGAAATGATGGGGGAACCACAAAGAGATATTACTGCGGAGTTTAGCGCAGATAAGCTGAGAAGCTTGTCTTTGACGCATTATAAAAGCAGGTAGTTTGGGCTTTGGGTATTAGGTATTGGGTGTTGGATTTTGTGGGGTAGACTAAAGTGGGTCGGAAGAACCTATTCGTACATGGTACCGGATCAGATTCGCGAACGAACGCATCCTCTGCATTGACGATGCGTTCATTTGCAAACTAGCAATGTTCAACTAGTTACTTCCCAGCATCTCCACCTCATATCTGATCAACATTTCTGTCCTACGGTTCAGCCTATGATCATTTTCAGTACAAGGGGTGTTGCTGCAATCCTTTATAAAATCCGCTTCTCCTACGGCTGTCTGTATGATCCGGCCCGCCGCTATTTCATTTTGCACCAGGTATTGAAAGGCAGCACTCACCCGCTTTTTAGCAAGTTCTTTGTTGTAGCTGGCGGGACCCCTGCTGTCAGTATAGGCTTTTAGTTCAACATTAATACCAGGATGCTGCTTCATAATTCTGGCAATGTGGTCCAGTTCCGCAATGGCCTTTTCACTCAAGCCAGCTTTATCGAAACCGTAGTAGACATTTTGAATTACTACCGTGTCTTCAACCGGCAGGGCCTTCTCTTCCAGAATTTCCAGAAGATTGTAATAAAGATCTTCTTCCTCTGACATACCCTCTGAAAGCGTAACAATCTCCTTGTCATTATCCAACACTGCCTTGCCATTCAGATGCTTGTAAGCAAAAATACCCTGATCCATACTCAAAAACACCTGACCATTTCCGCCAGCAATGTAGATGACCTGAATATTCCGGAAAAGCTCACTATCCTGCACATCCGCGAGCTGATTATTTGGTAGCGTCGGTCCATGTACCTGCTTCAAAGCTATGGTTACTAAAACGGTGTCACCTGTTCCGGTATTCCCAAAATCCAGCGATACAAGTTTTTGCTCGTAGCCCTTATGTTCCACGACAAGGTGATAGTCTTCATTTTTATAGTCCTCCCAGGTTACACTCCCGGCGGTACCGGTAATTCCTTCCCTAATCGGGGTATTTTGTGAATACTGTTTTACCAAAGCACCTGAAATCATTGTTCCGGAAGCCTCATCCACGATTTGGACACTTACCACAACAGGCTCCAATACGCCAAAAGCAGGTATCTTAACGAAAGGATTTGCCTTTTCAGAAGGGTCGGTAATCAGCAAATCTGTTATCATCCCGCTTCTGATCGCATTGTCGGCCAAAATGGTATACGTATAACCTTCAGTAGCCTGGAAAGAAAAATCTCCACGCATGTCTGCCTTAAATTCCAGAACCTCCTGATTGCTGTCATTGATAATATAAATGTTAGCTTCACTCAGCGGCTTTTTCGAAACTACGTCGTAAACATGCCCATGGATTGCCAGCACCAACGGAACGTCTTTTTCCAACTGCACGTCAACAAACAAGCTGTCATAACGCACATCCGCCGCACTTATGGTCAAATGCTGCCCCAGATAGGCTGGATGACTGATGTCCATCAGGTAATCTCTGCCAGACTGCGCATAGAAAATGCCTTTCCCGGCCTGATCAGTAACAATTTTTTGTTGATACACATCCTGATATTGAAGAGAAAGATTAGCCAGGGATACTTCTGCTCCGGAAACTTTATCAGTGACGCTTACTTTTACCACCAGTGGAACTGCAACAGGATATAGTTTGACCTCTAGCGGTGCATTTATTGCTGATTCGCGCAATACAAAGTGATTCAGGCTTCCTCGGCCTCCTGCTTTTTCGGCAAGAATGGTATAGGTATGGCCTATAGTGCCGTCGAATTGAAATCGTCCGTTGGCCAGATAGACGACTTTCTCCTCTTCACCTGTAGTAAGGTTCTGAACAAACAATTTTGCATCTGCGACCGGCTCCAATGTGTATCCCGCAATAGTGACTCCGGAAATGACTGCCTCCTTTTTCTCTATCGGTTCCAGGGCAATGCGCACTTGAATGGTATCAGCAAGATTCTGTGTTTGAGCAACCAGCTTCTGACCTGCTGATTGATAATCTTTCATTCTTCCCTCCAGATAGTAGCTTACTCCAGCATCCACTTTTATCAATTTCCTGCCCTCAACATCTGTGTAAACTGTTTGCTTGACAGTGTCTTGTTTTGAAATCTTTAGAACTCCATTTTGAATAGGTTTCCCAGTGCTTTTGTCAATCAATGTCAGATCCAATAAAACCTGCCTTACAGGATCAGTTGCCCCTGGCCTCGTCCTTTCCAGCTTCAGGAGCAGGGTTTGTTGGTCTTTTGCAACTATTACATCCACCAAATTCGTTCCTCGAAGATTTTTCTCTCCAATAAGCTGGTACTTTTCTCCCTCACTTCCTTTAAATGTAAATGCTCCATTTGAGTCAGTCTGAATTGTTTCTACATCCCAGGTTTTTCCATTCATCACATAGACCATCACGCTGTCCACGCCTTTTCCTGTGAGATCGTCCAGGACATGCCCTTTTAGGGCTAGTAATTGAGGCTTTTTTCTTTTTAATTGAACGGTTACTAAAACGGTGTCTGAAGCGAGTTCCTGCGGCACGTCTATATTCAGAAATTTTTCATCATATTGACTCCCCTTCAAAGCGAGGGTGTATTTTCCACCGGATTTTGTCCGTAAGAAAACTGATCCGGAAATCTGTGTCTGCTCCTGCCGGATTATGTTTTCATTTTCAATCAGCGTCACAGAGGCCAATTTGACCGGCTCATCAGAGGCTTCATCTAAAACCTGAACATGCAGCACGGCGTCCTTGGAAACTCGGGAGATGCCTAATTTTAATGTATCATCCAAATTGGTGATCTGCAACTCCTGGAACAGGCCGACCCTGGTGTCTGTTTCAGCCAGTGCTGTCAGCATCTGCCCCGATTTTCCAACGAATTTGAACTGACCATGCTGATCGGTGCGCAATAGATGCATTTCTCCGGTGGTGGTGTTGACTATCTGAACTGAAGCATCTTTTACGGTCCCGCCGTTCGATTTATCATAAACCAGCCCGATTATCTCCCCAAACTGTATTTGATTTTCCGCAATTATCTGATCAATTGACTTTACGTTTAATGCCCTATTTCTAAGATCAGGCTTCAGCGGGCTTATTTGTTTCGGGGCATTAAGGGCTAGTAGGTCTTCGTCATCGGGATTGTTCACAGGCTCCTGAAGCATCACGCCAGGAAGCCTTTCGCTTATTTTTGAAGCATCTTCTACAACAGTATAGGTTTTCCCTGCGCTATCCTTTTCCTGAAGGCTACTTTCTCCCTTTGTCAGGTTTACCAAACGTATTTCGTTTCCGGGTTTTGTCGGTGTCGAGCCTTCAATAAGTGCGCTGCCTTTCATCGCGATCGGGTTCGGGGTATGTTTCTCCATTATTACACTCAAATGCACCGTATCTGAAAAATGGTTGGTGAAATCCAGGGGAATATTTTTTGTTTTATACCCTACATGGCGGACCTCCAGCCAATAAGACAATCCGGATTTTGCATGTAAGTTCGCCATTCCCAGCATATCACTTTTTGCATGCTGTTGCGGTACATCGTTTTGTCTCAACTGAATTTGAGCAAGGGGAAGATTGTCGCCACTCTTGTCAGTCACATGAACTACAATATGCTTCTTGTCCGAAGTTGAATTTATTCTCAGATGAAGCGGGCTGTTAAAGTGTCGTTCCGTTATAATCAGGTCGTTGATAATGCCGCTTTTCCCATCTTTTTCGGCAAGGAGCGAAAGCGTTTCTCCCTCTTTTGCCTTTACAGAGAACGCCCCTCCTACGGCTGAAACAGTGTTATATTCTTCTCCGGTGCTTGTGTTGACGATATAAATTTTCGCTGCAGCTATTGCTTCTCCCGAATTCAGATCTAATGCCACTCCATGAATGATTCTTGCTTCAAGTTTCTCTACATAAATCGAAAGGAGAATCGTGTCGGAACCCGGAAAGCCCGTAGTGCTGAAATTCATACTGGCCTCCTTGTATCCAATCACGTCGCTTTTCAGGGTGTATTCTTTTCCTTTTTCCACATTCAGCAATAGATCGCCCTCCACGTTTGTATAATCCAGTACCCG
>CAZWQB010000015.1:22053-26523 GCA_964636035.1 uncultured Roseivirgaceae bacterium
CGGACTTTTTCAAGTGCCACCACAATCTTTACAGTATCGGAAGAAGTGGTTTCGGGAATAGAAACTTCCTTCTCTACATCTGTATATCCTGTGGAGGAAATTTTAAGATGATAGCTGCTTCCCGCATTTCCCGTCAGAACGGCTTTTCCGGAAAAGGAAGATTGTGCTTGTGAAATTATCTGGCCGCCTTGTCCTAATTGTGCAGTAGCTAATTTTAGAGGTTCTCCCGAGATTTTATCCTTTATTTCAGCTTCTACAGTCACATAAGGAGGAAAGCCCCAAATTTCAATATCGACTATTTCTTCGGGATCAGTCAGCACCTTTCCTGAAAGGAGGCCGCTCTTATTATCTTTATCTGCAAGCAGTGTATAGCTATTACCTGCCAGACCTTCATAGGTAAATTTTCCGGCTTTATCGGTTCGAACCGAATAATCAGTTCCGGCTTCCTCATCTATAATGTAAACCAAGGCATCTTTCACAAGGTCTCCGGAATTTTTATCAATGACCCTGCCATTCACAGCGATCACCTGGGGATTGTACAGCGACTTTTTGCGGAAAAAATAAATATCGTCACTACCGGTGCCATGAGGCCGGTTGGAGGAGATAGCCCCCAGTTGCCCGCTTTCCTGCCAGGCAATGCTAAAATCGTCATAAGTACTGTTCAAAGGGTAGCCTAAATTCAGGATTTGAAACTCCTGATCTTTATAAAGCGCAACCTCATAAATATCCAGGCCACCTAAGCCAGCATGCCCATCTGAACTAAAGTACAGTGTTTGTCCTTGCAAATAAGGAAATAGCTCATTTCCTTCTGTATTTATCTGGCTTCCCATGTTTTCAGGCGTGCTCCATTGCCCATCCTGCATCACACTTCGGTAAATATCTCCACCACCGTAACCACCAGGCATTTCGGAAACAAAATAGAGGGTATCGCCCCGCTCATTGATGGCGGGATGAAAAACAGAATACGCAGTATTATTAAAAGGAAAAGGTCGTATATTTTGCCACTCTTTGCCGTCTGAAGTACGTTCAGCCGTAAACAAGCCCAAAACACCGCTGCTTTTCCCTTGGGCCTCTTTTTGATCGATGCTGCGGGTAAAAATCATGTTCATGCCATTTTTATAAAAAGCCAATGGCCCTTCATGAAAGCGAGAGTTGATATTTTTATTGAATAGCTTTGGTTCGGAAGTAGCAGTTCCGTTTTTAAGGTCGGATCGGTAAACATCATAGAAATCATTATCTGTCCAGGTGTTGATGTATTTTACTGGACTGAACTTTTCGCGGTTGGAGAGAAATATCAACATGCTATCGTAGAAAACCGGCGAGAAATCATTTCCGGCAGAATTTATTCCCGCACTTTGAACCTTAAAAGATGCTGAATCTTTAAAAAATGAGTCGAATTGCTCTATACCTGATAAATTGTTTAATGCGCGTATATCCTTTTTAACAGCGGTATATTTTACCAGCCAGCTTTTAGCCTCCTGATGCTTGCCATTGGTCATGAGAACCTGCGCAAAGTATAACTGATCCAGTGGCTCGGAGTGTGGATTGTTTTCAATTGCTGCTCTAAACCATTTTTCAGCTTCAATGGCGTTGTTTATTTTTCTATAGGCCCTGGCAATTTGTATTTTAGCATAACTATTCTCGGGCTCCTTTTCTAAGACAGCTTTGTACAACGCAATAGCAGTCACATAGGAATTATCATCAAAATTTTGATCAGCTCTGGAAATCGTCTTTTTGAAATTTGTAAAAATATTACCCTGTTGAGAAAAGGCAGCACTTATGGTCAACATCCACAAAAGCAGCATCAATCCGGCACATTGGGCAATCAGTTTTATTATCTTATCCATCAGAAGTAGCGTGGCGAGAAATGTTTGTTCTTTAAAAAGGTAAAATTGTAACTCAGCATAAACTCATGCGACCCTGAATTCCATCCTGTAATTTTTGATGCAAAAGGAAAGTCATAGGCATAGCCAAAGCGGAATTGATCTGTAGCCTGAAGTTCCAATAAGAAGGCACAGGAATTGAACGACCTGTAAGACGCCCCAACCCAAAGCACATCTCTGATCAATAAATTGGTATTGATATCGAGGGAGAACGGTGAGCCTTCATTGGCCTTTAGGAGCACATTTGGCTTTAGCTTCAGGTCCCGGTTTAAAGTAAATACATAGCCGGACGTGAAGAAATAATGCCTCACAAGGTTCACGGCTGAGCCTGTTTCCCCATCTTCAATTTTATTGGTCATTAACTGCGGCACAGAAAATCCGGCATAAAAGCGGGAAGTACTATAGTACAGACCAGTGCCAAAATTTAACAAAACCTTTGAAACATCATCTCTGCCAAAAGCGATATCATTGTCTATATGCACATCGCCATATTTGATGGCATATTGACTAAAAGAAGCTTGCAAACCGGCGGCCAGGGTGCCTTTGCTCAGCGGGATCTTGTACGAGTAGGCAAACGTGCCGGATAAATGATTGGTGACCCCGATTTTATCCCGCATGAGTATTAATCCTAAACCAACGCGCTCATTTTTTATTGGCGAATGTGCCGTGAAAGTCTGCGTGGAAGGCGCCCCTTCTATGCCCACCCACTGATGGTGGGAAACGGCGGTCAAAGACAATGATTCATGACTTCCGGCGTATGCGGGGTTCAGCGCCATGCCGTTAAACATGTATTGTGAATACATGGGTTGCTGCTGGCTCAATGCAAGAAAAGGCAACAAACCCATGATCACAACCAAATAATACTGTACAATTTGCTGCTTCATCTATCTTTTGATAATAATAAAACCTTTTTCGACCGACTTTCCATCGCCAAAGTCGATCACATAGAAGTATGTGCCATCCGGTAAGTTACTTCCTCCCATTTTTAATCCTTTGTTTGATTCTCCCCGCCAAACCCGTGAGGCGTTGTCGTAGCCGTTCATTTCAAATACTGTATCGCCATACCTGTTGAGCACCACCACCTTGTTCATCGGGAATTCCTCCAATCCCGTAATGATCCACTCATCGTTGGTATTGTCGCCATTGGGTGAAAACCCTTTTGGGACACCGGATGAAACCAAAAGGGAAACCGTTGCCTTTGTGCATAAGGAAGGATCTCCATCATCGCAGGCGTAGTACTCAAAAACATCTTCGCCAAAAAATCCCTGATTTGGGAGGTAGGAAAAGTCACCGTTTTCCCGCATCGTAACCTGACCATTTCTCGGCTGTACCAATTTGTCTAGAGCAACAAAAAGACGATCTGCTTCAATGTCGTAATCATTTTCCAGCACGTTGCCTATAATTTCAGCTATTACATCTTTGTTTTTATAGAAATCGTCCGCAGGTTCGGGAGCATCATTTACGGGTTCCACATAAATATCCACTGTCGCTGTCACGCAGATAGAAGGCGTACCATTGTCACAAATCTCATATTGAAAAGCATCGTTCCCATTATAGTTAAGGTTTGGCGTATAGGTGTATTTGTTGTCAGCAAGTACTAGTTTCCCGAACTTAGGCTTTGTAATCAGGTTAGGGGAAACCGTGATCTCATCCAGATCAGGATCAGAATCATTTGCCAGTACTTCAATGACAAATGCCTCATCCTCCTTCGTTTCCACAATATCATCAAGCGCTACAGGCGGATAATTTTTATAATTTATCGTAATGTTTACAACGGCTGTTGTACATTCCACCGGCGAGCCATCATCGCACACTTCATAAACAAAAGAGTCGCTGCCGAAGAAATTAAACTCGGGCATATAGGTGAAAGTCTGATCTGCATTTAACACCACTGTTCCGTGAGAAGGTGGTGTCACTGTGGCAGCGGAAACCTGCAGGGCATCTTCTTCCACATCCAGGTCATTTTGAAGTACGTTGATGTCAATGGCCACATTTTTATCCGTTATAGCCACATCCGGTTCCAATATAGGTGGATCGTTTACAGGAATGATTGTGATTTCCCTCCATACAACATTGCTTTGGAGGCTTCCGTCGTTGATTGTAAAATTTACAGTTCTGTTTAATTCTGATGGCTTCTCATTATTGGTATTTTGGTAAGTCACTGTCCTCAACAGTGCCTGATAGTCTGCCACCGATGCTGTTCCTGAAAAGTCCAGTGTACCTGTTTCGGCATCCCAGATGCCGCTGATCCCATTAGAATCTGTAAAACCCAGGACATCCTCGGTAGCCAAATAATTGGAAGAAATTTCCACTACTGCTCCGGAAAGCATTGTATTGTCTACGTCTTTACTTTCGAGCTGAATCGTAATAAAAGTTGCAGGATCACCTTCTGTGAATTGAAGTGCAACCGATTCAAATGAATTCAGTTCCGGGGCATCGTTAACAGGTATAATGCTAATATAACGGGTTAAGCTGTTGCTGTTAAGGTTCCCATCGGAAACTGTAAAACTTACCGTTCTTGTGGCAGCAGAAGGATTGTCGTTGTTCGTATTTTCGTAAGTAATGCTCCTCAAGGCTGACTGATAAT
>CAZWQB010000015.1:26623-32063 GCA_964636035.1 uncultured Roseivirgaceae bacterium
GGATTGTCGTTGTTCGTATTTTCGTAAGTAATGCTCCTCAAGGCTGACTGATAATAGGCAAGAGAGGTGTTTCCTGAGAGCGTCAAGGTTCCGGTTGCAGCATCCCAGCTTCCTGTAATGCCATTTGCATTGGCAAAAGATAGTAAGTCTTCCGAGGCCAGAAAGTTCGCTGTAATCGCCACAGTGGCCCCATCTAGATTGGAATTGTCTACATCAGCAGTAGCAATGCTTGCCGTGATTGCTTTTGCTGCATCGCCTTCTGTGAACATTAATGCACTGGTTTCAATCGCTGCCAATGTGGGTGCATCATTCACAGGGGTAATTGTTATTTTTCTTGTTAACGTGTTGCTGATGTTACTACCATCACTTACTGAAAAAGATACAGTTCTGGTTGAGGGAAATGGCTTGTCGTCATTAAGGTTTAGGTAAGCAACAGATCTTAGCGCCGCCTGATATTCAGCAATGGTAGCACTTCCTGTAAGGGTTAATGTTCCATTTGTGGCGTCCCAGGAACCAGTGATACCATTTGCATCACTAAAATCCAGGATATCTTCCGATGCTACGTAGTGCGCAGAAATCTTCAAGACCGCACTTTCCAGGTTTACATCGTCTACATCATCTAATAAAATTGCTGCCGTAAGTGCCATTGCCGGACTTCCCTCGGCATATGTAAGCGTAGCAGACTCTATCGCAGACAATACCGGCGGATCATTTATCAATTCCAGCGAAATATCCCTGCTAACCAAATTGCTAGTGAGGGTGCCGTCGCTTACACTTACCTCTACCCGCCTTGTTGAAGGGCTTGGATTGTCAGCATTGGTGTTTCTATATTTTACTGCTCTCAAAGCTGACTGATAATCAGAAATGCTTGCATTACCCGCCAGCGTTAAAGTTCCCGCGCTGGCATCCCAGCTTCCTGTAATCCCCTTTGCGTCGCTAAAAGTAAGTCGGTCTTCCGCGCTGTAGTAGTTATCAGCGATTGTGATGCTTGCACCCGATAAACTCGTATTGTCAACATCATTCACAACAATGGAAGATGTAATTGCAGCGGCAGTCTGGCCTTCTGTGTAATTCAAGGCAGTTGCTTCTATGGAAGAGAGCAACGGAGCATCATTTACAGGTAGCATTTGAACGCTTCTACTAAGGGTATTGCTGGTAGAAACTCCAGCTTTTGCGGTGAAACTTATGGCCCTCGTAAGGTTCGAAGGATTATCGTTGTTGGTGTTTTGATAGGTGACGGCATGCAGGGCCATTTCATAGTCAGCGAATGACGCATTTCCTGTTAAAGTCAAAATACCTGATGCGGCATCCCAACTGCCGGAAATTCCGCTGGCATCTGTGAAAGCCAACAAGTCTTCTGAGGATACATAATTATTGCTGATTTCAATATCGAGTCCCGTGAGGATAGCACCACCTGATTGGTTGATGGTTAGTTCTGTAATTTTCAGAGGTAGTTGCCCTTCGGTAAACTGCAACGGCAGGCTCTCAACATCGCTTAGTACAATGCCCTCCACATTTATTGTCACAGTTGCTGTGTTACACAAAACCAGAGAACCATTATCGCAAATCATGTACTCAAAGGAATCGTTCCCTATGAATTCCGGATTCGGCGTGTAAATAAAATTATTTCCTGAAAGTTCAACGCTACCATTGACCGGCCCGGATACAGCGGAAATTGTGAAGGCACTACCGAAATCTGCATCTTTGTCATTGTCTACCACAGCTATTATGGCAGATACACCTTTAGCAGTGAAAATGACGTCATCATACGCTATCGGTGCAGTATTTGGCAACAGCGGCCAGGTATCGTCTCCGTCGCAGGCATTTCCTGCACACAGTGCGCCTGTTGAACCAGAACTGCTGCAGGTGGCTGTATTACAATCTTTTCCCGGGTTTCCGGAATGGCTGCTAATGTCGGTATGAACTGAAGCTGGAGCAAGCGGCAATAAGACAGCACCTGCGCCTCCTCCCCCACCGCCGGCATGCTGCTGACTGGATTGAACGGTTCCGCCGTCGCCCCCAAGCGTGGCAATGTTAATATCGCAGGAGAGTTCAAAAGTCCCTACTTCTAACAGGATGGTTCCGCCTGCACCACCACCGCCACCGCCGTCGTTGCCTGTGGTATTGGCTGCATGTGCCCCGTTTGCTGCAATAGACCGGGAAGCCTCGCAATCAGAAACAAGCTTCTGGGCGCGTACTATGATAATTCCACCACCTGCCCCACCAGGTGATCCGTTGTTGTTGTTTTCCTGGCCACCTCCTCCTCCGCCACCCATAAATATTTTATTATCAACAGGTGCCGCATCTATTCTTTTTCCAGGATTTCCATTTCCACCGGGACCATAATGAGAATTACCCCCAAATCCCCCGGCCGAAAAATTTCCACCACCTCCCCCACCTGCATTGTGGGTATTACCGCCTCCACCTCCATTGGCCAAAGCACCCATCCCGTACCGTCCCTCCGGACCGTATGCCGCTATGCCCTCTCCTTTTTGCCCTAAAATTGAACTTGTTGTGGTGTAGGTCGCCAAATCAGTAGAGTTTCCGCTGGGCGTAAGATTTACCCCTCCTCCTGCAAATCCCTGACCAGAGGCGTCTATATTTGCGGCTAAAGTCAAGGTTCCAGCGACTTCCAGCACCACCACGCCTCCTGTTCCTGAAGTACTACTCCAGGGTAAAGCCAACACATCCGCTGAAACAGTAACATCATCATAACTGGGTACTGAAATAATTTGTACATACCCCGAAGCAGCATACGGTCTGGTTAAGTGATGTAAGGTAACAATGTATACCGGCCCAACTCCCGTCAACTCTTTTACAATAGCAAATTCATAGTTACCAGCCTCTTTTAAATCATTGATACTTCCATAGGTACTTGAATTTGATCTGTCAATCCCCGCTCCTTTCATCTGAATCACCAATACCTTTTCGCCAGGTGCAAAACCAGCTACAGATCCTGAGATATTTTCTATTGTTAAGGAAGTCCCGCTTATTGAAGAAACTTTGGCATAGGAATTTATCACACCACCAATATTTTGAGCATAAAGAAGCCCGGTGGTGAATAAAAGTACCATGCTCACTAGAAAAAGAAAAAGCCGTTTTGTCATTTGGAATGATATTACGATCATAAATCTATTAATAATTAATTTAATTTTTCTAAGGAAAGCGATGAAGGTGGCGGGGGAGGAGGTTCAGACGTGTAGGTATCCACTTGAAAAATTATATTTAGGGTAAAATATTCGCAGTATCACATTTTTCTTCCTGAATTACCTCCGATGGATACGTGGCGCTACACCCAGAGAACCAGATGGATTGGCCTTTAGCAGGACCTTTTGCTCGCGTAGCTTCGCTAAAATCCCCACATTTATTACATGTCTATAAAAAAAGTTAAACTAATCCTAAAAATGGTATTAGCAAATGAACTAATTCATAACTATTTGTATACCAAATACTTACAAAGTTTATTATCTAAAAATACAAACATTCATGAGCGGATTATCCTGATTTCCACCAGAGTAGGCGGGACAAATGGATAGTCAGCACCTTAGCAAGGTAAAGAAATTAGAGTGTGTTTGGAAAGAAGGTGCGATGCACGTAGAAGGAATTTGATAAAATTTTTCGCTCCAGAGAAAAAACTAAATGCTTGTCTCAAAAGCTTTCGGAACACTTCTTCATACAAAAGACTAAGTAGGGTTCGTTCACGTCGCCACCGGCTAATCATACGGATCAATGGGGCTTTGGAAATAAAGCAAAGCCTGGCAGGATTCCCGCCAGGCTTTAGAATTATTAAACGGTCATATCATCATAGTCAAGCTTAGGGGCGCCTGCCAGAATCTCATCATTGGCATAGTCTTCATATTTACCGAAGTTTGCAGTAAATAAGTTGGCCAGCTTTTCCAGTGTAAGATCGTACATTTCTTTGTCGGCCCAGGTGGCTCTCGGGTTCAGTATTTCTGAAGGTACGCCGGGGCAGGATGCAGGATATTGAAGTTGAAATACAGGTAGAACTTCAAAATCGACCTCATCCAACGCACCACTTAATGCAGCCGAAATCATCTTTCTGGTGTATTTCAGACTAATTCTGTTGCCGGTACCATAGGCACCTCCGGTCCATCCGGTATTGATCAACCAAATATTTACTTTATGATCAAGTATCTTTTTGCCCAACAGTTCCGCATACTTGGTAGGATGCAATGGCATAAAAGGAGCACCGAAACAAGCCGAGAAAACACTTACAGGCTCGGTAATACCCACTTCTGTTCCTGCGACCCTGGCCGTGTACCCAGAAATAAAATGATACATCGCCTGATTTTCTGTCAGTCTGGAGATAGGAGGTAAAACTCCGAAGGCATCACAAGTAAGAAAGAAAATATTCTTTGGATGGCCTCCTACAGACGGAACCACGGCTCCGGGAATGTAATGGATAGGATACGAAACCCGGGTGTTTTCGGTAACTGATTTATTTCTGAAATCAACCGTACTGGTTCCGGGAAAGAACCTGGTGTTTTCCAGAATAGCGCCGAATTTAATTGCACTATAAATCTGGGGTTCGTTTTCCTTTTCCAGGTTGATCACTTTTGCATAACAGCCGCCTTCAAAATTGAACACCCCTTTGTCTGTCCAACCATGCTCATCGTCACCAATCAGCCGCCTTTCTGGATCTGCAGATAATGTAGTTTTTCCTGTTCCGGAAAGTCCAAAGAAGATCGCGGTATCCGCCTCTTTGGTTGGAGTTGCATTGCCCATATTGGCACTGCAGTGCATGGATAGCACATTCTTTTGCTCAGGCAACAAAAAGTTGAGCACGCTAAAAATGCCTTTTTTTGTTTCACCGGCATACCCGGTTCCTCCCACCAGAATGATTCGCTTTGTAAAATTGATGATTGCAAAATTCTTAGACCTGGTTCCATCCACTTCAGGATCTGCTTCAAATTCGGGGACAGCAATGATGGTAAAGTCAGGTGTAAAGTTTTTTAGATCCTCTTTTTCAGGAACAATAAACATGTTATAGCAAAATAGATTATGCCATGCCTGCGTATCGATAACCCGCACATTCAGGCGATAATCTGTATCCGCACCCGCATAGGCGTCTCTGATAAACAGTTTTTTGTAATTAAGACTTTCAATAACCTTGTTATAAATTTTGTTGAAATGGGCTTCATCATACGCAATATTGATATCTCCCCACCAAACTTTATCTTTGGTAAGATCATCTTTGATAATATATCTGTCTTTGGGTGACCGGCCCGTAAATTTACCGGTATCGCACATTAGGGCTCCGCTATCAGCAAGCACTCCTTCACCATTTTTTATGGCTTCGGCAACAAGTTCTGCAGGGCTGAGGTTCCACATGACTCCCTTTGCATTGGAGAGTCCGAGCGAATCCAAACCCTGAAAAATTGATTGAAGATTAGACTTTTTCATGATTGAAATTATTTAG
>CAZWQB010000016.1:0-30659 GCA_964636035.1 uncultured Roseivirgaceae bacterium
CCCACTTCTGCAAAAGCAGTTTTTACATAGCCCAAACCTATTCCTTTTCCAAGCGAAGGGGATTGCGTACCTGAGGTAACTTCTCCGATAAGCGTTCCATTCAAATCCTTTATTTCATAGCCGGTTCGGGGAATACCTCTTTCTACTAACTCAAATCCGATAAGTTTTTTGTCCACACCTTTTGCTTTTTGAGCGGCAAGATGCTCTGAACTGACAAAATCTTTAGAGAATTTCGTAATCCATCCCAAACCGGCTTCAAGGGGCGATGTGCTGTCGTTCAGCTCATTTCCATACAGGCAATAGCCCATCTCCAATCTCAGGGTGTCTCTCGCTCCCAAACCGATCGGCTTTATATCAAAAGGCTTACCTGCTTCAAAAATTTTATGCCAAACTTCTTCAGCATATTCATTGGGCACATACAGTTCAAATCCTCCTGAGCCGGTATAGCCGGTAGCAGAAATAATTACATTTGGAACACCAGCAAAATCGGCCACCTGAAAACTATAAGATTTCATGTCCGACAGATCTATGTGTGTGAGAGGCTGAAGCACTTGCGTGGCAAGAGGTCCCTGCACAGCAAAAAGACTTGTATTATCAGAAATGTTCTCTAGTTGTACGCCGTCGGAATTGTGTTTGTTAATCCAGGCCCAGTCTTTTTCAATATTTGAGGCATTTACCACCAGCAAATACTCTTCTTCTCTCAGCCGATATACGATCAGGTCATCTACTATACCGCCTTTTTCATTGGTAAAAACAGTGTACTGAGCGCGACCAATCGCCAACCTGGAAGCATCATTGGAAGTGATTTTTTGGATGAGGTTCAGGGCTTTCGGACCTTTTACAATAAATTCACCCATATGTGATACATCAAACACCCCAACGCCATTCCGCACTGTTTTGTGTTCTTCAATATCCGACGTGTATCGCACGGGCATGTTGTAACCTGCAAAAGGAATCATTTTCGCTCCCAGTTGCTCGTGTACATGATTCAAAGCTACCGTCTTTACTTCCATATGAGAGAATTTATTCGTAAAAATAAAAAGTCCACAAATGTAACAATATTCTTTAAAAATAATTCCACAAGTAGGACAAGGGCAGGTGCTTTAATAGAAGAAAATCAATCAAATAACTCCATCTGTTCCGGAAGCAAGCGAAATGATAGACGGTGATGAGGAGTAATTCCTCTGTCTTTTATAGAAGCTCTATGGAACTTGGTAGGGTAACCCACATTGGTATCCCAACCATAGTCAGGATACAATTTGCTGATTTCGCGCATCAAGTTATCCCGATAGGTTTTTGCCAGCACGGACGCAGCGGCGATGGAGTAATAAAGCGCATCGCCCCCAATTATACACTGATGAGGTATATTTCTGTAAGGATTGAACCGGTTACCATCAATCAGCAGCAATTCGGGCCTGATTTTGCAAGTGTCTAATGCGCGGTGCATCGCTAAAAAAGACGCGTTCAAGATATTTATCTGATCTATTTCCTGGTTACTTACTTCCGCAACTCCCCAGCAAATAGCTTCTTTTTCAATTTCATTTTTTAGCGCATCCCTTTGCTTTTCTGTAAGCTGTTTGGAATCATTCAGCAATGGATGAAAATAGTCTCGGGGAAGAATAACTGCTGCAGCAACTACCGGACCGGCCAGGCATCCTCTTCCCGCCTCGTCACAACCTGCTTCCACCAAATTTTCAGAATAGTAAGCTTTTAGCATGCTGCAATTTAAAAAAGCAGGATAACAAATGGAAACAGCTATCAGAAATTTTCTGCTTTTGTTGTTTTATTAAATATTATCCAGATCGATAAGAGATAATCCCGCTATTCGTCGAAAGTGTTTTTGATTCAATGTAGCTAATTTCAGATCATTATATAACGCACTTGCCCCTATTAGAAGATCAGGTATTTCAATTAGACGGTTCGACTTTTTTAAGGTCCTGAAGATATCGATGGCAACATTGTTCGTTGAGCTATCATATGGAAGGACAATCACGTACTGAAAAAAATCATCCCAAAATTTATCTTGCTCCTGACTGCTTCCAACATATATTTCGTATTCTGTTATTGCAGAGACTGCAATAACAGAATATTTTTTAGTCAAATTATAAAAACAACGATTTTGATTTGTTCTTCTTCCGATAGTAATCAATTAAAACCGAGGTGTCCAAACAAATTATTTGCTTCTCCACCTTGCGAAATTTATTCTGTTTTGTTGGAAATTATCAAATTGCTCATCAGACATTAATGGGCCGTTTATGATCAATTTTTGCAAGTCAGTCAAATCTTTCAAAATTTTTTCTTCTATTAACGGGCTGTCTAATTCAGACTTTAATTTTAAAAGCTGGCTAGCAGGAAGTTGTTTTATCAATTCCAGAAGTTGTTCATAGCCAAGTTTCAATCTTAGTTCCATTTTTGTGTTTTAATAAATGTACAAAAATTGCGAAAAGTTTGTTTCATAAACAGCATTTTTCTGCTTGAAATGAGAAGAAAAGTAGTGCCGACAGGTGCAGAGAATATAGTTCTGCATGTTTGGGTTTATACCCACGACGAGGTACTTTGGGCTCCATGTCGCTAGTCGGTGTTGAACATTGCTTTTCCAGAACCTCTTGCTGCTACGCTTTGGTTGATCAATCTCGGGATTTTCCGTGCTCGGCACCTGAATTTATAATTTCGCAGACTGGTGTTCTTTTCCCTCCTGTTCCCTATTTTTGCGGCTATGGAAAAATCGGAAAATCCCTGGAAAACAATAAGTACAAAACAGCTCTATGACAACCCCTGGATTACTGTTCACGAAGATCAGGTAATAAATCCGGGAGGAGGGGAAGGAATATACGGAAAGGTGTTTTTTAAAAATAAGGCTATAGGTATTATTCCCATAGACGATGAAGGAAATACCTGGCTGGTGGGTCAGTACAGGTATACCTTAGACGAATATTCCTGGGAAATTCCCATGGGAGGGGGAGCAATGGATGTGGATCCCTTGGAATCTGCGCAACGGGAGCTAAAGGAGGAAACAGGACTTACTGCGGAAAAATGGGAAAACATTATGCGCATCCATACCTCGAACTCTGTGACCAATGAGGAAGGTTTTGTTTTTCTGGCACAGGATCTAACCCAGGGTGAGACTGAGTTTGAAGAATCTGAAGATCTTCAAATTTTAAAATTGCCTTTTGAAGAAGCTGTGCAGATGGCAATGGACCAGAAAATAACCGATAGTCTGAGCATTGCCGGCTTGCTGAAGGCTGCCAGAATTCTGGGCAAATAATTGAGGTCGGTTTCTTCCATACGTAAGTTTGCATTTGCAAGCGGAACGGGGGTCTATTGGCAATTTGCTACAGACAATGGTCTAGATCTATATATAATAAACCCAGAATAAGTTTTATTCCAGCCAATGCTTTCTCCTCTCTACAAAGAACATTTCAAAAAGAACCTTTTTCTTGCAGTTCCGGTAATGCTAAGTCAGTTGGGACATGTGATGGTGGGGGTTGCTGATAGTATTATGGTGGGCCGACTGGGTACTGTGCCACTCGCTGCGGTGTCTTTGGGCAATGGGATTTTCACAGTAATTTTAATGTTCGGCATCGGTATGTCCTTTGCCATTACGCCATTGGTAGCTGCTGCCGATGGGAAGAACAACTACCGAAAAAGCGCAAAATTATTTAAGCATGGTTTATATATAAGTTTGGCGACAGGAATCTTCCTGTTTTTGCTAACTTTTGCCGGCGCTCCCATTTTATACTCGCTCAACCAGCCCGAAGAAGTGGTGAAATTAGCCGTACCCTACCTCAATATAATTGCGCTTTCTCTTATACCTTTTATGATATTCCAGGCCTTTAAGCAGTTTGCAGAAGGCTTATCTTTCACCAAAAATGCCATGTACATCACAGTTGCTGCTAATTTGGTAAATGTGGGCTTAAATTATATTCTTATTTATGGTGCACTAGGGATAGAACCAATGGGACTTTTGGGTGCCGCCTGGGCAACATTAATTTCGAGAATTTTGATGCCTATTGCGATGGGGGCCTATGTTATCAAAGGGAAGAAGTTCAAAAGGTATCTTAAGGGGTTCAGATTTAAAGGTATATCAAAGAAGTTAACCTTTCGAATGGTGAAGCTTGGCATTCCAACAGGCATGCAGTTTGTTTTTGAGGTAGGCGCTTTTAGCAGTGCTTTGATCATGGTCGGTTGGCTTGGTTCTACACAATTGGCTGCGCATCAAATTGCCATAAATCTTGCCTCGGTGAGTTATATGATGGCCACAGGCATATCCGCAGCCGCGACCGTGAGGGTAGGGAACCAACTGGGGAAGAATGATATTCCGAACCTCAGAAGGGCTGGCTTTACCTCCTTTATTATGGGGATTGGTTTTATGTCCATAACCGGAATTATATTTATTCTGGGGAAATCCTTTTTGCCCGGACTTTATATTCAGGAGGAGGAAGTTATCACAGTAGCCTCCTCATTGGTAGTAATTGCAGCCTTTTTTCAAATATCAGATGGAATTCAGGTAGTGGGATTGGGTGCACTCCGTGGTTTGGAAGATGTTCGGATGCCCACTTTAATTGCCGTGGTGGCTTATTGGATAATTGGTCTGCCCGTTGGCTATTTTCTTTGTTTCCATATGGATCTTGGCGCAAGAGGCATTTGGTTCGGTTTATTAATCGGCTTGTCAATGGCCGCCGCCATGCTGTCTTACCGGTTCAATTTGTTGACCAGGCGCTTATTAAACCGTTGAAGATTCGCTTTTTTATTCATTTTCTCATGATAGATTTTTATCTTTCGCCTCTTGATCTTCTTCTAAAAATTTTTGCTTTATGGAACTAGCGCCGAAACCTGTGAGTTATTCCCGCACTACTTTGACAGAGTTGATGATTCCTGCCTATGCAAACTTCGGTGGAAAAATTCACGGTGGCATATTGCTCTCACTGATGGACAAAGTCGCTTATGCCTGCGCGAGCCGACATGCAGGTACTTATTGTGTTACAGTTTCTGTTGACACGGTTGACTTTCTAAAGCCCGTAGAAGTTGGTGAGTTGGTTTCTCTGAAGGCGTCTGTGAACTACGTGGGAAATTCTTCCATAGTGGTAGGAATAAGAGTGGAAGCTGAAAATGTAAAAACGGGCAAGGTGGTGCATACCAACACCTGCTATTTTACCATGGTAGCAAAAGGTGAAGATGACAAACCTACAAAGGTGCCGCCACTTGTTCTGGAAGAAGGCAGGGACGTAAGGAGGTTTATTGAAACAATGACAAGGAAAAAGATCAGGCAGAAAAATAATTTTGAACTTGATAAGGCAAAAGCAAATTTTAACCTTGCGGAAGAAATCCCTAAACTTAAGGAAGAAAGGTGCCTTGTACAGCTTCAATCCTAAAGTTTTTGATGAACCTGAGCGTAACCTTCATTTAGAATAACTGATGTTTTAATGCCTTCTCTACCTGCGTAATAAGCTGGCGAATTTTAATGCATATTCATTGTCAATGTTGTTTATCTTTAAAGCCAATTTTAACAGTTGGTTTTCGTTGTCTATTGATTAAAAAAGAATGAGCTTTTTGAGGCTGATATATTCCAGGTATTGTTTTGTAATGTTTGCATTGCTGTTTTTAATGCTGATGCCCTTTTTTTTGATCCTGGTGCAAAGGGAGCGTTGGCACTACTACGCCTGGTTGCTCAACCATTACTGGGCTAAAGCTTTCTATGCCGTCTGCTTTTTCTCACTCGAAATAGAATACAAAGCACCCATCGACAAGTCAAAGCAATATGTTTTTTGCCCCAATCATACGTCGTTCCTGGACATTCCATTAATGGGTTTCACCCCCGTATATTTTGTTTTTGTGGGAAAGAGTTCAATAGCCAAAGTTCCGCTGTTTGGCTACATGTACAAGAAACTGCATGTAACGGTAGACAGAAACAGTTTGAAAAGTAAGTACATTACCATTGAAAGATCCAAAAAGGCCATAGAAGAGGGCAAGAGTCTGGTAATCTTTCCGGAAGGTGGTATTGTTGCCCAGGATCCTCCCAACATGGCGAGATTTAAAGACGGACCCTTCCGGGTGGCCATTGAGAAACAAATTCCAATAATACCGGTAACAATTCCTTATAATTGGATAATTTTACCTGATGATGGGAAGATGATGGTGACGAAACGGCATTCCAAATTGATTTTTCACGAACCGATTCCCACTGCCGGGATGGATATAAAGGATATGGATGCATTGAAAGAGCAGGTTTATCAGATTATTTTAACGGAACTGAAGAAATACAACGCCCTTGAAATTAATGATGACGAAATTGCAGAAGCTTCCGAATATCCCAACTCAGTTCAATTGCCCAAATAAATGCGTCGTACAATATCTTAACAACATAACTAAACCAAGTTTTGAATGAAGATTGATAAAGAAACACTTGAGAAAATAGCCCATCTTGCCCGTTTAAATTTTGATGAAAAAGAAGAGCAAAGCATGTTGGACAGCATGAGTGATATTCTTACCTGGGTTGAAAAGTTAAATGAAATTGATACTACTAATGTGGAACCGCTTACACACATGGCGAGTGAAGTAAACTCAGTTAGAGAGGACGAACTGGGGCCGCACCTAAACCATGATGATGCTTTAAAAAATGCTCCAAAAAAAGATGCTGATTATATCCGGGTCCCTAAAGTTTTAGAATAAAACGCCGCCCCCTTACATTTCAAGATTCATTATCAATAACCATTTCAAGTGTCAGATTTATATTTTTGGAACGAATGGAGAAAGCCGTACAGGATTATTTATTTGATCTTACTGCTCTTGTTTGGCCTGGCGGTTTTAGGATTGCTCTATGCTGTAATTTGGGGGCAGCAACTCCCTTTTTCCTGGGAGGTTGTTAATCGCTATGCGCCACTTGAACTCCCGCTTAAAGCTATAGATTTTTACCTGTCGGAAATCACACCCAAAGTAGAACACTATGTGCTGGAACAGACTTTTGCGGCAAGTCCCATTGAATTGTTCCCGCAGGTTTACGCCGGACTGGCCATCATTTCTCTGCTGCTGATCAGTATCTTAATTGCCATCTTAACAGCGTTTCCCAGATTTTGGTACCTCATGGGTATGACGCTTGTTGCCTTTATTTTTGTTGGGTTGCGGCTGGAACAAATAATGTTGTTCAACAGTACCGAAAATGTTGGTCTATACATCGCGCTGGCTTTATATTTTCCTTTAAGTTTCTATTTCCATTCTATCAACAAAATTGTTCCACTTTACAACCGTATCCTGGGCTTTTTAGGAGTCTCCCTTGCTTTTTGCATCATCGTTTATTGTTTTTCAAATGTAACCGCGCCTTTTCTTTACATAGGAACCTACGGTGTTCTGGTGCCCATCGCGCTGTCATTCATATTTATATTGCTGATTTCTCATGACATCATCAGTGGGTTTTTATACTTAGTAACAGGTGGCACTGCATCTGTCAGCAAAAACAGCTTATTGCATTTTTCTGCAATCACTATTATTTTCCTGGGCTGGCTGTTGATCACCTATTTTCATAATATCAACGTGCTGGACTGGGATATACTGTACGTCCATCCGGCGGCATTATTAGCCATTTCAGCGATTGCAGGCATTTATGGCTTCAGAGAACGATGTGGCGCTGTATACGCATTTCTGCCATTTCAACCCTATGGAGCCATTTTATACATTTCTTTAGCAATTATTTCCCTGTCAACAGTGGGCGGCTTCTATTTGGTTGCCAATGACCCCATGTTGGGTATGTTTGAAGATTTTATAATTTTTAGCCACATGGGTGTGGGGCTCATGTTTTTTATCTACATCATCGCCAATTTTGCCGGAGTCCTCAAAAAAAACCTCAATGTATTTCGAATTCAGTATAAACCACTGAACCTGCCTTATTTTATCACCACTATTGGAGGCATTGTTTTAATTGTGGTTCTGGTAGCGAAATCGTTGATGTATCCCTATCACCAGGCGTTTGCTGGTTACTATAATGGGCTCGGCGATCTTTTTGCGCTTGATAAGCAATTGTTTCTGAGCGAACAATATTACAAACTCGGTCGCTCCTACGATGCGACTAACCACAGGTCCAACTATTCACTGGCCTCTCTGGCAGTGAAGCAGGGTGACGAGGGTGCGGCGCTCATTTATTTTGATGATGCCCTTGCCAGGTTCCCCACTGCGCATGCATTTATAAACGTTGCTAATATTTATAGGGAGAAAGGAAGGTTTTTTGATGCACTGTTTGTTCTCAATGAGGGGCTGCAACAATTTCCCGAGAACCCTTACATGCAAAATAACCTGGCCAGCCTTTTCGCGAAGACTTCTGTTCTGGACTCTGCAGCCTTTTATCTGGATAAAGCAAGAGCCGCTAAGGATACCGAGGATGTGGCGGAAGTTAATTTAATGAAATTATATGCGGCAAGTGGTATAGCATTAGACAGGGACTCTCTCGTTCAAAGCCTTTCCAGGGCGGCTAACCAGGCGCTGGTGAACAACACATTGGTTTATTTGAATGCAAACCAGCAAGTGCTTCCGCCGCTCGATGAGCTGGGTGTTAAAGTGGCACGTTCTAACCTTGGTCCTGAAGAATTTACATTCTGGCATGAGTATGCGCTAAACCAGGTTTTGCACCATTCTGCATTCCCACTTGATTCACTATTACATGATATTGCTTTCGATAGTAGTAATTACGCTTTTCATACAGAGTTATTGTTTATCGCCGGTATCAGTGAATATTATGGATACAAGGTAGGGCAAGCCTTTGAAACCTTCGGTGCGCTGAAGATGAACGCATCATCCCGAACGGGATATTTCAACTATCTCATGGGTCTTTGGGCATTGGAACAGGGTGCCTACCATTTGGCCGTTGATTATCTCAGTGCAGCCCAAAACGAGGGATTTGATCAGGGCGCCTACCCCATGGCTTTGGCAATGACCTTTGCAGGAAGTGTTGAAGATGCACGGCCGTTCTGGGAGCGGGCGATAAAAGAAGGGGAAGGGGTCTCGAAAGCGTCAGCAGGCCTGGTGCTGCAATGGCTGGATGTTGCTGAGAATTCTCAAGGAAAAAATGACAGTACTGCTCTTTTGAACGTACTCTTCAGCAGATCAGCCCGGGTTCCCGATCTACTGGAAATGGCGTCAGCAATCGGCGATAATGCACTGCAAGTGGACGCATGGTTGATTATTTTAGAAAAGGCCTTGGAGGCAGACAATCTTACAGGAGTAAATAGCCTGATAGAATTATTGGAAAGGCGAGAAACTGACGGCGCGCAGCAACAGAAATTTAGCCAGTTGCGGTTTCGCTATTGGCTTAAAACTAACCAAGTAGACAAGGTTCAAAACTTCATGGATGATCCTTCGGCAGTTGAGGATTTTATAGGTAGTCCGGAAATGCTTTTGTACGAGGCTAAGAGTGCAGAAACCGCTGGCAACGAACAGAAGGCAGCGAATTGCTACAAGCAGTTGGAAACGATGAATCCTTTTTTCGAAATGGGTGTAATTGATGCTGCTGAATTTGTGAAAAAAAACTCAGGCGATAATGAGCAGGCCTACAAAATCTTGCTGGATGCACTTAAGACCAATCCTTATAGCACAAGCTTGCAAAAGGCCTATATCATGCAGAGCCTGGAATTGAACCTGACCAGCTATGCGCAAAAGAACCTGCAAAATCTGGAAAAAATAATGACTGCCTCCGATTTTCAGGAATTTCTTGCACAATACAGGCAAAAACTAGACAGCCTGGAACAGCTTCACGCTCAATGGGAATAGTTATACCTTCGATGTTGTAATTTTTGTTTTCCCGGTTTGGTTTTTTTGAGCCATGTAGTAAAATAGTAAATACCTTACCCGAACCCAATTTTGCGTATTTATTCAAAGCTTAGCATTTAGAAATGCCCTTCTTTTGTGACGTTTAAGATCAAAAGAAAGTGATTAATACTACAGCATTCAGAAGCCTTGAAATCGACGTACAGGCGAGATTAATATTTGACAATGGTGTTTTCATTAATAAGATATTATTTTTTCAGTTGAGCATTTCCCTGTTCAGGATTAACGATGAATTCGTCGAGGTTTGGTACAATACACTTACCGGCACCATTCGAAAAATTGAGCCATTGCAGCACAAAGCTATAAGTCCTTTTATCAAGCATTTAGCAATGGGGAGTGTAAATTAAGGAGAACCTTTTATACAATCACAAGTTCGACAGAATAGCTCCTTCGTGCCTTGCATAGGTTCCATTGGATTGACTTGCATTCACCCCCGATCCTTTCAATTTCCCGTCGGTATAAAATCTTTTTGTTTTTTCGCCCTTGCTCCATTAATTTCCCGCATATTGACTAAAATATAAATTTCCACTTGCTAAATTGGTTGCCTCTATAGAAAATATTCACATTATAGATTTATATTTAAGCGTATTTCCTGGCGTTCTCGGCGAATAATGTACCTGAAGCGCCAGAGCGTAAATTCAATCGGTAAAGTGGATATCAAAAGTAAAAATCATCCCATGCAGAGCATCATTCAAACTTCCAACATCTCCAAAGTTTACAAAATGGGTAGTGAAACCATTCACGCCCTTAAATCAATATCAATCAATATCTCAAAGGGCGAATATGTTGCTTTTATGGGGCCATCTGGTTCAGGAAAATCTACATTGATGAATATTGTGGGCTGTTTGGACACTCCCACTTCCGGACAATACATCCTCAACAACAAAGATGTAAGTGACATGACGGAGAATGAATTGGCTGAGATCAGGAATAAGGAAATTGGATTTGTTTTTCAAACTTTCAACCTCTTGCCAAGAGCCAGCTCATTAGACAACGTCTGTCTTCCCCTGGTGTATGCCGGTTATAAAAGAAGTGTCCGCGAGGAAAAAGCGATGGAAGCATTGGAGAACGTCGGGCTTGCCGAAAGGGCGAAGCACAAGCCCAATGAATTGTCAGGTGGTCAGCGGCAACGGGTGGCTATCGCAAGGGCATTGGTGAATAATCCCAGCATTATACTGGCAGATGAGCCAACGGGTAACCTGGATACGAAAACTTCCTATGATATCATGAATCTTTTTCAGGAGTTGCACGACAGAGGGAATACCATCATTATGGTAACACACGAAGATGACATCGCGCACTTTGCGCACAGAATCGTGAGATTGCGCGACGGTCTTGTAGAAAGCGATCTGGTAAACCAGAATATCAGCATTGCCACAATTGGTGGCACACCCGCTCATTAATCATCTCAAACATCTTTGCTGCCCGGATTTGATTTGGGAGTAATTGATCCTGTCTTTTATGGTAAGAGCCGGTAAAATTTATCAGGTGCTGATTGGGCTTTTTCATTAAAATAAACCGATCTTTGGGATAAGACTTCAATATCCTGAATTGATTTTTCATTTAAGGACAATCTGATGAAGATATACACGAAAACCGGCGACAAGGGCAGTACTTCTTTATTGGGAGGAGCAAGGGTATCCAAGGCAGCTCATCGCATTGCGGCTTATGGTACTGTAGATGAGCTGAATGCCCACATAGGATTGGTGCGGGACCAGGAGGTAAATTCTCCCAGAAGAAACCTGCTACATCAGGTGCAGAACAACCTTTTTACCATCGGATCTAAATTGGCTGCTCAGCCTGATAAAAAAATAACTTACCTGCCGGAGATTGACGAAGAGGACATCCTTGTGCTTGAGCAGGAGATGGATTCCATGAATGAAAAGCTGCCGGAGATGAAGAACTTTATCTTACCTGGTGGCCACCAGTCGGTAAGCTTTTGCCATATTGCAAGATGCGTGTGCAGAAGAGCGGAACGGGAAGTTGTAAAGCTGTCAGATATGGAAGCAGTACCTGAAGAAATCATCAGATATCTGAATCGGCTTTCAGATTATTTGTTCGTATTGTCCAGGATGATGGCCACCGAATTAGGGTCAGATGAAATCATCTGGAAAGGACGGCAATAGGGAATTTAGTTTAAGCATGTTTTATTTCTTGTATTATTGATTTAAATTTGCTTCACATTTTGATTGCTTATCTTAAATTTTATTTTCTGTTTACATTTCAGTATAAAATTTAGGAAAAGAGGTAAAGGGCAGAAGAATAAAGGCTAGTAACAATGATCGACACAATTAACATTGCAATCCGAAGAGCGGAGAAATCCAAAATTGATGCAGTAGATTTTGATAACATCCAATTTGGGCAGGTATACGCCGACCACATGTTTGTTGCAGATTACAAAGATGGTGAGTGGACTGATTTTAACATCGTTCCATATGAAAAAATTAGTTTAAGTCCTGCTAACTCGGCGTTGCATTACGGCCAGTCCGTTTTTGAGGGAATGAAGGCGTACAGGAACATCGATGGGGAGCCGGTATTGTTCAGACCCAAAGCAAATTTTAAAAGACTCAACCTGTCTGCCGAAAGAATGTGCATACCCGCCATTCCTGAAGAGGTATTCATGGGCGGTTTGTCGGAGCTAATAAAAATTGATCAGCAATGGATTCCCAACAAACCTGACACGGCTTTGTACATCAGGCCGTTTATTTTTGCTACCGATGAATATATCGGAATAAGACCCTCAGCAACCTATAAATTTATCATTTTCTGTTGCCCTGTAGGAGCATATTACGCAGCCCCTGTAAACGTAAAAATTGAGACTCGTTACAGCAGAGCATTCCCTGGTGGTACCGGATTTGCAAAAGCCGCAGGAAATTATGCCGCCTCTTTATACCCAGCCAGACTGGCGCATGAAGAAGGATACCAGCAGTTGATCTGGACAGATGGTCTGACACATCAGTACGTGGAGGAATCAGGAACCATGAACCTGATGTTTGTGATCAATAATACCCTCGTAACGGCCCCTGCCGGAGAAACTATATTGAATGGAATCACCCGAGACAGTGTTCTCACACTTGCCAGAAGTTGGGGAGTGAAAGTAGAAGAAAGAAAAATCTCCGTCACCGAGGTGATTGAAGCGATAGAAAACGGGACGATGACGGAAGCTTTTGGCACCGGTACGGCTGCGACAATCGCGCAAATTGCCTTAATTGGAACAAGTGAGCGCGAATATAAGCTACCTCCTGTGGAGGGAAGACAGTTTTCTAACAGGGTTCTAAAAGCTTTGGAAGATATTAAGAAAGGTGCGGCCCCGGACGAATTTGATTGGGTTCACAAAATATAAAGAACGCTTATTTTTCCGGCTCAAATCCTGTTTCTGCTGACATGGCCGCAAGCCCACCTGAATTGGTTTTAAAGAATCAAATAATAGCACATAAAATTTAAAAGTCCATTGCCTACAACAATGGACTTTTTATTGTGTATTGTACAGTATATTTGGAAGTAATTTACATCAGATCAAATTTTTTAAAATGACAACAGAAGAATTGAAGGATTTAAAAGCCAGGATAGAGGCTTTGAGGAGGTACCTTTGACTACGATAAAAAAATAGAAGAAATCGCAGAGGAAGAAAGTATCAGCACACAGGCAGATTTTTGGAATGATCCCCAAAAAGCTGAGCTGATGATGAAAAGTATCAAAAGTAAAAAAGCATGGACGGGTAGTTTTGAAAAGGTACGGGAAGCTTACGAAGACCTGGAAACTTTGTATGAGTTTTACCAGGCGGGAGATGTAGAAGACGATGAAATCAACAAAAACTACAAAGCTACTGAGTCGCTGCTGGAGGATCTTGAGTTTAAAAAGATGCTCAGCAATGAAGAAGATCAGCTAAGTGCCATGATGGAAATTAACCCCGGAGCAGGTGGTACTGAAAGCAATGACTGGGCGGAAATGCTCATGCGGATGTACATCATGTGGGGCGAGAGCCATGGGTTCAAAGTAAAGGAAGTGTACTACCAGCCGGGAGAAACGGCCGGTCTTAAATCTGCGACACTTGAATTTGACGGCGAATTTGCCTTTGGATATCTGAAAGCCGAGATTGGTGTGCACAGGCTGGTCCGCATTTCTCCTTTCGATTCAGGAGGCCGTAGGCATACCTCCTTTGCTTCCGTGTATGCTTATCCGGTAGTGGACGACTCTATAACGATTGAGATTAATCCCGCCGACATCACTTGGGAAACCTTCCGGTCTGGAGGTGCGGGAGGACAGAACGTAAACAAAGTGGAAACGGCTGTGCGGGTAAGACATGCACCCTCAGGGTTGGTTATCGAATGCCAGCAGGAAAGATCGCAGTTGCAAAACAAGGAAAAGGCATTGAATATGCTAAAATCAAAGTTGTACCAACTTGAAATTGAGAAGCAGAATCAAGCCAGGGATAAAATCGAAAGTTCGAAGAAAAGGATTGATTTCGGCTCTCAAATAAGGAATTATGTTTTGCATCCTTATAAGCTGATCAAGGATAACAGAACGGGCGTAGAACGTACTGACGTTCAGAATGTGCTCGACGGCGATCTGGATGATTTTATAAAGGCATTTCTAATGCAGCAATAAAATAAAAACACCGGGCAACTATAGAAGTGCCCGGTGTTTTTGCATTAAACCTCCAGCGTCTCTTTTGCTGCAAACTCTTCAACAATTGTTTTGTTAAAAGCCGGTAAATCATCAGGGTTTCGGCTGGTAATCAGATTTTGGTCCACAACCACTTCTTCGTCTACCCAATTTGCACCTGCATTAATTAAGTCGGTTTTGATGGATTTATAGGACGTGAGTTTTCTGTCCCTGAGGAGCCCCGTCTCAATTAATGTCCAGGGGCCGTGACAGATCGCCGCAACAGGCTTGTTCTTGTCCAGGAAACTCCTGACAAAATTCACAGCTTTTTCGTTGACCCTCAAATGATCCGGATTTAATACGCCACCAGGCAAAACCAACGAATGATAATCATCCGGGTTGGTCGCATCAATTGTTTTATCGACCTCAAATTCATCACCCCATTCTGTAACATCCCATGATTTTACCTTACCTCCTTTGGGCGAGATTACATGTACCTCTGCTCCCTCTGACTCCAGTGCACTTCTGGGTTCTACAAACTCTGATCGCTCAAACCCGTCTGTAACTAAAATAGCTATTTTTCTATCCTTTAATTTATTACTCATGGTGTTTTGTTTTAAGTTAAAAAATGCTTACTGTCTTTTTAACTTTTTATCAGAATCAAATGTTATTCTAATCCGCTGGCAAAATGAAAAGTCGGAGGTTTAATTAACACTACTATATGGAAATGATAAGTGGATTGGTGTATGTGACCGATGCGGACAAGGGCATATACAGAAAGCGAGCAGGAAAAGGTTTTTACTACATTGATGATCAGAAGGAAAAGATAAAGGATGAAAAGATATTGGCCAGAATAGCCGGGCTTAGAATCCCTCCCATGTGGCAGGATGTGTGGATTTGTAAAAAAGCGAACGGCCATTTGCAGGCTACGGGAAAGGACCAAAAGAACAGAAAACAATACCTTTACCATGAAAAGTGGGCGCAATATAGAAACACAAGTAAATTTAAAAGGATGCCCGAGTTTGCCAGGGCACTTCCCCTTATAAGAGCAACTTCTTTGAAAGACATGAACAGAAAGACCTGGGAAAAGGATAAGGTTCTGGGACTGGTAGTTCAGTTTTTAAATGAAGCTTTTATAAGAATAGGAAACATTTATTACAGAGAACAAAATCAGACCTACGGACTTACCACACTTCGAAGAAAACATTTGTTAGTTGAAGACAATCAGCTCAGCTTTCAATACAAAGCCAAAAGTGGCAAATATCGAAAAATTGGAATTAAGAACAGAAAGATCTGTAGGCTCATAAAAGAGTGTGCAGAACTTCCTGGACATGAAATTTTTCGCTATTACGATGAGGCAACAAAATGCTGGACCTGCATTGACTCGCACGATGTTAACGATTACCTGAGGAGAATTACAGGCGAACAATTTTCGAGTAAAGATTTTAGAACCTGGGGAGGAACGGTGCTTGCAGTAGAAAAATTGGAAGAGGCAAAAAATGAAATTGCCGAAAACAGCAGAAAAGCGCTGGTGCCCACCCTTATTAAAAAAGTGGCTGCAGAACTTGGAAATACGGTAGCCATTTGCAGAGAGTACTATATCCATCCTGCCGTGTTGGAAGCAGTGGAACACGAAACGCTGGAGGAGTTTAAAAAAGGAGTCACCAGGAAGTATATGAAACTGAAAGATGCTTTGTCTGACCATGAGCTTACCGCCCTCAATGTTATTGATACTTTTGAAAAAAATGTTTCGGCTAAGGGAAAAGTTGTTGCCATGCCTAAAGTAGTAGCAGCCTGACAAACTTATATTATTTCATTAATTTGCATCGGCAAAATATCGGTGTGGCATTTGGTTCAAACGCCACCAGACCTTAGCGACAATTCACTTTCTATTCCTATCCATGCAATCTGAAGTAGATTTGATAAAGATAAAACCTGCCGGGAGCGAGGATGCTCCTTTGATTCGGGATCTTGCTTATGGTACCTGGTTTCATGCATATAGTGAGATATTGGGCCTGGATCAAATCCGGTATATGTTGAATGAACTTTACAGTCTACCAGTTTTATCCCGGTTAATGGCCACCAAGGCCCAGCAGTTTATCATTTTGTGCCAAAATAATGCTCCCCGGGGTTTTGCTGCCTATGGCGCAACTTCAGCTACCGTATTAAAGTTGCATAAGATCTATGTTTTACCTAACTCTCAAGGCTTGGGTTATGGCAAAATGTTGATCAATTACGTGGTAGAGCAGGCGTTGACAGAAGATTTTAATTTTCTGGAATTGAACGTGAATAGGTACAACAAAGCGCTGGTTTTTTACGAAAAGCTTGGTTTTAGTAAAGTGCGGGAGGTAGATATTCCCATTGGTCCATACTGGATGAACGACTTTATCATGAGCCTGGATCTGAGCCAATACAACGGAAAGCAGGGAATTTGAGAATTATTACATTTATTTCCGCGATTGTTGAAGATATATCAAATTTTTTGTTAAAATAGTGGAATATAGGCAAAAGGGGCTTTTGAACACACGCAGGCTTCAAATTCGTACTACCCGATGTTTACTTCGACTAAAGTGAATGAAGTAGAGTTGCGCCTGCAGGCTGGTCAAAAAAGCAGCTTTGACCTATTTTTTTATATTTGATTTTTTAAGAATTGGATTACTTTTTGGTGATGAACGAGGTATCTGCGGGGCAGAGGGTTTACTTCCTTATAATTTAATTGTGATGATGAAGAAATTTAAGAGAATCTTATTGGTAGACGATGATGAAACTAGCAACCTGTTAACCACAATGGTGATTTCTGACATGAATATTACTGAGGAGGTTGACGTGGCGGCTAACGGTGAGGAAGCCCTCCAATATATAATAAATAACTGTAAAGAGGCATCCAGCGGGAACGAAAGAAAATGCCCCGGCCTCATATTACTGGATATTAACATGCCCATCATGGATGGCTTTGAATTTCTTGAAGCTTACAAAAAGAAGTTCGACCTGGACAATAAAGTTCCGGTTGTTATGCTAAGTAGTTCCAGCAATAAATCGGATTATGAAAAAGCAAAAGCATTCAACGTAAAAGGCTATATTGTGAAGCCTTTAAACGAAGAGAAACTGCAAGATGCTTTGGCTTAAAATCTCTAAAAAGTTGAAAAGAAAAGGGCGTTAAAAAATTAGTTAGGCCAAAAAGCGATATTCTTGGCCTATTTCAACAAGGTCTTACTAATTTTTCGCAGGTGCTGGTGATCTTAAAAATCCAGGGAATCTGGACAGTAGCGTTTTGTAGCGTGCCAGCCGCTGAAGTTCGCTTTTGCTTAGTTTTTCAAGATCCTTCGATACCTCCTGGAGTCTTTCTTCAACTTTATCCTTCACTTTCAACAACTCAGTAGTTTCATCCAAAGCGGTGATATGATGCCTTACCTTGCGGTAGATGGTTTCATTCTTATCCTTTTTTCTGATTTCTATCCATTGTTCCCCATGAGCCAGGGAATACCTCACCCACGAATCGTAGGCTTCCAGAGGTGTGACCTTCAGGCCTTTACCTGCCAACACGCTTTGAATCCTGATTGCATCCCGAAATTTTCCTAACATATTCAATCGGTATAAAAAATTGGTAAGAGACTAAATGTAATATTTGGCGAAAAATTTAAACTATTGCCTTACAAATATACGGAGCACATCGGATAATGTTAGAATATCTTTAATAAATATTTAAATATTCCTATTTTAGTACAATAAAAATCGGATTTATGCAAAACAGGAGCTTCTCCTACCTGTGTATTTTTATTAGATGTTTGGAGCGGATCTTTCGCAGAAGTGCGAGATTGCACCTCATAAGGGTAACATGAGACCTCTTAGCGTTTAGTTTTAGAGAATTTTTCTGTGAGGCTTTTTGGGGGAACTGCAAAAAGACTTAACGTTAGAAAGGGACTGTTTTCAATCTCATTTTTCAAAATAAAGTCATTTGAAAAGTCGTTATTTTCAGAAAGATTGAGATTAATATTGAACCTGTAACCGCCGGAAATCCCGAACCAGAGGAAATCATATATTTCCTGCTCATAGCTAAGTAGTACACGGATATCAGACCTTCTTAATTCCAGGGTACTGATGGTGTTTAAAGGCGGACTGTCTATGACAATGTGGTAGCTATCGCCGTCTACATCAAACCCACCAAGTAAAATGCTTTTTTCAGAGAGATTATGCTTCAGATAGAAATTGGCAGGAAGCAATGCTTCTATGCCCCATTTTGGGTTGATGGACTTGTTCCACAAAAATGCGGGATATATTCGTGGGCGTCCGAAAGTATAGCTCAGATATACACCGAAACCGTAAGCGTTATAACTGTCTTTCTTCCAACCATATAATCCTGAAGCGGTATATTTTATAAACCGCGTGAAGGGGAGCGAACTATCATCACTAAAGTCACCATTGAGCTGCAAACCCACCTTAGACAAAAAGAAATGGTAGTTTTTTAGCGACTGCACCAGATAGAAATCCAGGCTCAGGGCTCTTAGATTCTTGTCCTCAAGATTTTCATAAAGTGGGTAGTCCAAAGATTCAGGGTCTTTAAATTCGTATTCTTCATTTCTGTATTTTAGACCGGCTATTATTTTTGTCCGCTTTTTTAAAATTACCGGAACCTTTATTTTAAACTCCAGCGATTTTGCCTGTTTAAATTCCGATTCGGCATCAGATATTCCGGGGTATTTTGAGAACGACTTTACTTTAAAAGCCGGGAACAAATTGTAGTTTACTTCAATGGCTTTTCCTTTTCTGTCTCCGACTACACTGGGGGTGGCCTCATCAGGCATGTCCATATCCGAGAGGACCACAGCCAAAGAATCTTCTATCTGCCCGAATGCGCAGGGGGAAAAGCTAACCATTAAAAAAATAAACCAGCAAGACTTAAAAAATTTTTCCATCAATTAAAAAAAATGTCCGACCCTGATATTAAAAAATTCGCCCTCATCAGAAAAGGCAACTGTACCGGAAACTAAAAAGAGCTTGTAAAAGTTAACCCACAGACCAGGACCATAGGCTCTGTGCCACTTTTCTGAGGTATTCCCAACGTCCGACCAAACTCTTCCGCTATCTATAAAGCCAATGAGTCCGTAATTACCAGTGAAAATATAATTTTGTATGTTGAATAGCCTCAGCCGAAGTTCTGTGTTATTGAAAACAGCCGACTCTCCGGCAAACCTAAAATTTCTAAAACCTCGTAAATTAGTGTCGCCTCCCAGGAATTGCGATTGGTAAAAATAGTAGTCACCTACGTTTGCGGAAGCACCAAATCTCACCGCAGCGGTCAGTTCAAAAGGTAAATTAGGTGTGACGTATACAGTAACATCAGTATTAAAATTGGCAAAACTGTTGTTCCCTGAACTGCCCACCTCTCTGAAGTAGTCAATGCTGTTGAACCATTTTACGCCTCTTGCCGGATCTATTTCATAATCTAGAAGCTCAAGGTCCGCAAACAATGATGCGCCCATGAAAGAGAAGGAACCGGCTGATGGATAATCTTCTCCCTGTAAAATGGTCTCTTTGTTTTCAGCCAGCTCGTAGTACTCAAATGCTGGTCCTAATCCTACGCTGAACGATTCATTAAACCTCCGAACGATGCCAGGCCTTATCTGAACCTTGTTTATGTTGATCCGGTAGTAATCAATGTCTTCGATTTTGCCAGGGCTATTGTTGCCATGTCCAAAGAAATTGATAATATGGTTGGGACCTAAAGCACTGGCATCAATGGACAAATCCCAGTTTCTACCGAAGAGGGAATAAAAATTGCCCTCGTAGCCGAAATTGTAGGAATCTGTATTAAAGGCATACCTGGCCAGAAACAAATGGGTTGTTTTGGGGGTCTTTCGAAAGCCATTCGTTCTTATGTAAGCTCCGCCTCCAAGATATAATCCCTCATCCACATTGTAGCCGGCAAAAAGCCTCGGACCTGCGTAATCGTACTCAAATTCATTGTATGTGTAGGTATTTACGTAAGGTTTTGAAGAGGTTTTAAGCCTGGTCGCCGGGCCGGCTACAATTTCATTTTCTTCTGTAGTTTGGTCATAGATCAACACGTTTCCTCCTGATGACTGATCAAGGATAAAATCATTTCCCTCACCACCAATGATTCTTACCCTAATTCCCTTTGCTGCCTGTCCGCTGATTCGAATACTGTCTTCACCTCCTTTTGCATATATTCTTATTTCTTCAGTTTCGTTATCGTGAAAAGTTCTGTTAAATAATTCCTGCTTTACAGCGCCGTCTTTTTTTCTCTTGAAGACGCGAACGCGCGTCTCATTCTTTGAAATCCTCTCCACTAAAAACAATTCATGCTTATTGCTTCCAGAAATATCGACTTCTGCAGCTAGAACCTGGTAGTATTCCCTGGCCCAGTTTTGAATATCATCCCGCCTTGCTTTTAGTTTGGAGAAAATTTCCTCGCCTGATATTTCCACTATTTCCGGAGGCATTTGATGTAAAGCTTCTTTAAGTACCTCATCGGTGAGCTGCCTCTTAATACTTTCCGCTTCAGCTAACCACTCGTCTTTCGACAGCCCGGATAAGAGTGCCCGGTCTACGTGTCTGGCAGGTAAATTGAGCCCTATTACATCTTTTATTTCCTTTTGAAAATCCTGGAAGTTTCGCATGCCCCACTTCCTACTCATCAGATAGGGAATTACCCCATCATACTTTGTAAATACCTGGTCCCTGTCCCGGGCTACTGGTTTAAAAACAGAACCTTTGTCCGCTTTCTTGAATTCTGACCACCTAAATTGGTCTTCGTGCCTGTCCCAGTCATTGATGAGCATATCGAAAAGGCGGGTTTTCAGGAACATCTTCTTATCTACTTCATTGTCATTATCTTCTTCCAGGTGGCGGAACATTGTCTTGGTACTTACTACATTTTCTGAGTAACCAAATCTTTCAAATTCCGACAAATCTTCATCTGGCCTTATTTCCAGCATGCCGAGCATATCCCCAAACTCTTCCTGATACGGTCCCAGGATATTCGACCTGGGTGTATAAAACAGGGTTGGAGTAGTGTGGAATAAATTCAATGTCTCGGCCATCTTTGGAATGGCCAATGCGCCATACGGATGGGCTGTAGAAATCTGATCTTTCACCAAATCTTCCGCAAATGTGTTGAAAAGTGGCTCCGGAATAGCACCGCGGGGGTTCTTGTTAACAGAACGCAGCACAAACTGAACGCTGTCCTTATTAAGAAGCCTCAGCGAAATGGTCTGGTTGCCTCCTCCTTTCAACATGGGCGTAAGTCCGCCCTGTTCGGTGGCGAAATCGAGGTAGGGCACTTCTATGGGTGTAATCCACTCCTCGCGATAATGCTTTCCTAAAAAGAAACTTTTTAATTTGCCTGCTCTGTATTCTTCACCGGCTACCACCATTTTTGTGCTGTCCGCATAGCTAACTACTTCCTGTTCTTCGAGCTCTTCCTGCGTGGGGGGCTCAAGTTTATAAAGTGGATAAGTAAAGGTAAGCGTCCCTTCGGGTTCTTCTTCGCTAGCGGTCCAGAATTCTACCCATACCGAGCCGTTATCAAAATAGTTCAGGCGCGCATAGCCCATCACCTGTTGCACATATGTAGCGCCGGAACCCCTCGCTGCAAAATTTGTCTTTCCACCTGAACCGCTGATAATGTGGGCTATTTCCTGATGTTCCCTGAGTTGCAGGTTATGGTCGTGACCGGCCGCAAAAATCACATTCGGCTGGTCTTCAATGACTGATAAAATCTCTTCAACAAATTCGTGGTAAACAGGATTGGAAATGTCCTGCCTTGATACACCATACTTTCGCAATAGCGGATACAAAGAGCCTATTACCGGCAGTGGAATATAAAGATTGTCTCTTACCAAAGTCAGGGGGAAAATATTGTCGATCAGCGAATACCTGCCGCCGTGATTGCTGTTGCTAAAAAGCGGATGGTGCTGAACAATTAAGATGTTTTTGTCGGAGTTGCGCTGGACAGCATCTTCCAGTTGCACGATAAAATCAAAGCGATCATCCACAAAACAGCCGTTTTCGGGGCCTATGGGTTTCTCCTGTTTTGTGAGCCACCATTCCGAATCAACTATCAGAATCACCATGTCTTCAGAAAGGTGCAGTTCATAAGGGCCGGGGCAGCCCATGTTTGGTAAAAATTCTATGGTAGAATCGGCATACACTTCTATGTATTGCTCCTGTCTGTTTAATTGCTGCAGGCCTCCAGGAGAACTGGCTTTCCAATCGTGGTTGCCGGGTATAAAAATTTTATTTCCCCTGAACCCTTCGAGGGCATCCATTTGCCCGTTGATAATTTTTTCTTTCTCATCTCTGTCGGGGGCATCTTCCTCGGGAAGGCCATAGTAATAGATATTATCTCCCAGAAAAATAACAGTATTTTTGGTCTTGCTTAATGTGTCTCCTCCGGAAATCAAAGAATCGGCTGCCTTCATTTGCCGGTTCATGAGCTGCAATACCGGATTGTTGTCCAGCGTGCCCGCATCCCCGATAAGAAAAATACTATGCAGTAACCTGGAGGTATCAGGTGGCGCGAGTGTGTCCCAGTTACGCACACTCTTCCCATAATAGGGCTTCACAGTGCCACATGAACTGATAAGTAATATAATAACAAGAAGGAAGCTGACTGGAAAAATGTAACGGTAATACTGCATTTTGGTTCTTAAGTATGAGTAGCGCATGATGACTTCAATTTCAGAAAAAGACCAATTAAACCGCTTCTGAAAGAGTGTCTTTTGATAATTTGAAAGTTGCCCAAAAAATTGGTTAAATTTTTATAACTTCAAATTGACATTGTCCGCTAGTCCTAAAAAATTATTTACGAAAGTAGCGTTGGTTTTAATTATGTCCTAAACTATTATTTTATCTTATTGTTAGGAGAACTGAAATAACAATCAAGCTTTGGTTCTAATAAATATGTTGTAAACATGGTTTTACATTCACAGCAAAAGCAAATTATGGAAGAAGACGTGGATATCGTTGAAAAAGCTTCAAGTTATATTTTTACCTTATTTAAAAATGATGCGGATGATGGATTGGTTTATCATAATTTCAATCATTTTCGCGAAGTTGCCGCATATACCCGCGAATTTATAGAAAACTACAACATTATAGATAATGACCGCGAGGCACTTCTGATGGCCGCATGGTTTCATGATGCAGGCTATATCCAAAAGTACAAGGGCCATGAAGAAGAAAGTGTAAAAATATTTCAGAAATTTGCTGCTGAAAACAAAATCAATCAGAAAACCAGTGACCTGGTGGCGGAGCTTATTTTATCTACCAGGCATACACAAACCCCCAAAGGATTACTGCAAGAAATTCTTCATGATGCGGATATTATCAATATCGGAACTGAGAATTTTTTTGAACGGGCCGATTTGCTACGCGTAGAATGGGAGCGGTTTTTAAATAAGAAATTTTCTGACCCAGAGTGGGAACAAATTCAGATTGACTTTTTGGTAAGCACACAGTTTTATACGGATTATGCTCAAAAGAAATTTGGACAGGAACGGGATTCCAACATACAACAGCAAAGAAAAAAGTACGAAACTGCCAGAAACAAAAAGCATAAGCTGAAAATTAAAGATCAGAAGTTGGGTCGGGGCATTGAAACCATGTACCGTTCTACCTATAGAACACATATTAACCTAAGTTCTATCGCAGACGCAAAGGCTAACATGATGATCAGCATCAATACCATTATCATGTCGGTGATCATTGCACTGGTAGGTTCAGGATTTACCTTTTCCGGACAGAGTTTTGTTGAAAATATTAGATTTACGGTTCCTATAATGGTGCTGCTCGTTTCAGCTTTGCTGTCAGTAATTTTCGCTATTTTATCTGCGCGACCCGAAGTTACATCCAAAGAGGTTGACAAAGAAAAGATTGAAAAGAAGCAGTCGAGCGTCCTCTTTTTCGGTAATTTTGTGAATATGCCGCTGAACGACTTTATCAGTAATTTAAAGAAATTCCGGAATGATCAGGGATTGTTGTATGACAATATGAGCGTGGATATATATTATCTGGGAATTGTACTTACAAGAAAGTACCGGCTCCTGAGGTATTCTTATAATATCTTTATGGGGGGGCTCATTTTATGTGTTATATCCTTTTTAGCCATTTTTATCTATACGGCGAATGCAAATATTTAAACTTGTCGTTGTGAAACACGCTTTGTATCTGTTGCTATTGTTCAGCCTGGTAGGTGCTGCTTGTCAGAACACTTCAAATCCGAACGAAGCATCTTCTGATGTTGATGTAGATTCACTGTCTCCCCGGGAAGCTTTGTATAGTGAAGTGATGCAAATTCATGATGACGTAATGCCAAAAATGCACGACATCATGTCACTTAGCAAAAAGCTAAAAGCTGTAAAAGCAACCAATGAAAGCGACATTTTGGAAATAAAAAATAAAATCACAGATTTGGAAAATGCTGGCGAAAGCATGATGGTTTGGATGCGGAATTTTAATCCTGATGGTGGTAATACGCCAGAGGAGGCGCTTGAGTACCTCGAGGGAGAAAAAGAAAAAATAAAGACAGTGAAAAGAGAAATGGAAGGAGCTATTGCAAACGCCGACAGCTTCCTGCAGGCACGTCAGGATTCTCCAGGTTCAAAATAGCCTTCTATTATTCCTCACCTTTAGCGCAAGCCTCTAAAACCGTATTCACCTCGTTGGGCAATATCAGTTTGTCCCGGTTTTGAAATTCCTTATAGATGTAGGTCGTCAAGGTCGCGATTTCCAGGTTAGTAAGCTTTGCATTGGCAGGCATTGGTTGGTTATATTCGATGCCGTTAACGGATATGGAGCCGCTTAACCCGTATTTTATAACACATATCAGTTTACTGGAGTCCTCTGCAAAATAATCAGAATCCTTTAAAGGAGGGATCAGCTTTGCAAGTCCTTTACCGTCTTCGTGACAATTATTGCAGTAGATTGTATAAAGTTGCTCACCCGCTACATAGTACTTTTGAAGTTTTATCTGGTCTTCTCTACTGAACTTGCTGCTGCTCTCGTTTTCTCCCCGATTGCCGCCACAAGCAGTGATTGAAAGGACGATAAGCAGCAGAATCGATTTAAATCCTTTTGTCATTTCCCATCATATTCTGCCAGTAAAAGCGGCACATCCTGTATTAATTTAGAAACAGCGTCTTCTTTTGTGCCATCGTAGATTCCGCGGATTCTTTTTTCCTTATCCACCAGAATAAAAGCGCCGCTGTGTAAAAAACCTCCCGGTTCCTCCTCATCTTCCATTGCTGTCACCATATAACTGCTTTGGCCTATGTCGTAAATTTCTTCTTTATTTCCTGTCACAAAATGCCAGGTATCGCTCTCTACGCCCAGTCGCTCTGCATAGTCATGTAGCAATGCTACAGTATCATATTCGGGATCTATGGTATGGGAAAGTATCGCCACCTCGTCATTATTTTGGAACTCCTCGTACACGCGTAGCATCTGCGTTTTCATCACAGGACATATAGTGGGACAAGAAGTAAAAAAGAAATCGGCAATATAAATTTTATCTTCAAAAGTATCCGGAGTGACAACCATGCTGTCCTGGTTCACAAAGCTGTAATCGCCAATTGTATGATAAACCGTATCACCGCTAAGCACCTCTTTTCTTCCTAAAACAGGCAGCTTCTCATCTGAAGTATTTCTTTCACCACAGCCCTGTATGCAAAGCAGAATCAGAAGCGAAAAAACAATATAACGAATGTTCATATCATACTAATTTTCAGGGTTTCTAAATTTTTTATACAAGCGGATGGCTAACATCAGCACGATCATCAAAGATACCAATCCCAAAATTCCCCAAAGCATATCGAGGGTGCTTTTGAGAACAACCAGAAATACGATGCAAAATAGAAAGAGCGTTGCCACTTCATTCCAAACCCTGAGCTGTTGGCTGGAAAGCTTGTAAACATCCTGTTGAAGATTTTTAAAAATCTTGTGGCAATAAAGGTGATAAAGAAACAGTCCGAATACGAAACCCAGCTTTATCCAAAGCCATAGCGGAGGAACAGGAAGATAATGATGCAACAAACTATAGCCCAATATTAACGTGAGCACAGCAGAAGGCCAACTGATTACATACCACAATCTTCTGGCCATGAGCTTGTATTGGGGAATCAGCACATCGCTTTCCTGTTTGGATTTCAATGTTGCTTCAGTATGGTAAATAAATAGTCTGACAATGTAGAACAATCCTGAAAACCAGGTAACTACGAAAATGATATGTAATGCTTTTAAATACAAATAAGCCATGAGCCTCCATTTTTTGGCATTGCAAATTTATGAATAGATTTAAACAAACCGGGCTTAACGGGGGAATATACTGGAATTCTTTTAAAGCTGAAACATTTAGCAAGTCGACAAGTTTTTTAGAAAAGTTTACATTGAACAAAAAGTGCTGTTATTTTCTTGGACAAAGCGAAGTTTCGTTTTTATATTGCATTATATAGCACTTGTTTGAAAATTAACTGTAATGGATAATAATAACAGAAATAATAACAACAGAAACAATAGCGATAAATCCTACAACAGAAGGGATGATTTAAAAAGTAATTCAAATTACAAGCGTCCGTTCAATAGCGAAAGGAAAGAGGGTGGTACCGCTTCGCCAAGACCTGCCCGGTTTGGTGGCCAGGAAAACAATGAAAAAAAGGTATGGAAAAAGCCCGAAGCGGGAGCTAAGCCCTGGGAAACGGATCCTGAAGATATTAAAGAATTTGCTAAGGATGTCAGCCAGGAGGAAGGACGTGCTGCAAAATTTAAGGAAGAGAATAAAAAGAAATTTAGTAAAGGAAAGGGAGTGGCTGAATTTTCTGAAGATGATGTCCCTTTCAACGTCAAACCCGTAAAAAAGTCGTCCAAGCCGAATTTCAGAGTGCCCAAGTCGCTAGATGATTTTGATGATGACGAAATAGCAGGTTATGAAAAGTTCAAAAAAGGAAGAAAGTAAAAAAGTGATTTTTACCCCCACGAAATAACCTCGTGGGGATCTTTTTTTCCTTTTCAGCGTGCCGACCGACTCCTGGAAAATTATACCTCTTTTCTCAAAACCTCCAGCGGCGGACTTTTGATAACACTTCGACTATTACTTAAGCCTATGATTACAGCCAGGAGTGTGATGGTAAAAAACAGAAGCAAAGACGGAAGAAAAGAAGGGATAAACAAAGTGTCAAAGCTGAACCATGCCAGCAGCCAGCTACTGATAAATGCCAGCAAAATACCTGAAATGCTCGCCAATCCCCCAAGGTACATATATTCCAGTGCAGCAATGGATAAGATTTGATTCTGCTTTGCGCCAAGCGTCCTTAACAACACACTTTCCCTGATCCGCTGGTATTTACTGGTGCGAATGGCTCCAATCAACACGATCAAACCAGTTACTATGCTGAAAAATGCCATAAAACTAATTACCCAGGAAATTTTTCCTATAATCTCTTCTATGGTAATCAATACCTGTTTCAGATCTACAATAGATACGTTAGGGAATTCTCTCACAAGACTTTGCTGAAGCCTGGCAGAAGCCTCATTGGTCGGAGCTTTTGTAGTAATTACATGGAACTGCGGCGCCTCTTCCAATACTCCCTCAGGAAACAAAACTATAAAATTTGTTTGCAGACGATCCCAATCTACTTTTCTTATGCTTCCGATGTAGGTAGGCATCAGTACACCCTGCACATTAAATACCAATTCGTCGCCAATTTCTGCCTTCATGTCCTCTACAACTCCCTCTTCCAAAGAAATAAAAATAGAATCCCCAGGGTTATCTATCCTGCCGGTCCATTCGCCGCCGATTATGGTCTCAGATTCTTTTAATGAATCTCTGAAGGTAACCCGGTATTCCCGGTGAAGTACCCAGTCCCGTATGTGCTCCGTGGTATCTTCCTGTATGTCTTTTACGTTTCTGCCTCTCAGGCTATGCAACTTCATTGTCACAATCGGCACCTGTTGTAAAATAGGCAATCCTTCATTGGATACCACTTCAGACACTGCCTCCCGCTGATCATTTTGAATGTCAAAAATTATCAGATTGGGGTCGTCTTCACGCGACTGAAAGGCCACGCCTCCTAAAAGTGCATCCTGAGTAAAATAAAGCGTACTGATCAGGAAAGTACCAATACCGATAGATAAAATCAGAATGAGTGTTTGATTTTGAGGCCGGAACAGGTTCAACAAACTTTGTCTGCCCACAAAACTCCAGGAGGTAGGGAAAAATCTTTTTACCAGTTGCATAAAAAGTGCAGCCAGAAGTGCCAGTAACCCGAAGGTGACGAATACACCCCCGGTAAAGGCTGAAGCGTATTCCCACTCGTTTAACTGCCAGAAAGAAAACAACCAGATAAATATGAATATCAGCAGAAACACGATGATTTTTGACGACCAGGAGGTAGATTTTTCGTTTTCGGTTACACGTAATACGCGCAGCGGTGAAACATCCCAGATGCTGAGTAATGGAAGCAGTGCAAATAATATCGCAGTAATTACGCCTATACCGATCCCTGTAAGGACTGCTTTCCAAGAAACCGAAAGCTGTAAAGCCACCGGAAGAAATTCCTGTAGCAAATACGGAAACACCTGTTGGAAAACTATTCCCAAAGTAGCTCCAACAATCGATCCGGCCAGCCCAATGCCAAATATTTGCATCAGAAATATCCAGAATGTCTGGATTCGGGTGGCGCCTACACACCGGAGAATGGCCACTGAATTTAATTTTTCTTTGATATAAACATGCACGGCACTGGCTACACCTACACAGCCCAATAAAAGTGAAATGAACGCAACCAGATTCAAAAATTTACCCACATTTTCGTAGCTTCTTCCAATACTGCGTCCGGTCGATTCCGGCGTGTCTACATCTATGCCGTCTTTGTCAAGGCGAGGTTCAATTTTTTCGGCAAATTGCTCCACGTCAACCTGTGCAGGCAACTTAAAATAATACAGATTTTCAATCCTGCTTCCCTTCTGGAGCAATCCGGTTTCTTCAAGATATTGCAAGGGAATATAAACCGGCGGGGCCACTGTGGCAGCAATTCCTGACTGGCCCGGTACCTGCGAAATGCTCCCTGCGATTTCAAAAGTAGTTTCCCCTACCTTTATTTCGTCACCGGGGGCAATGTTGTATTGTAGCATGACGGTAGCGTCTACCAAGGCTTTTTTACCCTGCTGAAAGTTTTTAGCCACACCTATCGGACTGGTAGTAATCTCTCCATAAAAAGGGAAATTCCCCTCCAGTGCCCGTACCTGGACCAATCTCGACCCATCGTTCTTTGGAAAGGAAATCATAGAGGCGAAGTTTCGCTCCCTCGCCTTATCTCCGGGAATGGAATCAATCAGCGCCTGGATTTCCTCGGAAATAGGGGTATTGCTATCAATCACCAAGTCCGCGCCAAGCAGCGACTTTGACTGGTCTTGAATGTTTTGTTTCAGGTTGTCGCCAAAAGACTGTATGGCCACGATGGCTGCCACGCCCAATATGATGGAAGCAATCAGCAGGGTCAATCTGCTTCTGCTGGCTTTGCCATCTTTGTAGGCCATTTTTAACAGCCACCTTTTTCTGTTGGGCTGGGAGAGCGTGGAATATTTCACTGGATTGTAGCGCTTTGGTCAGAAATTATTTTACCGCCTTTTAGCTTTAAAACCCTCTGCGTCCGTTCAGCGAGTTCCATATCATGGGTCACGATCACCAGGGTGGTGCCGGCATCTGCGTTGAGCTCGAAAAGCAGTTTTATTACCTTTTCCCCGGTCTCATGATCAAGATTTCCTGTAGGTTCGTCTGCAAATAAAATTTTTGGTTTGTTCGAAAAAGCGCGTGCCAGGGAGACCCGCTGCTGCTCGCCACCCGAAAGCTGCGAAGGGTAGTGATCTTTTCTTTCCCCAAGCCCCACTTTTTCTAAAAGTTCCGACCCGATGTTTTTTGCATGTTTTACACCTTGAAGTTCAAGCGGAACTATTACATTTTCCAGCGCTGTGAGCGTAGGAATAAGCTGAAAGTTTTGAAAAATAAATCCTACGTTTTTATTTCGGAGCAGGGCCTTTTCATCTTCGTTCAGCGCATTTACTACAGTGCCACACAACGTTACCGTACCGGTTCCGGGGCTGTCCAATCCTGCACATAATCCCAACAGCGTAGTTTTGCCGCTTCCCGAAGGGCCTACAATGGCAAAAGTATCTTTTTCGTATAAGGTGAAACTAACATCATTTAGAACTGTGAGGTTTTTAGAGCCACT